>NZ_JAWOWL010000002.1:0-346812 GCF_033340395.1 Vibrio sp. 1159 | reverse complement strand
AGCAATAAGAGGGCGGTATGACAACAACTAAAAGGTAGTTCTGATTCAGCAGATAGATCTATCCCTGCACTTTGAATGAACAAAGCGAACAATGATCCTTGCGGAAGGAAAGCTTTTAGATTGTTGAACATGAATCTGCACATTGCAGACAAGCCGTTCTTGCTTAATATTTTGGCGGTAGAAGTGGCGCACCACGACTATCAATTTTGAGAGGAAGAAAAAGTAATTAGCTCTTTCAACGGTGAGAATAGTAACATTAACCAGAATGAAATGTCAACATTTATTTTCATTAAATGTCAAGCTTTATTTTTTGGATTTTTAAAGCAATTTTATAATTCCCTTTTATATCAGATAGATATAAAAGATTTAGTTGGTACGTTTTAAGATAAAGAAACCGAAGAGGCGACATACTAAAAGACCGCTTGATGCGGTCCTTTAGCCTGTTAGATTAAGGGCAGATTTACTCAATGAAGACTTTTTCGTTTTTACCTATCTCGGCATAAACCCTGTCAGATAACTCATATATCTCTTCAAACAGGCTTTCATCCGTAGGCTTTTGCACATACTTACTGAGTTTTGCACTAAGTTTACTCATCAAATCATGTATTTGAGAGCGATGGTGTGCATATAAGTCGGCGTTTTCTACATCATCTGATATATCACCAACATATTTGAGTAATTTCCAGAGCCTTGCATCATCTTCAAGAGAGTTTTTGCCTTCCAGTCGCTTGAAGGTGTCAGAGCCATCCTCTAAAGAGCAACCACCAAATGTTCCCTGTTGATCTAAAAGAGCTGCGTGTACCAAACCACTTTTCATTTTAAACACAAGGTGAGGCTGACCGTAACGATGGTATAAGTAAGCTAAATCTATTTCCTGCTGCATATGAGAGTTAAATTGTGCTCGGTTTGAGTACTTCATTATTTCATCATCAAGGAGAACAAGATCTCGGTATAAATCCTTATATTCATACTGACCTTTATTCGCAGCAATCAAATCTTCAAGAGCCTGAATCTCGCTTGATATTCGCTGCACTGATTTATCAAGAGCGGAGATTTTATCCATGATTATTTGTGAGGTTAGATCTCGTGAGAGAAGCATTTCAAGCTGTTTCTGCTCTTTCTCGTGTGTAGCTAAAAGTTTTTCGTATCGCACCGTTAGATCAGCACTTGATTCAACCTTCGGCATAAACCCGTTTGCAGTAGCCAAATGAATCAACATGTGTTCAATAGGCTCATATCTAAAATGCTTACTTTGGCTACATTCATCACTTCTTTTAGCTACGCTACACGCTAAATATTTTGTTGGTTTTCTCACTTTCGCATTCATCAACCCCTTATTTACATAAGACATTGACGCACCACAACAGCCACATTTTAAAATATGGCGAAAAACGTTAGGAAAGTGCGTTGAACTAACTCGACCAGCTTTGATTTTTCTGCTTCGCATACCAGATTGAACTTCATAGAAAAGCTCTTCATCGATCACTTGCGGAAAGTAATCAGGAATTACATCGCCAGCAGGAATTTTTTTCTTAACGTTTGTTGGATCAGCTTTAAAAAACTGGTGTTCTCCAAGCAAACGCTTATCGCCTAAAATGCGTTTAACGGTTGAGCGAACCCAAAGCTTGGTTTTTGGGGATGGAGAAGGGTATTTATCAATATTCTTATTTAAAAACTTGATGATTTGGGTGCTACCCATTCCAGAAGCAGACAGTTCAAACATCGTAAAAATTATGTCTGTTCGATCTTCTTTAATGATAAATTTAGTTGCATCAGGAGAGAGTGAAAGCCAGTGAGGAAGAGAGCCTTTTACTTTTCCAATGCCTTTTTTAGCTTTGTTTCTTGCAGCGTCCCACGCTTCTTTAAGTCGTTTTTGTTTCGCAAATGATTCATTATAGGCACGAGACATAACCATAATACTCATCATCAAATCAATCATTTGGTTGTCGCTATTATCAGCCTCAGAGCGATAAAATTTTTGTTCGTGATGGCTGTAAACGTCAACGTATTCGAGTATTTGAAGCATTTGACGAAGCGCAATTTTAGTTTGTTTGCGAGATAGGCGGTCAAGACTCTCTACGATGAGTAAAGAGCCTTTTTTTATTTTCCCAGATTCACAGTCTCTAATGAATGCTTGAAGAGCTTCCTGATCATCTTTAAAACCAGATACACCCAGATCTTCAAACTGGTTTGCGAGGGTGTAACCATACTTCTCACAAAAGTCTTTTGTCTGTTGCGTTTGTCGTCTAAAACTATCGCCAAACTCCTGACGCTTTGACGAATAGCGTATGTATGAATACGCTAATTTTTCTTGATGAATCTGCTCTATATCAACACTCATAACTATCTCTGCAATCTCGTTTTCTTAATACTACATTAAGAAACATTTCAATCACAGTGATGGTAGTCTATTGACATAGGTTTATGACAGCTAAGCCCCCCAAAGAGGTTTCACGGTATTTTTTATTCATATCTTTACCAGTCTGATACATGGTTTCGATAACTTTATCTAACGAAATTAAGCATTTACTTGTGCGCTTTAATGCCATACGCGATGCATTAATCGCTTTCATTGCTCCCATGGCATTTCTTTCAATACAAGGTACTTGAACCAAGCCGCCAATCGGGTCACAAGTCATACCCAATGAATGCTCCATCGCAATTTCCGCAGCAATACAAATCTGCTCGTTACTGCCCCCTCTTAGCGCTGTTAAGCCAGCGGCAGCCATGGATGAAGAAACCCCAACTTCTCCCTGACACCCCACTTCTGCACCAGAAATTGACGCGTTAGTTTTATATAAGATGCCGATAGCGCCGGCGACTGCGAGAAAGTCTTTTAGCTGTTTAACATCGAGCTCTTTGATGAAGCGATGGTAGTACATCAATACCGCCGGAATCACCCCTGCTGCGCCATTCGTTGGAGAAGTAACGACTTGCCCTCCTGCTGCATTTTCTTCACTAACCGCAAAGGCGAAGAGATTGATCCAATCCATGATCTCCATCGGATCGTTTTCAACTGCAGCGTTGGCTTCGAGCTTTTTCAAAAGGTTTGGTGCTCGACGAGTGACATTTAGACCACCTTCCAAAATCCCTTCCGTATCGAAGCCACGTTGCATGCAGAGCGACATCACTTTCCAAATTTGCTCTGCTCTTTGGTTAATTTCTTCGTCTGAGCGAAATGCGAGTTCGTTTTGGAGGATCATGCCTCCCAAGCTGAAACCGTTCGTCTCGGCTTTTTCCAGCATCTCATCTGCGGATGTAAACGGAAATGGTACTGCGACCTCATTTTGTTGCGTGCCGTTCTCTAGTTCGTCGGCGGTGGCGATGAATCCGCCTCCAATGGAGTAATAAATTTCAAACGCTACTTGATCTCCAGCTGCGTCTAATGCCGTAATCGTCATACCATTTTCATGCAGGGGAAGGTTGTCGCTATGAAAGACGATGTCATGGTCGTAGCTAAACTCAATCTGGTGTGTACCGGCGAGCATGAGCGTATTATTGTCTATGGTATTTTGTAGCGCACTTTTGGCACTGCTCATTTTGATGGTATCAGGTTTATTTCCCATCAAACCAAGGACCGTGGCTCGGTCTGTATGGTGCCCTCGACCTGTCAGTGACAATGAGCCATAAAGGTCCACTTGCACCCGATGCACTTTCGCCATAGAGTCGCTAACTAGCTGAGTGAAATGGAATCCGGCAAGCATAGGACCATTAGTGTGGGAGCTGGATGGCCCGACACCAATTTTAAATATATCGAAAATCGACAGCATAATTGACTTCCTTTAGCAGTGAACCTTTATAAAGGTCTCTAGAACAGTGTTGTTAACTAGATGTTAAAGCTTGTGGGTCGGGAGTGAAAGAAGATTTTTGTAACACTGCCAACTAAGCGCGAGATTTTAAAATGAAGTTAGACAACATCGTCATCGTTTTAGGTAAACGCCTCGTCAATAACAGGTTGACCTCTGAGGGCATAACCAGAGTCGAAGCTTTGTCTTGTAGGACTGCATCACTACCGATAGAGCGAACGGTGATTGTTTTTTGTGGCGGAGTAACGCAAGGACAAAGTGTTTCTGAAGCAGAGGCGATGTACGCGTATTTTAGAACCCTAAACGCAGACTCTGTGAATCCGTTCCCTGAACGTCATATACTCTTAGAAACGGAGTCGTTGAACACGTTTCAAAACATGCGTTATGTTTCCCAAGTTTTGTGCAAAAGTGGGTTGTTCGAGTTATGGTTGGGGCATCCGGTTGAGGTTATCTTGCTGTCTAATGACTACCACCTCGAACGAATCATTGATATCCAGAATTTGATGGATGAGCAAGGCTTATTACGAGTACTTAAATCCGATTGCGAATCCATGGGGGTGACCCTCAATATTCCACTGGATATCAGCAAACATATTAGCGTGCCATACCCACATAAAGGGCTTATGGCGGAGACATTCTTGCTACTCGATGAACTCACAACCTACCGAGTTTATTTAGAAGGGGTCAAGCATGGCGTATTTTTCCGAGATTTATCAATTGTCCGAAAAAAGCCACTTATGATCGCAAGAGATACTATTCATAAATTGCTCTCTTTACCGCTCGATAAAGAGGCTTTGCAACATATTGAAGAAATGAAAAAGGCCGTCGAAATGACGGCCTTGGATGAATCTGTAGGTGCTGCGGAAAAGGCATTAAGTATCTTCCATCCGATACTGACGGCATTGAACCGTCGCTTTGACCCAGAGTCTATTCATTAAGCTCGCGTTTTGTGCGGACGGCGCTTAATGCGATCAAACAGTAGCAAAGCAGTTCTATACCTTCTTCTGAGATATTTTTAACATCACGGATGTAATTTTCGTCCATCACTTGTTGCCAAAAACTACCCATACCATACAAACGAGAGAAGACTAATAATAGCATTACAGCACCAACTAATAGCTTCATATGTGGCACCGTTAAAATGGTCGCCATTTCGTTCATGGTACCTTTACCACCTTGGTAAGCTTTGGCGCAAGCCAGTGCGGTGACAGCAAGTGCTGGGAAAACCCAAGAGCCATGATGAATCATGTCTGTCCAATAGTCCGTTTCGCGAATAATCAGTACTGCAAAAAATCCTGCAATCAAAATAGCCGCATGCTTTAGCTGAGGCTGTTGTTTCGATAAGCTGAAAAACGACCATGATGCAATAGCAAGCATCACAAGCTGGAGCGTTTCTGTAACGGAAAGCTCGCCAAGGCTTGATCCCAACACGACATAATCAAGACGAAGACTAAGGTTAACGAGAATACTTATAGCGACAATCATCAAGGCGTTTAAACTCGATTTATAAATAATGCGCTTTGATTTTTCAGTAACAACGTTGCTTGGGGCTGACTCGGCTTCTTTTACTATTTGTGTTTTCATCTTGCTCACCTGTCCCAGAAAATGTGGAAGAAATGTGAATTAGTGTGATCTGTGTTTGGAATTTTATTGTCCAAGTGGAAAGTTATGTCAGGGGAATGTCAAGAATAGAACACTGTTCGATATAGGGTCGATGTGCGGTAAAGTCAGAGATATGTAAAAACAACGTAAGAACACTTTGATAAATCAAATAAAAAGGAGCCCAAAGGCTCCTAAGTGATAGAGGGAAGGTGACGTATCGATAAAAATAATTAGTAGTTGTCACCCTCATTTTCTTTGTGATTCTCGCGATAGTATTCCCATTGCTCGACGCGTTCATTGTCCGACAGCACACAGTAAGTGACACGTTCGCCGTTTTCCGACACGGTATCCAGCTCACCACCTTGCTGAACACAGTATACGGCTGCGGGATTTGCAACGGAGGTATACTCAGTTGATCGGGTCGCTCCCTCGTAAGTTGAACAACCAGCCAGTACCAATGTTGCAGCCATAGCCATCATTAAATTTGTCTTTTTCATTCTTTATCTCCGCATGGGGTGGGCGAGTATTGTATTGATTATAGGCAACTTTAAGAGATTATTGTCTTATCGATGTTAAAAGTAAGAGGGACGTATAAGAATTTAGATATTCTCATTTATTGCTGATTAGCACGTCACACTTCTGTTCTTGGCGTATTGTTGTGAAGGTCATATCAATCACTTCCTGACAAGCGCTCGAACGTACCTGGCCTACAACAATGATTTAAAGTGTGAAATTCGGTAATATGCGCACAAAACATTGACCGTGGTATTTTCGATGAGACATTTAAAATCGACCGTTCATCCAGACATAGAGCATTTGGATGACAAAATTGTTTTTCAGCGCAATGCAGCGCGAGCCATTGTACTTGATGGTGAAGATGTGCTGTTGCTCTATACAGAACGTTACCATGACTACACGCTACCAGGCGGTGGTATTGATGATGGTGAAGATGTCATTGCTGGATTAGTCCGTGAATTAGAGGAAGAAACGGGCGCCCAAAATATACATGGTATTAAGCCTTTCGGAATCTTTGAGGAGTTTCGTCCGTGGTACAAGGATGACGCTGACGTGATGCACATGGTGTCGTATTGTTATACATGTAAAATCGAACGTGAGCTAGGCGAAACGGCGTATGAAGATTACGAAGTTAAAAATGGAATGCGCCCAGTATGGATGAACATACACGAAGCAATTGCACACAATGAAAAAACGATGGCAGAAAGCCCGAAAAAAGGCATGAGCATTGAGCGCGAAACGTTTTTACTTCAGTTGATTTCTAAAGAATTACTATAAACAGCTAGTTTGCAGCATTACGACTTAGCTTCTGTTGGCTCTATTGTGGGCAAAGATTTTAGAGCAATAAAAAAGTCCGGACTCCCCCCCGGAACCCGGACTTATTCCAGACGCGCAAGCGAAGCGTCATCTTGATATGTTAGATTTGTTTCGAACTATGAAAACAATAGCTGTTTTACATTTAGTGTGTAAATAATTATTAGGTCTGACCATTGGTTTTCATGTTTTTTTGCAAACGCAATGTGACGCATATCTACCCAATTGCCAAGCGCAATTGGGGCGCTTTTTAGTAAACCACTACTCTTTCTTATCTTTGAGATACCTTACCTCAACTTTTTTGCACACGTTTGCATAGAGATCACGAGTTTTCAAATTCGCCGAACAGGATCTTGTAATTTTACGTTTCTCTGACATTGAGCTCTGTCGTAGCTTTTATCACAAATTAACTAGCGGAGGCAGTCGGCTAAAGTCGACCAGCGGTTGTGAAATCATAGGAGCGTCTGGAGCAAACAAGAGTAAAGGTTGAAATGATGAGGATTGTAACTGACCGATATCTATCAACTTTTCCAATGCATAGAAGCGGCTGACGTATTGGCGAGTCTCGTTAGGCAGCGTGAGTTGTTGGAAATCTCGACTTCCTGCTCGCTGAATAGCACGTGCAACACGTCCTTCTCCGGCATTGTATGCAGCTAAAGTGAGAGCCATATTTTGATCGAATTTGTTGTATAAAAACGCCAGGTACTTGAGCGCGGCCGTTGTGCTGGCTTCTGTGTCAAAGCGATCGTCTTGTTTTGTATTTATCGTTAATCCGAATCGTTTCGCTGTGGTTGGTATCAATTGCCAAAGTCCGGCGGCGTTAGCATGAGAAACGGCTTTGGGATTGTAAGAAGACTCTAACATTGGCACTAAGGCTAGGCTATTTGGTAATGAGTGGTTTTGAAGCTGTTTGAAAATGTGGTTAATTACCGGTTTGGATGAATCGAGACGCTTGGCAATTTGTGGCTTGTATGGGGCTAATACTTGATACTGCGTTTGAATATCGACAGCATTTGGTTTTGCCTGGCATGTGAATGGAAGGTAGGACAGAAAGGCAATAAAAATAAAAAGGCCTACAGTACTCAGCCGAGATGGCGACTGAATCTGTAGGCAAGACGAACATCGTTTAGAACGATTTATCTTCATAAGTGTGTTGCACAGGTTGTTTGAGTTGACTGACCAACTCATGGAACGCCGCAGAGCTGTGGCCATTGCTCTGATTGTATTGTTGGCACTGACTTACCAACGTTTCCAATAGCGCCCATTGTTTTCTAGCTTGCATACCTATTTGGGCAGGCAAAGCGTTGAAAATTCGTTTTACGCTGGCGTCATTACATGCTAACCCCAGCGCTCGCATACACTGGCTTCTGTCATTGGCGGAGCGGCTGAGTTTATTGAGTATCGGCATTTGTTTTTGAACATTGTCGTTCAGTGCCTCTCCATCAAACTTTAAGTACAATACCTTTTGCTGCTGAAGCAAAGGAAGCAGTTGTTGATAAAGCTTAATATCCTCAGATATAGAGCGAACAAATTGTTGAATTCGCTGCGATACTGCGCTTGCCATGATGTCTTCCTAGCGTTTTATTACTCGTGACCTGTATGGAACTGCATGATTGCCTTGGATAACACTTTTGTATCTAGGCTAAGTTCACCACGCGCTAATGCGTTGCGTACTTGTTCTACTTTTTCCATATCAACATCAGGTAGTGATGCCATTTCAGCTTGAGCGCGATCTATCGCTACGGTATTCGCTTGAAATGCAGGCTCGTGTACTTTGCTCTGTTCGACGACGTCGACAGGCTGTTTGCTTGCTTGCTGTAATTTTGTTTGTGGGACATGACCGCCCGCGACTTTGTCGATTTTCATGCTGTGGTCCTCATCATCATGTTCTAAATTAAGTAGGCGGTTAGAATGTGATAAACATTAAATATTTTTTTTGTACTCGAAGTTCAGTGTTACTGACGAGAGCCAAAATTAAAAAATGTTACCCCGAGTCAAAAAATCAAAATTGAGTATGAACCTGGTTTAATCCAGTTACGACTGCTCTTATGACCTTGCCCGAACTTGGGTTTTCCACGTCAATTTGTTGCCCTTTCGCTCCATCTTCTAAGGCGACTCCTTTTGTGCTGGCACTAAATCCATTTTTGCTCGCAATGACTATGACTTCATTGCCTTTCTCGATTAGAGGTGGGGCCGACAAATTGGATGGATTAACCACTTGTCCAGCCCGCAAACGACGAGAGGTTTCTAAGCCTACTGCTTGCTCGGGGCGAGTATAAAAATCGTCTTGGCGAGAGATGGTTCGGGTTTCAAGCTTTATGTGTTTAGCCGTTACGACTTCATTTCGGCCAACCGTGGTTGTCGCGACCAAAACAGGCAGAGTCAGCGAAGACTTTATCGTAACGTTAATTCGCCATGGTGATGCGATATTGTCGCAGCTGACTGAGCGCTTGAGGTTACCGACTGGCAACGTGTTGTTGTCACGACCTGTGATAACTAAAGGCGATCCACATTCTGGCAAGTGATTGGCTGAACCGGGCACCCACATGTCGAAGTCCAGTTTGTACTTCCCCCACTGATTGGAGAGCGCTACGCGATCCACCTCTTGTTCGAAATCCGTTGCTACAACGGATTTTATCTCTTCAACGCTTAGGGTTTTGTCATTGGTGTTGGCGAATGCTTGTTCTGATGTCAAAGCGAGTAACGTCAGCATTATTGTTGAGGAAGTGGACACTTTCCTCTTGTTTTTAATGCTTTCCGAGAACCGGAAGTTTGGCTTCCATCCTTGTTTGTAAGTCATTGATATATATAGCTATTTTTTATGGCACGTATCTTGTTTGTATGTTGGCGTATTCGAGCCAACTGTAAGGAAGATGCATGGCGATCACATTTGAAAATGCTTTAGGAGTACATCCAGAGGCACTTAATTTTCGCGTTCAGCGTACCAAAGTCCTCGCCAGTAACCTAGCAAATGTTGACACCCCTGGGTATTTGGCGAAAGACCTAAGTTTCACCACCGTAATGAACCAAGTGACGGCAGGTGGTGTGAACAAACCGGTGCCAAAGTTCCAGGTTCAGGCCCAATACTCGGTGCCTTACCAGAATAGCAAAAATGGCAACACCGTAGAGCTTGGTGTTGAACAAGCAAAATTCACGCAAAACAACATGGACTTTCAAACTAGCCTGACGTTTCTCAACATGAAATTTAATGGCTTAGCGAAAGCGATTGAGGGACGTTAATTATGTCATTCACTGATATTTACTCGATCACTGGTTCCGCGATGACAGCACAAACTGTGCGTCTGAATACGGTAGCCAGTAACTTAGCAAACGCAGATGCAGTATCTGCAAATCCAGAAGATGCTTATAAAGCGCTTAAGCCAGTATTTGCGACTGTGTACCAAAAAACGCAAATGACAACGGAAAATGGAGCTTATCCCAATGCAGAAGTTCGCATTGTTGACGTTGTTAAAAATGCTGGAGATGCAGAGAAGCGTTTTGAGCCGAACAACCCACTGGCTAATGATGAAGGCTATGTGTTTTACCCAGATATTGATGTAGTTGCTGAAATGGCAGACATGATGTCCGCAACACGCAGCTTCGAAACGAATGTTGAAGTATTAGCCAATGTAAAAAGTATGCAGCAAGGTCTGCTTAGATTAGGGCAGGGTAGCTAATGAGTATTGCACAATACACCCCTTTATCGTCTGACGCTCCAGTAAATACAAAAGCAAAAGACAGCAACGGTATCTCACCAAACCCTAAAGACATGAACAGTGCTTCTTCATTGGAGAATGAGTTTATTTCTTTGATGGTGGCTCAAATTCAAAACCAAGACCCACTTAATCCCCTTGATGGTACGGAATACGTTGGTCAATTGGCTCAGTTCTCGCAGGTACAAAGTACCGAGAATATGTCTAAGACAATGCAACAGAGCATGGTGTTACTGGACAACATGCAAGTGCTGTCAACAGCGGGCCTTGTTGGGCAAACGGTTTACGTCAACGCGGATGAATTTCAGCTTGGTGAAGACGTACAAAACGGAAAAATCGAACTCGCTCATAGCTCAAACCAAGTCACGTTAGTTGTTAAAGATGAATTTGGACAATCAACTAAAGTGCCACTAGGTGCTCACGGTAAAGGTGACGTCGACTTTTCAATTAATCCTGAAGAACTTGGTCTTAAACCAGGCAAATACTCAGTGGCCGTAGAAGTGCAAGAAGGGCAAGCAAGTCCAAATGTGCTGATGGCAGGCACTGTTGAGCAAGTGCGCATTCCTAATACCGGTGGCGCAGCATTAGTCAATGTCCATGGCGTTGGCAACGTTCCTTTCTATCAAATCACTCAGTTTGGTGCTTAACCAAATACGGAAATCAGAGGTCTATTTATGAGTTTTAACATCGCACTAAGTGGTCTGGACGCGACCAACACAGAGCTAAACACAATCAGTCACAACATTGCCAACGCATCAACGTATGGTTTTAAAGGTGGCCGCACAGAATTCTCCGCTGTATATAACGGCATGCAACTTGGTGGTGTGGAAGTCGCGTCAATTTCACAGAACTTCGACAAAGACGGCAGTATCACAGGAACTGGCCGCGCGATGGACCTAGCTATTAATGGCGGTGGCTTTTTTGTTACTAAAGATAATATGGGCCAAATGTTGTACACACGTTCAGGTGTGTTCTCAACGGATAAGAACAACTTTGTTACGGCTAACAGCGGTGCAAAGCTTCAAGGTTACAGTGTCGATAGCAACAACAACCTAATGACAGGTTCTGTGGGTAATATTCAGGTATCGACTTCCTCACTGAATGCTAAAGCAACAGACAGCTTAGATTTTGTTGCGAACTTCGACGCAAGCGCGTCTGTTATTGATAAAGCCGTAACGCCATTCAATCCAAAAGATCCAAGCTCATTTAACTCGTCTTACACAACAAAAGTCTACGACTCATTGGGTAACTCGCACACGGTAACTCAGTACTTTACTAAGACTGCTTCTAACTCGTGGGAAGTGAACGTTCAAGTAGATGGCGGTACGACGCCAGTAGCAACTGTGCCTGTAACGTTTGGTAAAGACGGCTCGCTTTCAACACCGACTGCGCCGTTTAATGTTTCATTCCCTGCAGCAGGCGCGAACGCGATGAGTGTAGACATTAACCTGAAAGGCAGCACGCAATTTGGTGCAGCTTTTGGCGTAAGTACTAATAGCCCTAACGGTTACACGTCAGGTGAACTTGCAGGTGTACGCGTTGAAGGTAACGGCATGGTTTACGCGACTTACACTAACGGCCAATCACAGCTACAAGGTCAGGTTGTTCTTGCTGATTTTGCAAACACACAAGGCTTAGCGAAAGTGAGTGGAACATCATGGACTCAAAGCTTTAGCTCAGGTGCTCCAATTATGGGTGTTCCGGGTTCAGGTACGATGGGTGACCTAACTCCGGGTGCATTAGAAGGTTCTAACGTTGACTTAACCAGCGAGCTTGTTGCTCTAATGACTGCACAACGCAACTACCAAGCAAACGCAAAGACAATTTCTACCAGCGACAAGCTTACTCAAGCTTTGTTTAACGCGGTGTAATGGGAGTTTTGCATGGATAGTTTGTTATTTACGGCAACGTCGGGTGCCAGCCGAGTTCTTAAAGCGCAGCACGTTCGTTCAAACAACTTATCAAATGCTGATACTGCGGGTTTTCGAGCGGATATGGAGCGTGTGCGTAGTGTAGAGATGCAAGGCCCAGGTTTTGATGGTCGCACTATGGTTGTGACCAACTCTGCTTCAACACGTTTCGACGCTGGCGATATTGTGAAAACAGGACGTCCGTTGGACGTTGCGGTTATGGGTGAGGGGTATCTCTCTGTAGAAACCCCAGCGGGTAACGAAGCTTACACCCGTGCAGGCAATATTCAGGTCGATACTTTTGGCGCTCTAACAATCAATGGGTTCCCTGTCCTCGGTGACAATGGTCCTTTGGTTGTGCCGGATTATCAAAAGATTGAAATCAGCGAACGTGGTCAAGTCTCAGTGATCCCACCAGGTGGCGGCGCAGAAATTGTGGCAGGCACTTTGAAGTTGGTTAAACCGGAAATTAATCAACTGCAAAAAGAGAGCGATAGCTTGCTGCACAGCGTAGATGGCGTGCCATTCGCGGCAGATGAAACCGTGCAACTCTCTCCTGAGCACATTGAGGGCAGTAACGTATCTGCTATTGATGAATTGGTTAGTGTGATGTCGCTGACGCGCAACTTTGAAATGCAAGTTCGCATGATGAAAACGGCGGAAACTCTAGCAAAAGCTGGTAACAAATTAATGGCGGCGAGCTAAGTCTCGCCCCGCAAGGAGTAAAAAATGCATTCAGCATTATGGGTAAGTAAGACAGGCATGGCAGCGCAAGACACTAAGATGACTGCCATTTCTAACAACCTAGCAAACGTAAACACGGTAGGCTTTAAGCGTGACCGAGTTGTATTTGAAGATCTTTTCTACAGCATTCAGCGTCAACCAGGCGCTCAAGTAGACCAAGTTAACGAACTACCAAGTGGTATTCAGCTAGGTAGCGGTGTTCGCGTTGTTGGCACACAAAAAGTATTCACTCAAGGTAATACCCAAAACACAACGCAAGAGTTGGATCTTGCTGTAATGGGTCAGGGTTTCTTTCAAATAGAAAACTCGGACGGACAGATCATGTATACACGTAATGGTCAGTTCCATCGAAACTCAGAAGGCTTAATGGTGAACAGTCAGGGCCTGCCTTTAGAGCCTCAAATCCAGATCCCAGACAATGCGGTCTCTTTCTCTGTAGGTGTTGATGGCACCGTGACTACAACAACAGCAGACGATCCAACACCTCAGCAGCTTGGTCAAATTACACTTGCAAAATTCATCAATCCAGCAGGCTTAGAGGCCATGGGTGGCAACTTATTTCGTGAAACGGAAGCCAGCGGTCCAGCTGATGAGCTGATTGCTGGAGCTGATGGTGCCGGCATTATCAAGCAAGGTGCACTGGAAGGGTCAAACGTACAAGTAGTAGAAGAGATGGTCGACATGATCACCACTCAACGTGCGTATGAGATGAATGCGAAAGTGGTCTCTGCTGCAGATGACATGCTGAAGTTTGTTTCGCAATCAATGTAAGTATGAAATTGGTGATGATGAAGGAAAAAGCAATGAAATGGCTTTCTAAGAGTTGGGCAGTAGCCGCCGTGTTGCTGGTGGGATGTGCTGGCCGTCAGGAATTTATTCCGCCTGAGCCGAATGCTGAGGAATATGCACCACCAACGCTCGATTACACGCTGCCGGAAACCCAATCTGGTAGCCTTTATCGTCACCAATACACGATGACCCTGTTCCAGGATCGTCGTGCTTACCGAGTTGGCGATGTATTAACGGTTCAACTATCAGAAGAAACCTCATCGAGTAAAAATGCGGGTACTAAGTTCGGTAAAAGTTCAGCAATTAACTTTGTGGCGCCGACCATAGGCACGAAAACTATCGATGAGTTAGGGGTTAGCGTGGATGGCAAACGTAACTTCGATGGCAGTGCATCAAGTTCACAAGGCAACAAGCTTCAAGGTGCCATTACGGTAACGGTACACGAAGTATTACCTAATGGCGTATTGCGTATCAGCGGTGAAAAATGGCTTCGTCTGAATCAAGGCGACGAGTTTATTCGTCTAACCGGTATCGTCCGTGTGGATGATATTAACCGCAGTAACCAAGTTTCTTCTCAACGAATTGCTGATGCAAGAATTACCTACGCAGGTCGCGGAGCGCTAGCTGACAGCAACGCAGCCGGGTGGCTAACTCAGTTCTTCAACAGCCCATGGGTACCTTTCTAATGAAGACAATGCAATCTTTCTTTATGTCTCTCCTATTGGTGTTGACCTTGGGACTACCAGGCACTTCACGTGCTGAAGCGGAAATTCCGATCATGGACTTGGTCGATGTTCGCGGCATTCGAGAAAACCAGCTGGTTGGTTATGGTTTGGTGGTTGGCTTAGCCGGCCAAGGTGACCGAAACCAAGTGAAATTTACCTCTCAATCTATTACCAACATGCTACGTCAGTTTGGGGTTCAAATTGATGACAGTATGAACCCTAAGCTACGAAATGTGGCTTCTGTGAGTGTGACAGCGTCCGTTGATCCAATGGCAGGCCCAGGACAAACGTTGGATGTGGTTGTGTCTTCAATCGGTGATGCAAAGAGCCTTCGTGGTGGTACGTTATTGCTAACGCCTTTACGTGGTATTGATGGCGAAGTGTACGCGATTGCGCAAGGCAACGTGGTTGTGGGGGGCTTATCTGCAGAGGGGCGAAGTGGCTCCAAAGTAGAAGTGAACACACCAACGGCGGGTCGCGTTCCGAATGGTGCGACTTTAGAGAGAGAAATCAAAACAGATTTCAACCAACGTGATGAAATCACCCTAAACCTGCGCAAGCCTAGCTTCACTACAGCAAAAAATATTGCGCGTGAAATTAACAACACTTTTGGACCTAACGTTGCAGTTGCGATCAATAAAGCGCGCATTGATATGCGTGCACCAAAAGATACACAGCAGCGTGTCGTCATGATGTCGATGCTTGAAGAAATGAGCGTCGTTGAAGGCCGTAAACCTGCTCGTATTGTCTTTAACTCTCGCACTGGCACCGTGGTGATCGGTAAGAGTGTCAAAGTGAGTGAAGCAGCAGTAAGTCACGGTAACTTAACCGTGCGAATTTCTGAATCACAACAAGTTAGTCAGCCTAATGCGTTTGCAAATGGCGATACGAAAGTCGTTAACCAAACGGATCTTGATGTGAATGAAGATCTCGCTCAGATGGTGATTTGGCCTCCAGGCACGGAACTTAACACCATAGTTAATGCGGTAAATAGTTTAGGTGCCACGCCTACAGACTTGATGTCTATCCTGCAAGCTTTGAGTGAAGCGGGTGCATTGAACGCTGAATTGGTCGTGATATAAGGAGTTAAGGATGAAGCTAGACAGTACCAATGAACAAACTCAGTTAAATTCGATGCTTTATCACGACAATAGTGCATTGGCTAACATCAAGCATAGTCGTGATCAAGAAGGCGCACTTGAAGTCGTCGCAGGTCAATTTGAGGCAATGTTCCTACAAATGGTGTTACGCCAAATGCGCAGCAGTAGTGATGCTCTTGCTGATAAAGACAGCCCGTTTGCCAGTCAGCAACAAGGGGTATTCCGTGATATGTATGACGGTCAGCTGGCGATGGAACTAGCAAAGAAACAGAGCTCAGGCATTGCCAATATGCTCATCCAGCAGCTGAGCCCGTCTATGCGTGAGGTTGCTTTCGATGCTGCGCGCAACATCTCATCCGCTAACGATGGTAAAGCTTCGAATTCTGAATCTATCTCACAAGTAGATTCTAAAGAGGTGGAGAAGAATTCAAGCCTATTTAATACCGCTTCTCAAGCCGTCGCCTCTGTTAAACAGGTATTCGGTGAGGCCGGTATGACTACCGCGTTTTCTCAGCCGTTGATCAGAAAAATGGAGCTGTAAATGAACCTAGTTAATATTGCCCTTTCAGGTTTAGGCGCGAACCGTGTGGCCCTAGACGTAACCGCGCAAAACGTGGCAAACGTGAATACCGTGGGTTACAGTCGTCAACAAGCGTTGATGGCATCTGTCGATGATGGTAAAGCCAATCGCTTAAGTCCAGGTTTAGGGGTAGAAGTCACTAGCATTCGCCGCGTTACTGATCAATTTCTGATTAAGCAAACGTGGTCGACTAACAGTATGGCGGCATACGCATCTGGATACACCAGTAACATGAGTCAGCTGGAGAATACGCTTGGTGCCGATGGTTTCAGTATATCGGCTGGCTTGGACTCGCTAAACGCTGCGCTTAACGATGCGACCGTTAAGCCGGAATCCATACCTTACCGCCAGCAGATCATTAACGAATCTGAAGCTTTGGCCCGCCGTTTTAATACGCTTACCGAGTCTTTATACAATCAACATAAAGACATGAGTGACCAACGTAATGCAGCGCTTAACCACGCGAATAGCCTTATGGAAAATATCGCGAAGGTGAACAAGCAACTGGTAGAGATGCAAGGTACAGGTGGTAACCCATCACAGTTAATGGATGAACGAGATAGGTTAATCGGTGAGTTATCTCAAACCATTGAAATCAAAACAACACAGCAGCATGACGGCAGTGTTCAGGTCACACTAACCTCTGGTCAACCGCTTGTGATGGGTACGGACCATGGCAAACTGGAAGCCATTCCTGACCCGAGTGATCCTTACTTGGCGGACTTACACGTCACGTTCTCGAATCAAAGTTTTGCGATTGGTGACTCGCTTGGTGGCAAATTAGGTGCGATTAATGACTATCAAACCGAAGTGTTGAAACCAAACCAATTGGCTCTGAATGACATGGCGAAAGCTCTCGCGGATGAATACAACGCCGTGCTTGCGACTGGCAAAGACTTAAATGGCAACCCAGGTAAACCTTTGTTCAGCTATGACCCAGCAAACCCTGCAGCCAGTTTGGATATTACCAAGCTAACTCCAGATGAGCTTGCGTTCTCAAGTGATGGAACACCTGGTAACGCAGATGCGTTGCAATCATTGATCGAGTTAAGCAACAAGCCAGTGGCGGTATCAGGTTACGGCTCAGTAAGCTTGAACGATGCCTTTAGTTCAATGGTGGGTCAAACCGCAATTAAAGCACGCCAAGCTAACGCTGATTATCAAGCGAAGTTAGCCATGAACAAGCAAGCGCACGCAGCTCGCGATAATGTTAGTTCCGTAAACAGCGATGAAGAAGCGGCTAACCTAATGATGTTTGCTAATGCGCACAATGCCAACATGAAAGTGATCAGCACAGCAAATCAACTGCTCGATTCTATTCTGCAGTTATTCTAAGAGGAAAGTTTAGATGCGAATTAGTGACAATCAATTTAGTCAAATGATGTTGCACAGCTTGCAGAGCAATAGCGCGGGACTAGGCGAAGCTCTGCAACAGATGTCTACTGGCAAGCGCTTGACCAAGCTGTCTGATGATCCAATGGCTTCGATCAAGTTGCTTAACTTAGACCGAGAAACCAGTGCGATTGCTCAGTACAAAAACAACATTGAAAACGTAAAAACGACGCTATCGAGTCAAGAAACCCATTTAGATTCGATCAAAGAAAGCTTAAAAAGCATGCGAGACATCGCGCTTTGGGGTGCGAACGGCTCTCTTACTGACGAAAGTCGTGGCGGTATGATTACAGAGCTTAAGAGTTACCGTGACTCTATTGAGTCGTCTTTTAACGCGCAGGATGAAGAAGGGCACTACCTTTTCTCTGGTACTAAAACGGATACTGCGGCTGTAAGTAAAGCGAGCGGCAGCTACGTAATTGAAGGTAATAGTGACAAGCGCGTAGTAACAATTGCTAAAGGTGTCACGATGGATTCCAATATGACTGCAAAAGAAATATTGGACCTTGGGGGAGGTCATAACGTGCTTAACCAAATTGATGCGCTGATCAAAGAGTTTGAGAGCCCTACCGCCAACTTCAGAGCTGAAGTTGAGGCGAGTATCAGCGCTATCGACGATACTTTTTCAAACGTACTAGGGACCATGACTGAGATTGGTGGTCGACACAACAACTTAGATCTTGTTGGTGGCGCGCACAGTGAAAACAAGCTGTTCGTTGACAAAGTATCTGGAGACCTCTCTGCTCTGGACTATGGTGAAGCGTCGGTACGATTGAGTAATTACATGGCCGCTTTGCAAGCAACGCAAGCAAGCTATGTGAAGATCGATGGTTTGTCGCTGTTTGACCGTTTATAAGGTTAGGAAGTTCTTTTTATGGTAATGAGTACAGTAGAGGTTAGACCCCATAGCATACGCTTAGGTGGACAAGAACAAGCCTCTATCATGCCGACCCGTTCTGCAGACTCAAGTACGGCAATTAAACCGCGCCCGGCGCAAATTCAGGCTGACACTGCGTCAGCCTACTCTGTATCTGGTATTCAGCTTACGCAGGGTCAGCAGCAAGCCACGGCGGTTCAGATCGCGTCCAAATCGCTGCAGGTGATTGGCAAAGAGCTCACGCAAATTAAACGTGGTTTGACGCAAGCTATTAATCAAGGCGTACAAAATGTTCCTGGTTTGCAGGATACATTGGTTCGTTCTAAAGCCACCATCCAAAAAGTCGTTGAGCAAGCACGTTTCGATGGCCAGAAAGTCCTAAATAACGAACTGCACTTAAAACTGGATAAAGCGGATATTCGTCGCTTTTCTATTCCAGGTTTGAATGTTCATCGCTTAAGCGACAAGGCCGAGCAAATCCGTTTGGATTTTCCTCAAGGTCAAGCGGTGATGATTCAGTTTGATGGACAATCAGACGGTGAGCGAACGGTCAAAATGCTGGATCGCAGCTTGATTGCGTTAGGAATGCGAGCCTCATTAGCCGATGATGGCAGCATTTTATTTGAAGCCAGAGACAACGCTTATCAACAAATGCAGCAAAAGGTGATGGTAACGGGGGAAGGGCACCGCTTCCCTGCGGGACAGCCTAACGTTTTGAACTTAAAGTCTGAGCCAGATGGTATTGCGGAGCTCGGGTTTGATCTAGGCCCACGCGACGGCATCAAGCAGACGATTGCCAAAGTAAATCAGCATCTGAAACAAGTTCAAACGAGCTTGCAGGAAGCGAAAGCTTTTCATGGTGAACTGAATACTCAAATGCGTTCTATCCAAACCAAAACCGCACAGCTTTCAGTCAATGAAGTGAATGCAAAACTGGATGGATTCATGCAAAAGTCTGGCGAGTTTACTTCAACTTTTCAGGCATTGAATGCGCAAGCAAACGTGCGTCGTCATACCGTGGTCGCTTTACTGAAGTAACGAACACTCCAATGATTCCCGGCTTTACACTGTTATCGTCCCCCAATAACGAAAACAGCGCACTGTCGGGAATCTCTCTTTGACTCGTCTAGGGCTCGAGTGCTTTTGCCACCGAACGATTCAATTTCTGGAATAGCCATCCAAGTGCTATCAAAGACGCACCTAAGCCTAAGAAGCTTATTGCTCGCCAGAACCCATCCAGAGAGCTCACATCCCATAAGAATACTTTCAGTGCGACACAGGCAAGGACCACTAGACCGACACGCTGCATCATCAGGCCCTGTTGGGTCACGCCGCGCCAAGTCAGCAATCCACCTACGAGCAAGCCAGCCACTGAATAACTGAACAACTCTGCCATGCTGGTTGGCTGATACAGCATCATCGATGTGGTTTGCCAGAATTGACGGATAGACATCCCCAACCAAATGGCTGCAAGTAAAAAGCCTAGACTAGCAATCGCAAATCGATGAACTTGCAACGTATTCCAGCGTTTAAAGGTTGCGATAAGCAGGATGCAAGCTGGTAACAGCCAGCCGATACTCAGCATGTTAAAGATGGGAAGTGCTTGTGCCGAGACGTTATCAGTCACCAACGGCGATTCTGCCGTATTAAGCAAAATAATCAATATAGCGAACGCGCACCAAAGCAAGTAACTATAGATTTCGTAGATACGGCTTAAGCGTTGCGCAAATTGGCTGCGGTAGCTGTATACCAAACCCATAACTAATGCTTGATTGGCAAAGACTGCCGCACTTGTGAAGTCGATGTGCCCCAAGTAACCATATTGCCCCGTTAACCAGTAGTTAGTTTGGGTGAACAATGCCATTAAGAATACATGTAAAAACGCCCCTTCAAACCAGTTGGTCAGTTCTCGGTCCACTTGTTTTAGTGTTGAACGAGCATAAGACAAGATGAAGAGAGAAGGCATATAACTCACAAGAACCCAAGCCCAATGCCCAGCTTCTACCGGTTGCCATTCGGGGATGAAAGGTAGCAGCGTGAGTCGGATAACCAGTATTCCCATTGCCACTTTAATCGCCCAACTCGCAGGTCGAAATAACCCGACTTGAGCCTGTAAGGCCATTATCGCAACTTGTATTGAGATTGCTGTTGTTAACCAAGTATCGCTCAACCAAGCAAAAGCAATACCTATGATTAAAGCATGCATAACGGCAGAGCATTCTAATGCCAACGAACGTGCACGCTGACCAAGCACAACGTAGTAAGTGGCCATCAATGCGCAGAATGCAGTCCAATACCACAGGTAGCCCTGCATAAATTCGTCAATATAAAACAACGTAATTAAGCTCATCGCGGGAGCCAGTACCAGAAGAAGCAGCCCACTGAGTTGCGAACGGTCACTAAGTGATTGGCAATATGTTCGATAGCAGATCAGCGCAATACTCACCGCCAATGCGAATAGGATGCTAGCTTCTCGCTCTACCATATACAGCGCATCAAAAGCGATGGTAAGAACTATCAGCGCGGTTGCCGAGACGAGTATGGATGGCAAAAATACACGTAATGACCAGCCTGTACGAAGTGCTGGTAGCCAGATGCTCGCAACAAGCAGCGTATAACAGTACGCCATTTGTAGAGTGTTCAGCTCCGGCATTCTGGTGACGGCAGAAAAGGTCAATAAAGCAGTTGCGAGAGCGGTAGCGGTCGGCGAGTTTGTCCACTTGCTTTGATAGTGACGAAAGCGAGGATTGAGCATCCAACCCATTCTCGGAACCGCGAAAATGAGATACAAAGTGATGGAGAGATAAATCGCGAGCCACGAGAACAACCGTTCTGTTGGTACACTCTCAATCAACAGCAACATCCAAATGACATGTGGAATCGCGATACTTGGCGTAATCCATGCCCTACGCACTTTTTGCATCAATAAGGTCGCCGCGAACGAAATTGCGCAGATGTATCCGGCAAACAAGAAGTAGTTGGGTTCATTACCCCCAATCCACAGTGGTGCTGTGTAGCCACCAATTAAGCCAAGCACGGCCATTAACGGCCCTTGTCGCAATGATAATGCTAAACTGAAAAATGCCGCTGAAGCCAAGATGATCAACGAGATACTCGGTGTTAGCATTTGATAAACCACAAAGGCAAAAATGACGGTGCAGTAAATGCCCGTTAATCCCGTACCGGTAACAGCAGCAGGAACATACGTAAAGCCTTGGGCTCGTGCTGCCCGTTGCGGATTCTGTTGTTCTTTACGGTGAAACCACTCGCCAACAAGCACCATAAGTAATGAGATCACAAAGGCAAAGGACACTCGCATAAATGGCGAAAACTGGATGTGACTACCAATCACCTGTACGAGATAACCTCCACCGATCAGCATGGCCAATGCGCCTACCCAAACCAACCAATTTTCTTGAATGTTGCTAAGCAGGCTCTGAACTTTACTCTGAAGGAATGACTCATTTTCTTGACTAAAAACATCCAGTTGCACTTCTCTTGTCTGGGCGTACCCTTGATTCGCAGCGCTCTGGTCCAAGTCTAGGTTGGTAGCTGGATCATGTTCCCCAGAGGATGAGACATCTTTCTGTGGTGATTCTATGTGAGGTGACGTCGCTACAGATGGTGTGTCTTTTTCGATGCTGAATTGTTGGTGCGCTTGTTGGTTTGAGCCCCCATGGACACTGGCTCGTAGTGATGTGACTTCCTCACGAAGTTTGGCTAGTTCTTTTTCTAAAAGTGCAGCTCGGTTGGCGGCTTTCACTCCGATGAGGATGGCGAGACACGCCATGAACAGTGCTAGTATTACGTACAATCCATTTCTCCTTGCGTACGTCGCGTGACACACGATTCTTAACTTTGAGCACTTACGCTAAAGCTTAGTTCATGCTCTATGCCTTAGCCTCATATAGTGCTAGGTTCCGCGCTTTCTTTAGAAATCATTCTACATAATGAAACTCAATGCGTAATGATGAATTCGACAAAGTCGCACACTTGTGTGCCACTTTAAAACCTGATGAACAAAAATGAGTCGTTAAGTCATTGGGGGTCAACTATATTCATAGTTCTGATGCGATCGCCAAATGACTTCAAACATGTGCGTTTCGTAGCGATGTCATCGAAGGTCAGTCGTTTGATTTGCACGTTCGGTTGTTTCTATTTGACCGTAAGGCTGAATGTATTCGGGTATAGCGCATTCACGCGAAAAAAGACAAAAACAGGTAATTATTGATGCAAGTGGGTAATGAAGCGCTGGTGCTGTCAGCGGTTGGGGTTATTGGTTTAGGTTGCCAATGGTTAGCTTGGCGATTGCGTTTGCCAGCGATTTTATTTTTGTTGTTGGCAGGGCTGATCGTCGGGCCATTTATGCAGTGGTTAAACCCTGATGAGATATTAGGTAATTTGCTCTTTCCGTTGGTCTCTTTAGCGGTGGCAGTGATTTTATTTGAAGGCAGTTTGACCTTAAATTTTAAAGAAATTCGTGGCGTGAGTGGTTCGGTATGGAGCATTGTTTCCATCGGGGCGATCATTTCGTGGGCAGCGACCAGTATCGCAACACACTATTTCCTCGGCTTTACTTGGGAGCTTGCCATGTTGTTCGGCAGCTTAACCGTAGTAACAGGGCCGACGGTCATCGTGCCACTTCTACGAACCGTAAGACCTAACAGTATGCTTGCTAACATTTTGCGATGGGAAGGGATTTTGATTGACCCGCTCGGTGCGCTTTTTGTTGTGATGGTTTACGAGTTTATCGTATCTCACAGTGCGATAAATAGCGTCGAAGTGTTTGGGACGATCATTGCTGTCGGTGTCATGCTAGGTGCGGCCTCAGGCTATGCAGTTGCGACGATCATGCGTCGTTCTTGGCTACCGGAATATTTGCAGCCATTTGCGGTTTTGATGGTGGTTCTAGGTGTATTTTCGGTCTCTAACCACATTGAGTCTGAAGCTGGGTTACTAACCGTCACCGTAATGGGTATGTGGCTCGCAAACGCTAAAGACATCAATATTCAGCAAATTCTGCATTTTAAAGAGCATTTAACCATTTTACTGATCACCGGATTGTTCATCTTCCTTGCGGCTCGAATCAGTCTGGATGATTTTGCTGCGCTAGGTAGCGGTGCGTTATTGTTGTTTGTATTTATGCAGTTAGTGTCGCGTCCGTTATCGATTTTTCTTTCAACCTTCCGCAGCAACTTGCGTCTCAAAGATAAGCTGTTTTTGTCTTGGGTTGCACCGCGCGGTATTGTTGCTGCTTCGATTTCGTCTCTTTTCGCGATCAAATTGACTGGATACGGCATTGATGAAGCGATTTTACTGGTCCCTATGACCTTCATGGTGATTATAGGAACGGTCGTGTTACAAAGTGCGACGGCACGTCCTGTAGCGCTGACGTTGGGCATCGCAGAGCCAGCACCACGCGGCTTCTTGTTGATTGGTGCTAACCGAGTAGCAAGAGAAATAGGGCAGGCGTTGTCGCGTTATGACCGTCGCGTATTAATGACTGACTCAAACTGGGAGTACATCAGTCAGGTTCGTATGTTGGGACTGGATTACTATTACGGCAACCCTATTTCTAGTCACGCGGACGACAACTTGAACTTGATAGGAATAGGTCAAGTGGTTGCATTAACGCCCGATCAGCATTTCAACATTATGGCTTGCATGCAATTCGTCGACGAGTTCGGGGAAGATAAAGTTCACTGCTTACAAAAAGTGAAAACCAACAGCAATGGCAGCGAGAAGCACTCCGTGGCTCAGGAGTACCATGGTAAATTGCTGATGGGCGGCAATGTAAGCTATACCCAGCTAGCCAGTATGTTAAGTCGTGGTGCAGAGGTTAAACACACGAAATTGAGCGATAACTTCACGTATCAAGATTATTTAGCGCATCACAAAGGTAGTTCAGTTGTACCGCTGTTCCATGTAGAAGAAAAAGGAAAAATTCAATTCTGTGATGATCCCGAACAGTTTGAACCAACGACGACAAGCACTGTTGTGTCGCTAATTCTGTCGGACAGCGTAAAGTAAACTACAGAGCAATGTGATCCATTTGCATCATGGGTATCGTACGCTGATTATCTCAATTTGAAGAGAAACTTGCCGGCTTGTTTAAAACGGAAAGCGAGTTTCTTTTCTTATAATGTCAGGGGCAGTCGAGACTCATTACTCGTTTCGGAAAAGTAATCCGGCAAATTCACAAAATTCGCATTGACGTTACTGATAAGGATCGCAATACTGCGCGACTGTTTTACTTTAGGGTGACATTATGGCTCCGCAAACTAACCGAAAAGATTTACACCTAGATGCTGTTTTACATCATGATATGAGCATGAAGCATAAAACGGCGGGTTTTGAGTCTGTCGAGTTTGAACACTGTGCGCTGCCAGAATGTGACTTTCACGCGATCGATTTATCGACAGAGTTTCTTGGTCATCAATTAGCGCTACCGTTTTTGATTAGCTCGATGACTGGCGGAGCAAAAGACGCAGAAACGATCAATTGTCGTCTAGCTGAAGCAGCAAGTGAATTAGGTATTGCCATGGGTGTGGGCTCGCAACGGATTAGCTTAGAAGAAAGTCAGCATTCGGGCTTGGGTAAAACCATTCGTGAGTTGGCGAAAGAAGTACCGTTGTATTCCAATCTTGGAGCCGCTCAATTGCTCGATAAAGGTAAACTCGATAATGCGCAACGTGCGGTTGAGGCGATTCAAGCAGATGCCTTGTTTGTGCACGTTAATCCAATGCAGGAAGCGTTTCAGAAAAATGGCGACCACAATTGGGTTGGTGTTTTCCAGGCAATTGAGATGCTTAAATCTCGCGTGAAGGTTCCTATCATTATCAAAGAAGTCGGTTTTGGTATTAGCGGACACGTTGCGCAGCGATTAATTGATGCTGGTGTGGATGCAATTGACGTTGCGGGCGCGGGTGGCACAAGCTGGAGTGCGGTTGAAGGGTATTGCCAAGATAATCCGAAAATGCAGCGTGCAGCCGAGCTTTTCCGCGATTGGGGTGTCCCTACAGCAACATGTTTGGCTCAAATCCGCGCACTGCATCCTACATTACCCTTGATCGCCTCGGGAGGTGTTCATAACGGACTTGAAGCGGCGAAAGCCATTCATTTGGGTGCTAATCTCATTGGGCAAGCTGGTGCGGTATTAAAAGCTGCGACGATCAGCACGCAGTCTGTCGTCGATCACTTTGAACAAATGGCATTAGAGCTGCGTTTAGCGTGCTTTGGTACTGGCTCTTTTAAGGTTGGTGAGCTAACAAAAGCGCGCTGCCTATAGCTTTTAGAATGGCGCGCTTTACACAGAGTCGCTCAATAATTTTTCGGTGTCTTAACACGTAGACTGATAATTTCGTTATAGTTGATACAAAAGTCACTTCAGCTAGTGACGCCTTTATTCAGACACTTGAATGGGCATGTGTTGAAGAGATTGAGTTTAATTTTACTATTGTTTGCAACTGGAACCTTAAATTTATGAAAAAACTAGTCATGCTGATGTTGGCGGCTTCTGCTTTGACCGCTTGTAGTGATGAAGTGGGCACTGAAGGCTGGTGTAACGACATGCGCGATAAGCCAAAAACAGAATGGACAGCAGACAACGCGGTAGACTTTGCAAAGCATTGTGTTCTGCAAGATGGTGTCGGCAGCGAGCAATGGTGTGAAAACCTGAAAGATAAGCCGAAAGGTGACTGGACTGCAAACGAAGCGACCAGCTTTACTAAACACTGCATTTTTTAAGCACAGCGGAAAGCGCCTTTTCTGAGGCGACATTCTGTGAGGTAAACACCAAGCGTTATTGCTTGGTGTTTTTGTATCTAAAATAGCTCGATTTTTCACGTGTCGAGCGCACTTCCCTCTGAATGGAATGTTTTACATTTTCGTTTCATTTTTGAAAACCTGTATTGCCTGTCTTTAATTTTTCGTATTGCAGTGGCATGGTGTCGAGATAGCCATCTAATTCAATTAGATTCATAACAAAAAGGAATTCAAATGGAAGTACTAAAAGGCTCATGTCTGTGCGGCAAGGTAAAGTTGGAAGTGGCAGATGAATTTAAGTACATGGGAAATTGCCATTGCTCTGAATGCCGCAAGTTCACAGGTTCTGACTATTCATCTGCCGGTGGTATTGCGTTGGATAAACTGCTTATTATCCAAGGGAAAGAAGATATTCAAACTTATCAGAAAAGCGAAAATACCATGCTATGCTTTTGTCGCCACTGCGGATCGAGCCTGTATTCGAAAAAGAACAATGGGATCGTCAATATTCGCCTTGGTATCTTGGATGACACACCTTCTCACAAGCCTGATTTCCATATTTTTGTCGCGTCGAAAGCGCCATGGATCGAGATATCGGATAACCTGACTCAATTTGATGCAGGGCCAAAATAGAGTTGTTGTAGATAAGTATTTAGAAACAGAGCGCGTTACAATACGCTTGCGACGCGCTCTGTGCTTTTACTTTGTATATTAGAACGGAGACGACTATTTGGCGTCTTGTAGTTCTTCAAAGCCACCTGCATTGTGCAGATTCGTAAAGCCTTGCGATTGTAAGTATTGATACGCTTTGCCAGAGCGGTTACCACTGCGACAGTACAACACGATAGCTTGATCTTTATCGACGTCTTGAAAATGTTTATCAAGTTCAGATAAAGGGAAGTTGACGGCATTATCCAAATGCCCTTCAGAAAACTCTTGCGGCGTGCGCACATCGACAATCATCGCGCCCTCGTCAATCAATTGCCAACCTTGTTCAGCGCGTTCAGAAGCTGACACGTTGGGGGAGAGGAAGCTCACGCACAACGTTGCAAGAAATAGAGATACGGCCTTTTTCATTGTTTGATTATCCTTTTTAAGAGTACGTAACCACTCTAGATTTGATTGAGCATATTTTCCATCATAAAGAGATGCTAAGTAGTTGTGAATGCGATAATTCGATAGAAAATTTTATTTAATTTAATAAAAAATTTTTATCAAATTCACCTCTTGAACTCTAATTTTTCGACCTTATTATTTTCATCGAAAGCGAGCTGTCGACTCGCAAATCCATCTTGATGTTTATTTTGTCTTTTATTTTTGGTTCCAAGTAGGAGGCACTTAAAAATGAAAATTCGTCCTTTAAATGACAAGCTAATTGTTGAAAGACAAGAGGTGGAAAATAAATCTGAAGGGGGAATCGTTTTAACTTCTCAATCGGTGAAAAAATCAAACCGCGGGAAAGTCATTGCTGTTGGTTTAGGTAAACGTCTTGAAAATGGCGAACGCGCTGCGATGGAAGTCAAAGTGGGCGACCAAATCATTTTCAATGACGGTTACGGCGTGAAAACCGAGAAAATTGACGGCGCAGAATACTTAATTCTGTCCGAATCTGATGTGTTAGCAATCGTTGAGTAATTATTTTTGTAGTAGTTTTTTGAGGAGATAACCATGGCTGCAAAAGACGTATTATTTGCTAATGACGCACGTCAAAAAATGCTGAAAGGTGTGAACTTACTGGCGGACGCAGTAAAAGTGACACTAGGCCCGAAAGGCCGCAACGTTGTGCTTGATAAATCTTACGGCGCGCCAACCATCACCAAAGATGGCGTGTCTGTAGCGAAAGAAATCGAACTGAAAGATAAGTTCGAAAACATGGGCGCACAAATGGTGAAACAAGTGGCGTCCAAAGCGAATGATGAAGCGGGGGACGGTACAACGACGGCTACCGTACTGGCGCAATCTTTCATCAATGAAGGTCTTAAAGCGGTAGCCTCTGGCATGAACCCAATGGACCTAAAACGTGGTATCGACAAAGCCACTGAAGCGGCGGTTGAGAAACTACGTGAAATGTCTAAGCCATGCAGCGACAAAGAATCCATCACCCAAGTGGGTAGCATTTCTGCAAACAGCGATCGCGCGATCGGTGAAATCATTGCAGAAGCGATGGAAAAAGTGGGTCGCAATGGCGTGATTACGGTTGAAGAAGGCCAAGGTCTAAACAACGAATTGTCTGTGGTTGAAGGTATGCAATTTGACCGCGGTTACTTGTCGCCATACTTCATCACTAACCAAGAAAATGGCAGCGTAGAGCTAGACAACCCTTACATCCTATTGGTGGACAAAAAAGTCAGTAGCATCCGCGAGCTATTGCCTGTATTAGAAGAAGTGGCGAAATCTTCTCGCTCGCTATTGATCATTGCTGAAGACATCGAAGGTGAAGCGCTAGCGACATTGGTTGTGAACAACATGCGCGGCATCGTGCGTGCGACTGCGGTGAAAGCGCCTGGCTTTGGTGACAACCGTAAAGCGATGATGGAAGACATTGCGGTACTAACTGCTGGTACGGTCATCTCTGAAGAAATCGGCCTAGAGCTCGAAAAAGCAACGTTAGAGCAACTAGGTAGTGCGAAGAAAGTGACCATTACCAAAGACACAACAACCATTGTGGGT
This sequence comes from Vibrio sp. 1159, assembly GCF_033340395.1. Taxonomy (NCBI): domain Bacteria; kingdom Pseudomonadati; phylum Pseudomonadota; class Gammaproteobacteria; order Vibrionales; family Vibrionaceae; genus Vibrio; species Vibrio sp. 1159. Next base: position 317,811 of record NZ_JAWOWL010000002.1, on the reverse strand, counting down.
GGCGCAGCAGAAGCAAGCGCGATTGCTGATCGTGTGGCTTCGATTGAAAAACAAATCGAAACAACCACTTCTCAATACGACAAAGATAAGCTTCAACAACGTGTTGCGAAGCTATCTGGCGGCGTAGCGGTGATCAAGATCGGCGCTGCAACCGAAGTTGAGATGAAAGAGAAGAAAGATCGCGTGGACGATGCGCTACACGCTACTCGCGCAGCGGTTGAAGAAGGTATTGTTGCTGGTGGTGGTGTTGCCCTAACTAAGATCGCGAAAGAATTGGCGGATCTAAAAGGCGACAATGATGACCAAAACGTGGGTATCCGAGTTGCGCTACGTGCAATGGAAGAGCCTCTTCGTCAAATCGCAACTAACGCAGGTGACGAAGCTTCTGTTGTGGCGAACACTGTCAAAGCGGGTGATGCCGATTACGGTTACAACGCTGCAACAGGTGAATACGGCAACATGATCGAAATGGGTATCTTGGACCCTGCGAAAGTAACACGCTCAGCGCTTCAATTCGCTGCGTCTGTTGCTGGCTTGATGATCACCACTGAAGCGATGATCACCAACCACGTTGAAGACAAAGAACTTGATATCTAACGTCATCAATCGTTAGTGATTAAGTAAGCGTTAAAATAACAATAACATTGCAAAACCTAAGCGGGCTCGCTTGAGCCCGCTAATCAGTCATTTGAGGTAAGTGTTATGACCCGTTTACCTGCGTTTTCTTTCTCAATATCTGAGCCGGGCGGTAATGAAGCTTCGTCAACGTGGCCGACTGCTATTCACTTCCCCCTCGTTCCAGCTGGGCCAGAGTTTTCGATCGAAAATGCTCTGCCTAAACGTCCGACAGTGACGATATTCACTATCGATCTGTCTCAGTTATTTAAAGGGGACGCTCGGGTCATCCATTAACTGTATCGAAACAGCCAGCGCACGTTGGCTGTTTTTTTCTAATTTAAAGTATTGATAATGTAGATTTTTATTTGATTACTGCCACTTGTTCAATGATCAATTTGAACTGGGGTAATCGGACCGCAAGCGCACTACACCTTTAAGCCCAGCATTGCGCCGAAAATGATCAATCCCGCCCCACATGCTTGATTGAGTCGATGCTTAATCTTCAACAAGAAAGCTTGTAGCTGGGATGACGTGAATAAAACAGCAACGATAGAAAACCAAATACCATGCAGCGCAATCATATAAATCCCGTAAAAAAAGGCGATGTGTTGCTGATTAGAGTCGGGAGAAATCACTTGGCTAAAAATACTCAGAAAAAACAGCATCGTCTTGGGATTGAGTAAATTACACAGAAATCCCTGCATGAAAAATCGCCACATTGAATACTCGCTCTGTTGAATGGTTTCTGAGTTTGACGCAGGCTGCGAGGAGAATATTCCTTTAATCCCAAGGTAGACAAGATAAGCGGCCCCAAGATAGCGCACGAGATTAAACAACCATTCATTTTGTGAAATTAAGTAACTGATCCCCAGCATGGAGTAAGCGATGTGGATGCTGATCGCCATGCTGATACCAATCGCACTATACACGCCTGCTTTTCGTCCTTGATTTAAGCTATTTCTTAATACCAAAACAAAGTCTGCGCCAGGGCTAATGACAATAAGCACACCTAATAACGCAAGAGTTACAAATTCCATATCGATTTCCTGTTTGAATGATGAAGTCTGGGATGTAGCGAAATTGTAGGCGTCTTTATTACTAACTATAATCGAAAAATATTCCCATATTGGTGAGAAAAACTCACAGATGCGTCACCTGAAATCTTTTTATGTCTTCCACGTTGCGGCGAGTTCTTCAAGCTACACTGAAGCGGCTGACAAACTGAACATTACCCACGGAGCCGTGAGTAAGCAGATCAAGCAACTTGAGCAATATCTGTCTCAACCCTTGTTCTTCAAAGAGGGCAGGAAAGTCGTGTTGACGGCGGAAGGCGAATTACTCAAGACATACACAGAAACGGCATTCCAAACGCTAGAAACAGGCGTGAATACGCTTATTCAAGAGAAGCATCAGCATCTTGAAGTGTCTTGTGAACCGACATTAACCATGCGCTGGTTGATGCCAAGGTTGGCCGCGTTTAATGATGAACACCGTGCTGATGTTCGTTTGTCGACGGCTGGTGGCCCGGTAACATTAGGATCAACTGGGCTTTCGATGGCGATTCGTCGAGACGATTTTGCGCAGCATCACGATTACGACAAAACCATTCTTGTGGAAGAGTGGGTGGGGCCGGTATTTTCTCCTGAGTATTGGCAATCCATTAAAGACAATTTGAAAGCAGCTCGATTGTTGAATAGCCAAACCAGACCGAATGCTTGGGCGGATTGGCAGCAATCAACACGTTGTGAAACTTTCAACGGCAACACTCAGCAATCATTCGCGCATTTTTATTTTTGCATACAAGCCGCAGTGGATGGCTTAGGCGTCGCAATGGGATCGTATCCTTTTGTCATGGACGATATTAAGCGTGGTAATTTGGTCGCACCATTTGGGTTTTCTCCATCAAGTTGCAATTACGTTTTATTGAGTCAAGATAAAAAGCGTACAGAACTCGAACATAAATTTATCACGTGGTTACAAACGCAAATGGCAGAGTGTGTGCCACTGTCATCACAGCAGATTACGCAAGGCGAATAGAAGGCATAGAGCGAGATTACGTCAGTCAGTTTTATGGAAAAAGGCTTAGGAAATTGGAAATGGAAAACCTCAATATTGTTGAAATCAAATCATTTGTTCCGGCGAAAGATTACGCGCTATCAAAACGCTTTTATGAGGCGGTTGGCTTTGAAATGGCGTCGGACTTCGGTGATGTAGCATACTTCTCTCAAGGTAGCTGCGCGTTTCTTTTACAGAATTTTTATGAGCCAGAACACGGCAATAACTTCATGATGCACTTGCTCGTAGAAGACGCAGAAAGTTGGCATCAGCACTTATCCAAAGTGGGTCATGAAGAATTTGGTTCGCGTTTGACAGAGCTGGTCGAGCAACCTTGGGGCATGCGCGAATGTTGTTTGTTTGACCCTAGCGGCGTTTTATGGCGAATTGGTCAGAACATGAATACTGACTAACGCCAGTCTTATTTTCACCACATCTACGCGCAGGTATTGAGATCTCGATATCTGCGCGTTTTCTTTTTTACTTAGCCTTGCCAACGTTTGTAGCGCACTCACGCCTTTTTCGAGGTGGTGTGCGATGGGCTAACGCCAAAAAACTCCTCAAGCAGCATGGCTTTGAGTTCCGCTCTGACTTCTGCGCCACCGATTAACGCCAAAAGTGCGAGTCCTCCTGGAATAAGGATGACCATTAATATCGGTCTTAAAATATACGAAAAGCAGAAGATGGTCGGGAAGAAAATCAATCCTTGGCCTAGTTTGTTTAATACGTACATGAGCGATTCCTTTTGTTTTTATATAAAATGAGCATGCTCAATTTTATAAATGAGCGCGCTCAATTTGTCAATCTCAACCACGCAAGGTATGATCCTTTCAGGCTCATTAAGCAGACACATCAATGACGAAGCGACAACAAACCAGAGATAAAATTCTAAAAGCCGCATGGGCATCTTTTGCTCAAAATGGCTATGACATGACGACCACAAGGCAGATAGCGAGAGAAGCAGGAGTAGCCGATGGCACAGTGTTTAGCCATTTCCCGACTAAACTGTCGATTTTGCGCGAAGGGATGCTGGCGCAACTGCAACAGATCAGCCAAGAAACGCTAGTCAGTGTGGAAGGTAAAACCGATATCGACATTGGTTTGGCGCTGACGGAGAAATACTATCGCTACTATTTTGCGAACGTTGAGCTGAGCCGAGCTTTGTTGAAAGAGGTGATTTGGGATTTGGATTATTATCAGTCGTTTAACCAAGCTTTGTTTCAATCTGTAAACGGAAGCTCCGTCCTTGAGGGAAAAATACCGCTGATTTTTGACTGCTATTTTATGACGTTAATCTCGCACTTGAGCCGTGCAGAACCGGATGTTGAAGCGGCACTTGAAGAGCTTCATGCTAAGTTTCAGCAAATCATTGCGACTGCATAACATGGCCCCAACGCAGGAGCTGAAAGAATATACTGCCTGTCATTTTATTTGCTGGGCTCCCATTTTCTCGTTTCAGTTGGCGTCTCACCAAATAGCCGCTTGTAGCTTTGACTGAACTGCCCGAGATGGAAAAAACCAAAGTCAAAAGCGATTTCTGCAATTGTTCGATTATCTTCAGGGCTTTGTAGCACTCTACGTACTTGATTCAGGCGCATTCGATGTATGAACTGCTTTGGGGAAGTATTACAGCAATGTTCAAAGGTGTACTGTAGTGTGCGACGACTGACGTGTACTGCGTCACACAGTTCACTGACGGTTATCGGCGTACGGTAGTCTAGATCCTGTAGCTGTTGTTTTATACGGTGCATCACGTGTTGACGATGAGAGATTGATATCGGATGGCTCGTGTGCAGTGAACTGAGTGAGAACAACTCCAGCACAATATCTTTTAAGATTGCTTGATGTGTGGTTTCAGACCATCTTGGCTCGGCGGAACCAAGTAACATGCCTAAGTAGTATTTAAGTTGTTGAATGTGTTTTTCCGTCAACCCCGTTAAGTGCAATGTGTTGTTTTGGATGCTCCCAAGCTCAAGTTGATTTTCTATGATGTGAACGAAGTTTTTGTCGAGCACTATTCCATAGATAGAAAACTGCTCCGGTGTCATTAACTCAAAATCAGCGCCACCTTGCCTAAGCAAAAGTTGGCTTGAATTAAACTGACTGTGATTTAGGTGTAGCGGCTTATTTTCCGCACTCAAACCCAACCAAATACCTCCCTCTTCAACCCTGCATTGCTGTCTTAGCGAGCGGTTACTGTCTTCACGAAATACATGGAAATTGGGAAATCGTCGTTCTCGAATTTGACCTAAAAATCGACCATCGCTGAGTTGGTCATATTCCTGTTGCCAGTTTATCAGACTCGCAGCTTGTTGGTTTGCATCCTTAGTGTGATGGATGCACAGCATTGGTGCAGTTTGGGGCATTTGGTTACTCATCCTTGTGATGCTCATTCCTTTTTTGTGAGTCATGTTGGAGCAGTATTTACATAACTCATTGTTTATTATTGGTTTATAAATGTTGCCAGTTTTTGATAACGCTACGGAACACATTTGGCAATACTTTCTTAAAGCTTATTGATAGTTCAGCAAAAAGCGAACCAAATAGTGAAGAGGAAGAGCAATGACGGCAACTTATCGTCGGCAACAAGGAAGTAAAGTCTATACCTTTAAGTCATTAGCTGACTTGATGGCGAAAGCGACACCGGAGCGCTCAGGCGATGCGTTAGCCGGGGTTTGTGCTCAGTCAGCGGCAGAACGTGTAGTCGCACAAATGGCGCTGTCTGAGTTACCACTTAAAACGTTTCTTAACGAGGCGGTTATTCCATACGAAAGCGACGATATCACTCGCCTAATTATCGATACGCATGACCTTGAAGCCTTTAAGCCGATTGAGCACTTGACGGTCGGAGATTTTCGAAATTGGCTGCTGAGTGAAGAAGCCGATGGTGAAACGTTGGCTAAAATTCGTCAAGGTTTAACACCAGAAATGGTGGCCGCAGTCAGTAAGATTATGCGCAACCAGGATTTGATTCTCGTTGCTAAAAAATGCCAAGTTGTCACGGCTTTTCGGAATACGATTGGTTTGCCGAGTCGCCTGTCTACTCGCTTACAGCCGAATCATCCCACTGATTCTCTCAACGGTATCGCAGCGACCATTTTTGATGGTCTGATGTACGGAAATGGCGATGCGGTTATCGGTATCAATCCGGCAACAGATAATGTACCTCAAGCTATTAAGTTAATGAACTTAATGGATGAGGTGATTCAACACTATCAAATACCGACTCAGTCTTGTGTGTTAACTCATGTCACGAACACGATCGAAGCCATTGAAATGGGTGCACCAGTCGATCTCGTTTTTCAGTCGATAGGCGGCACGCAAGGGACGAATGATACCTTCGGAATCGACTTGTCGATTTTGAAAGAGGCCCATGAAGCCGCGTTGTCTTTGAATCGAGGTAGTGTAGGAAATAATGTGATGTATTTTGAAACCGGACAAGGTACAGCGCTGTCTGCTAATGCATTTCATGGGGTCGATCAGCAGACTTGTGAAGCCCGCGCTTATGCTGTCGCGAAACAGTTCGACCCTTTGTTGGTTAATACTGTCGTTGGGTTTATTGGCCCTGAGTATCTGTTTGATGGCAAACAGATCATTCGTGCTGGGCTTGAAGATCATTTCTGTGGGAAGTTGCTTGGTTTACCTATGGGTTGCGATATCTGTTACACCAATCATGCCTATGCCGATCAGAATGACATGGATAACTTGCTGACACTATTAGGTGTGGCCGAGTGCTCGTTCATCATGGGTATTCCAGGGTCTGATGACATCATGCTCAACTATCAAACTACCTCATTTCACGATGCCCTTTACGCAAGAAAAGTACTCGGTTTGAAGCCAGCACCAGAGTTTGAACAATGGTTAATGGAGATGCAGATTTTCGAGAGCGTGCAAGACGTTCGATTAAGTGAGCAAATCTCTCGCTCGTTTTCGGGAGCAATTAACCAACTGAATAAGGGGTATTCTCATGGGTAAAGTAATCACCATTGCTCAGTCCCCACAAGATGAGTCTGAAGTTGTCACACATAACCCTTGGGGCAAGTTACGCGACTTCACCTCTGCTCGGATCGCTCTGGGTCGCAGCGGGAACAGTGTACCAACCAACGAGTTACTCTCATTTCAGCTGGATCACGCCCAAGCTATGGATGCAGTGCATTGCAGTTTGAATACTGAGTCTCTCGTTGCTGGTTTGTCGGACTCTTACTCGATTCTTGAAAATACCTTAGAGCCTCCAGTGGTAGTGAGCAGTCAAGTGAGTGACCGACTTATGTACCTGCAAAGGCCCGATTTAGGACGGCTGCTTGATGAATCTTCTTGGCAAACGCTCAACTTGATAGCAAATGAGCATAACACTGACATTGATCTTGCGATTGTTATTGCTGATGGACTTTCTTCCGTCGCAATTCAAAACCATGCCGTGCCTGTTGTTACTCGATTGATTTCTCTTTTAAGCGCTGATGATGAACATCAATGGAAATTCGCACCTATCACAATCGTAAAGCAAGGAAGAGTAGCGGTAGGGGATGATGTTGGTGAATGTTTTAACGCCAAGGCCGTGCTGGTTTTAATTGGAGAGAGGCCCGGTCTAACTTCTCCGGATAGCATGGGTATGTATCTCACTTGGGGGGCTAAACGAGGCTCTAAAGATTCCCAAAGAAACTGCATTTCCAATGTGCGTCCCCAGGGGCTCAACTATGACGATGCCTGTGAACGCGCATTTTACTTGCTCAAGGAGGCTCGAAAATTACAACTGTCAGGAGTGAACCTGAAAGATCGCTCCGATATCAATGAGCCAAGTGGCGCAAGCGTTGAAGATAAACACAGCGACAACTTTTTAATTTCATCAAAGTAGAAGGATTTACTATGTCTAAACATCAGGAGTACTTGGCCAAAAGGCAGCTAAAAAGAGGCACCGCAGGTTGGATTTTACTTGCTGGCTTAGGTGTCTCGTATGTTATATCTGGTGACTTTGCCGGTTGGAACTTTGGCATCGCTCAAGCAGGATGGGGAGGCTTTCTTATTGCTGCTATCGCGATGGCAATAATGTATTTCACGCTAGTATTGTCTTTAGCTGAAATGTCTGCGGCGATTCCTGCTGCGGGTGGTGGTTACAGCTTCGCAAGACAGGCGATGGGGCCGACAGGCGGCTTTTTCACTGGCTTATCAGTTTTGATTGAATATGCGCTCGCGCCTGCTGCGATAGTGATTTTTATTGGCTCAGCAGTGAATGAATTGGTTGGTATCGATGGCCCTGTTGTTTACGCACTTTTCTACGCCGTCTTTATCGCTATTCATATGGCAGGGGTAGGCGAAGCTCTCAAAGTAATGATGGTCATCAGCGGTTTGGCTGTGCTAGCTATTCTCATTACTGCTGCTGTGCTTATTGATCACTTTGACGTTAATAACTTATTCGATATTGCTCCGGCGACGGCTCAGGCAACAGAAATCTTGCCGTTTGGGTGGTATGGCGTATGGGCTGCGTTGCCATTTGCAATGTGGTTGTTTCTTGCGGTTGAAGGTGTGCCTTTAGCGGCAGAGGAGGCAAAAAATCCGGCAAAAGATGTTCCCAAAGGCATCATTGGTGCGATGCTGTTTTTATTGCTAACCGCAACTCTCGTAGTCGTCCTTTTGGCTGGTGCGGTTGGCTCAAAGGTCATAGGCGATAGCGCGGTGCCATTAGTTGACGCCCTAAAGCTTACGGGCAATTCAACGGTAGCAATGGCCGTGAACTTACTTGGATTGGCTGGCCTTATCGCTTCTTTCTTTTCAATCATTTATGGTTACAGTCGCTTGGTGTTTGCGCTTTCCCGCGCGGGTTATTTACCGCAAACTTTGTCATTAACCAGTGACAAAAAAGTGCCTTCTCGTGCGCTTTTGGTTCCGGGCGTTTTTGGGTTCTTGGTTTCACTTACGGGTGAGGGGGACTTAATCTTGGCGATGGCTGTTGTCGGTGCGACTGTATCGTACGCATTAATGTCCTTGAGCCATATTTTATTGCGAATTAAACAGCCGGAATTAACTCGTCCATATAAAACGCCTGGTGGGATAATTACTTCGAGTATTTCTCTGGTGCTTTCTTTGATCGCAATGACAGGTGTTTATGCTTTTGATCCCTCAGCCTTTTTCATGACAATGGGATTGTTTCTTATCGGTGGTGTTTATTATGGGTTATACAGCCGCAACAAACTGGTGGCAGCAACCGCCGAGGAAGAGTTTGCCATGCTGTCTGTAGCAGAGCTAGAGCTTGAATCAGATGTCGTACGATAGTCACTTTGATTCTTGTTATTCAGCATATTAAGGGAGCCATAGGCTCCCTTTGTCATTTCTATCAAAAGTGCATAGCGCACAAATGCATCACTTTAACTTTATAAGCGGTTAATCATGTGAAAGTCTAGTCTGGATAACGATGGCGCAGATCCATCACAGGTAAAGGTTAAGTTTTCAAGGAAAGAGCATGATAAACAAGGTATTTAATACACTTTTGGGAACAGAGTTACCGATTATTCAAGCGCCAATGGCCGGTGTGCAAGACAGCCAAATGACCATAGCCGTCAGTAATGTTGGCGGGCTTGGCTCGTTACCTTGTGGAATGCTGAACAAAGACGCCATCGTAAAAGAACTTCAACTTATCAAGCAGGCAACTAACCGACCGTTTAACCTCAATTTCTTTTGCCATGAAATGCCGGAGTATGACGCCAACAAGCACGAAAAGTGGCAAAAAACGCTGCAACCGTATTTTTCCGAGGTTGATGCAACCGTTCAGGCTCAGCCAAACGCTCCGACAAGGATGCCTTTCAATCATGATATTGCTGACGCGATTGAACCATTTGCACCGCCAGTGATCAGTTTCCACTTTGGTTTGCCAGACGATGATCTGTTAGCTCGAATTAGAGGGTGGGGAGGGAAGATCCTTTCGTCAGCGACTACGGTGGACGAAGCACTTTGGCTAGAAGCAAAAGGCGTTGACGGTATTATCGCCCAAGGCTTGGAGGCTGGTGGACACCGAGGTATGTTTTTATCGGATGATTTAACTACTCAATTAAGTTTGATGGCGTTATTACCACAAATCGCCAAACGGGTGAATTTGCCTGTTATTGCTGCAGGCGGAATCGCTGATAGAAGTGGGGTGGAAGCCGCGTTGAGATTAGGAGCGAGTGCCGTTCAAGTTGGCAGCGCCTATTTGTTGTGTGATGAGGCGAAAACATCGTCTTTACATCGATATGCCATTGCCAGTGAACGCGCGCAACATACCGCTGTGACCAATGTTTTCTCGGGCCGACCAGCGAGAGGCATTGTGAATCGCGCGATGTCGGAGCTAGGCTACATCAGTGAGTTTGCGCCGAAATTCCCATACGCCTCCATTGAAATGGCTCAACTAAGAGCGCTTATGGAAAAGCAAAACCGAGATGAATTCACACCGTTGTGGTGCGGACAAAACTCGTCGGGTTGTAAGGAAATATCGGCGGCAGAAATGACATTGTCATTAGTGGAAGGCATCGATTTAAACTGATATGCATCTTGCCTTTTAAAGCGATGCTGACTGAATGGTTACGAGTTATCCCTGTATTTATGTAGTAAATCTAATGGGATGTGGCAGTAATCATTCGGAAAGTTTGTGAGTCTGTCTTGGTGCTCATCATCACTTGGCACATAATTTGTGAGTGGCAGTACTTCTACGGCGATCTTGTCGGCGTCCGGTCGTGCTGCGATAAACGCTTTCGCGATGGTGAGATGCTGTTCGTTTTGGCTATAAACACCAGTACGGTACTTCTCACCTACGTCTTCACCTTGCTTGTTAACGCTGTAAGGGTCGATTATCTCAAACAAATACCCCATTAAAGTTTCAACCGAAACTTGCTCAGCATCGAACTGGGTTTTCACGCACTCTGCGTAGCCATCGTATTCGGATTGAGTGTTATCCGTTGTGCCATTTGCTCGCCCGGCTTCTGTGTTGATTACGCCCGGAAGGTGGCGCATAAATTCTTGCACGCCCCAAAGGCAGCCGCCTGCGAAGTAAATTTCTTCCATTACTTTTATCCTAGTCTCTATCGTTGTTGGGATGTAGGGAGTTAACCCCTCTTCTTCCATCCCATTTTCGTTGCCCTATTATCTGTTGATGGGAGCGATATTCGCAAGGTACAGCTTGGCTAATCAGACCACGCGTTTTTTCCTTTTTACTTTCAAGTTCTTTTCATATGAAACATCAGGTGAGTATACTGTAAGCTCATCAATAAGGAGCGAACCTGTGAACCCAAGACAAAATGAAATCCTGCAATTAGTGAACGACCGTAAACGCGTTCAAGTCACAGAGCTTTCTGACATCATTGGCGTGTCGGGTGTGACCATCAGACAGGATTTGAACTTTCTGGAGCAACAGGGCTACCTAAAGCGCGTTCACGGCGCAGCTACCGCGTTGCAAAGTGATGACATTGATGCCCGCCTAGAAGTACGTTTCGATATTAAACAATCGCTCGCAAACCAAGCTGCGGATTTGGTCGCACCGAATGAGACAGTGCTGATTGAAGGAGGCAGTGCCAATGCGTTGTTGGCTCGGACATTGGCTGAGCGCGGCGATGTGACCATTATTACGCCATCGGCGTATATCGCCCATCTCATCCGTAACACTTCTGCCAACATTATCTTGCTTGGTGGCGTGTATCAGCACCAAGGCGAGAGCTTGGTCGGACCGCTGACTAAGTTGTGTATTGAGAACATTCATTTCAGCACGGCCTTCTTGGGTATTGACGGCTTCCATCAAGACACTGGCTTTACTAGCCGCGACATGATGCGCGCTGAGATCGCAGAAACCATCATTGCGAAAAAAAGGCGCAATATTGTTCTAACGGATTCTAGTAAATTTGGGCAAATTTATCCCTCATCAATTGGTAAGACTGACGAAATATCAGTGCTGCTGACTGACAAAGCCGCTCCGAAAAGCGACCTTGAACAAATCAAAAAGCGAGGTGTGGAAGTTATATTAGGCTGATTAAGCCACGCTTCGTTTTCGCTTCGCGAGCATTGCTGTTGGGGAGAAACCGGTGACTAGCATAGTGCCGCTAAGCACTAGAATTGTTCCTATGATGGTGTTAGAGCCGACGGGCTCATCTAGCACCAAGTAGCCCCATAAGATACCAAAAACAGGAACAAGAAAAGTGACAGTCAGTGCTGACGCTGGGCCGATATCAGAAACTAAGCGGAAATAGAGCAAATAAGCGAACCCTGTGCATACAACGCCGAGCGTGACAACAGAGCTCCATTCGAAATGACTTGGTTCTGCACGCATTGGTAAGAATGGTAGCAGCGGCAGTACCCAAATAACCGCCGCCCACATACTGCCGTGAGCATTGTCAAAAGCTGGTACTTGTGGCGCATTTTTAGTGTAGTTGGTAGCAATGCCATAGCTGAAAGAAGCCATCAAACTGGCGGCAATAGGGAGCATGGCTTCTTCACCTATGGTTGAAGTATCTAAGCCGACCAAGACTGCAACGCCTCCAATGCCTATTAGCATACCGAGAACAGATTTCGCTGTGAGTGGGCTGCGGTACCAAACAAAGCCAACTAGTGCTCCCCATATTGGGGCGGTTGAGTTCAATATTGCTAAAGTTGATGCATTCAGTGTCTGGGCTGCGTACGCAAAGAGTAAAAATGGAACTGCGCTATTGAATAAGCCAATAATAAAGAAGTGTTTAGTATGCGCAGTTAACGTGAGTTTCTTCTTCAAATATACGGCGATCAATAACAAAGCGACGGCGGCAAATGTAACTCGAAATTCGATTAAGTAAGCCGGCCCGAATGTGTTGGCGGCGACTCGCATAAACAGAAACGAGCCACCCCAAATAGCAGCGAGGCAGAGTAAGCGAAAAAAACTGACGGCAGTCATTTGACATCCTTGGTCGAGGTCTAGCGCCTCATCGATTAATTGTTGCGCTAACAGTGAATTAAACCAAGGATGAGGTCAACCAGAAATGTAATGCCAGTTCCGGATCTGGCTAGCTTGGGCTCACGTTGATGGTGTGTTGTTGATTTGTGATCACTTAATGGCTCTCTGACCATACTGCGAATTCATTTCCACTCGGTTCAGTGAAGTGGAATCGACAGCCGCCGGGGAATTCGAAAATAGGGCGGATAATTTTTCCACCATGCTGCTCTACTTTTGTCTGAGTGGCCTGAATGTCTGAGCTATAAAATACTAAAAGTGCGCCACCATTTGCGGTTTGGTTTATAAACTCAGATTTGAAGAATCCGCCATCCAACCCTTGTCCTGAAAATGCAGAATATTCTGGACCATAATCGGTAAAGCTCCAGTCAAAAGCACGCTCAAAAAATTGTTTGGTCGCACTGACATTAGTGGAACCAAATTCAACGTAATTCAATTTTTCATGTTGATGCATGGTGAAATCCTTCTCGGTTACTATCGTTTCTAAGCGAACTTTTCTACGATGATGTCGTCCGCTTTTTCGACAAATAATGCGCCATTATCTCTGAGCTCTGTCAGCACATTCTCTACATTATCAGGCAGCACCGCACGAGTTGAAGCAAGATTAACTACCACATTGTAGCCAAGTTCCAGCGCTTGCATGACGGATTTTTTCACACAAAAGTCTAAGGCAAGGCCACCGATAACTAAGGTATCAATCCCGTTGAACTTTAGAAATTCATGCGCGCCTGTCGTTTTGGTGTCGGCAATATCATGGAAAAAAATACCGTAAGGGTGTGCGTCAGGATCCATACCTTTATTAACTTGAAAATCGTAGTCCAACACGGGTGGTAAGCCATCTAGCAGCTCAGAACCTGTTGTGCCAAGCACACAGTGACGGTTCCACTTTATATCCACATTCGGTAAACCAACGGGCTCAAGCATATTGGCTGGCGATTCTGCATCCCATTTTGCTTTCGGTGGGTGCAAGTCACGACTGACCAGTTTTAATCGGCCTTTGGCATGATTGTTCAAAAGCTCCGGTACGATTTCCAACGCACCTGCAACGGGCAGTTCATTTGGACATAACTCACTAAAGCCTTTCTCTGGATCAACGTCGATCACTGCTGTAGTTTGATAGTTTACTCGAACAGTCATGGCAGACTCCTTGTCTGTCTGATTGTCTGCGTTTATCCACGCAAACAGTTTTGAAAAAAGGTTACTTCGTCGCTAGTCAGCGTATATACCATTGCGGGTTTTCCACCTTTGCCTTTGTTGGTTGAAGCGACTTTATTAGTGGGTTTTAGTACGCCTGAATCTATCAAGCGGCGCTTAATCGTCATTCGGCTGATATCAATACCAAACTCTTGATAAGCAGAAATGATGTCCGCAACCAAAAACTCTTTGTCTAATGCAAACAAAAGAACCGATGTGTATTCAATGGATGCACGAAGCTTTTGCCACGCTTTTTCAATGGTTTTTTGATGATCAAATGCGAGGGTTTCTTCTCCATTGAGAATAGCCTGTAGCGAAAACCATTTAAGTTGGCATTCCGGTACACCTGCATTATTTATTTGCTCTACATTGTTACGATCAACTAAGGCGTAGTGCGTAATGTTTAAGCTCCAGTCTTCTGGATCGCGCTTTGGATCACCGTCGATAAATGCTTCGCTAAAATGGCGAGGGTAGGTATGGATTTTCTCACGGCAAATTCGGCGACGCGCCGCTTCAAAGTTTTCATCGGCCGGGCGTCCGCCTTCACTGGTTAAGTCTTTATCAAAGACAAATCCGCCCGGTAGTGCCCAGACTCCATGGTATGGCCGATTTGGATTTGAACGTTTAATCAACAACACTTCCAATCCCTTATCGGCACAGCCAGATAGCCTGAATGGAATAATGTCGACAGATACGATCATGGTTGGGTCCTAATATTGATTTGTAAGTAATCTAGCGCATAACAAGTGGTCAATCAATGGGTAAGTAACGAGTTGTTAGAAACGTTTTTGGTAGTGTTCGTAATACGGTTTGAGCATAAATTTACGGATGACTCTGACTTATTCACAATGCTTGCTCGAATTCTAGACAAAAAAACCTTATAAAAATGAGTGGTTAGTAACAAAAGTTGACAAACTATAGATGGGTGTTTATTGTTTACGCAAATTAGTTAGTAACAAAAAGTTATATACCCAGGAAGGGCATGTAGAAGGGCACCTAATGACCACCAAACTATTTTCTTCCCGCATCATTCAAAGTGCTTTGGATTTCGATGTCTACAAAGTCAATATGATGAGCGCTGTAACAGCGCTTTACCCTGATGCGATGGTGTCATATAAGTTTATCGTGCGCAGTGAGGAAGACCTCTCTGAGCTTTTGCCCGAGGTAAAAGCCGAAGTCCTTAAACTGCAAGATATTCAATTTACGCAAGAAGAAATTGAATATATTAAGCGTGTCGCGCCTTACCTGAATCCTGACTTTGTTGATGCACTGCGCCATTTCCGTTTCAACCCACAAAGCGATGTCTCTTTCCATAACAAAGCCATGGCTGATGGCTCAAGCCAGTTAAGAATTACCATTAACGGTTTGTGGCGAGACACCATCTTGTACGAAACGATCATCATGAGCATCGTGTCTGAAGTTCGTAGCCGTCAGCGTTGGTCAGATATCCCTGTTGCGCAATTTACCACTGTTTTAGAAGAGAAAGTTCGACACCTAAAGTCGGAACTAAAACGTCGTAACATTACTAACTTTAAATTTTCTGACATGTCGACGCGTCGACGTTTTTCCTTTCAAGCTCAGCGCACTATGCTGGAATATTTGTGCCAGGAAGTGCCGGAATGTTTGACAGGAACAAGCAACTATCACTTAGCAAAAGAGCTGAATTTGACGCCTATCGGCACCGTTGCTCATGAATGGTTTATGGGACACCAAGCTCTGGTGAATGTGCGAGATTCGCAAAAAGTGGCGTTGCAACGTTGGCAAAAAATGTTTGATGGTGCACTAGGTATTGCGTTAACCGATACGATTGGTATCGATGCTTTCCTTAAAGACTTTGATGAAGAACTAAGTAACGCGTACTTCGGTGTACGTCACGATAGTGGTTGCCCTTATAGCTGGGGTGAAAAAATCATTGCACACTACCAGTCGCTGAATATAGACCCATTAACAAAAACACTGGTGTTTACCGACGGACTTAACTTCGAACAAGCGTTAGATATTTGCGAGTATTTCCAAGGACGTATTCAGGTGAGTTTTGGTATCGGTACTTTTCTTGCCAATGATATGGGTGATTATGTCAATAAAGATGGTGAAGCCTACCAGCCACTTTCTATCGTGATAAAAATGGTCACGTGCAATGGTTCACCGGTCGCCAAAATCAGTGACGAACCTGAGAAAGCCATGTGTGAAGATATCTTCTTTTTGATGAATCTCAAGCGCCGCTTTGAACAACCTCTTGATTTAAATGAGTGTCGTAAAATGATTGATCGTTTAGAAACTGAAGGTCAAAATTATCTCATCGACGCGTAGGCGTTATCTTCTCTCCATGATAAGCACCCTCTATCGTTACGACAAATTTATATAGGTAAACGTGGAGGGTGATTTCGTTATAGTAATATACAGAAGTAACCAGATACAGCGCAGGAAAGCACTCAAAAGTTGATGTGTTATCTGCCTTTGATAGGTGTAAATCGATACGTTACAGCATCGTGGACGGTGTATCTCATCCGACACTAAACTCAGTCTAATCACGTAGTTTATTCCCACGTACCATGAGCTCACTCGGGTATAGACGTCTATCTGCTTTTATGACTTTGGGCTTCACGTAGTTGCTTGAATCAGGAGTCAAAATGAACCTAGTAGTACATTTGCAAAAGAAAGCGATCCGAAAATATGGCTATGAGATGGCCACTCGCCAAGCATGGAGGTGTGGTATCAAGGCAAATCTTGTAAAGCGCGTGATTGGCCTTTTTAAAGGACAAATTGTTTGTGTGGTTGAAGGTTGCCGAGCAGAGTTTTCTTCTCCTCTTAATAACCCCCTTCACGAAGATGACAAGCAGGGGCGATATGTGTTTGTTGGCGGTGTATGCTGGGAACCAAATAACATTATAGCGCCTGGTTTCCCTGATTTTATGTTTATGCACGTGCGTAATCTAAGCCACCGTCATAAGTATTTAACGGATGACGAACTATTTTTGAGCTTGGCTTAAAAATAAATCTCATAGACTAGTCCAGCCCAATCATAATCAGTAGTGATACAGTTTTATCTCTGTTGACATTCTGCTGAGTGTTTCTTGACGTACCTCTTATAAAACAGTGTTTCTTTACTTGTTAATAACAGAGGGTTTGTTTTCGTCTGATGTGATTTCCCTTTTGCGATTTACCATAACGCTCATCAAAGCAAACCATACTGGGATGTAAATCATGAATATGAAATCTATCGCAATTGCAACGGCAGTTGTTGCTGTACTAGCAGGCTGTAAAGACAAAACGCCACCAGCTTCAACTCAAGCAAACATTACTTTGGTTGAAGCGGTGACTGAAACGGTGAAAAAGCCGCACCAAGTATGTAAAGACGTGGTAGTAACCGAGCAAGTTGCCCCTGCGGATGACAATAAAATTATTGGTACGGTTGGTGGCGCAGCAGCTGGAGCAGCGCTGGGCAACCAAATCGGTGGTGGCTCAGGTAAAGTGATTGCAACTGCAGCTGGTACGATTGCTGGTGCACTGACAGGTCGTAAGATCCAGGAAAATGTGCAAAAAGGTGATGTAGTAACAACGACGAAAAAACAGTGTCATACAGAATATACGACATCTGATAAAGTAGTGGGTTACGACGTCACTTACGAAGTTTCAGGTGCACCAACGACGGTTCGTTTGGCGAGCAAACCAGCGACAAAAACGTTCCCAATTCAAGATGGTAACGTTGTTCTACCACAATAGTTAGCGACTTAACCGAAGCGATTAACAAGCCCTTTTATCTTTGAGATGAAAGGGCTTTTTCACATAAGCGGCGTTTTCATCTGTTTTCCCATTGGAATGTGCGGCCAGAAATACCCGTTAATTTCCGCGTTCGATACAATCACTTTTCTTAAAGTACGAACGGAAAAAACATGGAAGATTTTTACCTGACCGAGCACGGTTTGGCTGGTTATTTCGAGGCGCAATGGTTCGACAAGTTCATTGAGGAGCAACAGATTGAGATGATAACCAGTCGCTCAAAACAAGTCCCACTTTCTTTTTTGTCATCACCTCACTGCTCCCAAGTTGCTGATTTTATTGCGCAAGCGGTAATCGAAAGCAGCGTTCAGCCGTACTCCCTACTTGAGGTTGGGGCGGCGCTGGGAAGAAATTATTATGAGCTAGTGCAACGCTTACCTAACCTTAAAGAAGCGACGCTTGTGGAGCCTTCAAATAGGTTAATGGATGGCTTGAAGCAACGATTAATAGAAGAACAACGCGTCGGGCTTACTTACCTTCACGATGTGAACACCTTAAACACTTTAGAGGTAGAGAATAGAGATATCGTACAGAAATGTGCTCATGTTGATTTGACGCTAATTAACCAGCCTTTTGAGCTCGATACTCTCCAATCTCGCTTTGATTTAGTCGTATGTTTAAATGTGATTGATCAATGTGAGTCGCCACTTAGCGTGATCAATGCTCTAAAAAAAACCACCAATGTGGGTGGGCTGATCGTTGTCTCTTGCACTTATCAGTGGAACGCGAAACACATCAAAAATAAAGAAGAGGCGGTTGATGATATCAAAGAATACTTTGCTGAAGGCTGGCGTCTAGTATCGGAAGCCGAGCATGAATATCGCATCCGGTTTAATGATCGCTTTGCAAGGCAGTTTTTATCTCACGTAGTCGCTTACGTAAAAACCGATTAGAGCCACATAAAAAAACCGAGCGCTTACGGCTCGGTTTTTTAGTCTTTGGGTTAGAGCACAACTTTAAGTAACGTGCGCTTCTTGTTGCTCTTGCAACTTTTTCTTGCGACGCTCTCGTTTAGAAAGCCAAACCAGAGGCACAACAATCATAATGGTTCCTATTGCCATAAATATGTCTGGCACTTCTCCAAACCAAATCAATCCCACAAACACGGCACCAATTAAGCCACTGTATTCAGCGCTGGCAATTTTGTTGCTATCGATCGAGCGGTAAGCGATGACACATGTTGCTGCATAAATCATGATGAACAAACTTGAGCCAGCAGCAACAGGGAAAGCACTCCAGTCCCAAGGTTCTGCTTCGATCAGAACAAGCAAGAAGGCTACTGGAATACCTGCCAAGTTTGTCATCAATAACGTTTGCATCACAGACTGATTTTTTGGCAGTTTTCGAATGAGCAAGTTATTGATTGCTAAAGTAATTGCAACAACTAAAGCTGAAATGGCTGCCCAATCGATTTGGTCTGGACGAATGATGACCAATACACCGGCAAAGCCCATTATCGCTGCGGCGACCGATTGCTTAGACAACTGTTCTCCAAAAAAGATTGCTGCAAGCGGCAACATGATTAATGGCGCGGCGTAAAAGATCGCGTTCGCAGTTGCGAGCGGTAAAGATGAGATCGCCAAAACCATGAATATTGCACCAAGTAACCATACGTGAGCGCGAACAGCATGCCACTTAAACCCTTCAAGAAAAGGCGCATTTTTTGTTAGCAAGTAGACTGGCAGCAGGAAAAGCACCGCTGAAATTTGTCGGAAAAAGACAAATTGAAAAATAGGCACTTCATTTCCGACACTTTTAATTAAAGAGTCCGAAAGCACCGCAATGAGATTTCCAACAATTAATAGCAGCATCGCTGCTCCGACCGATGTAACTTTCACTTTTTCCTCTCCTCTGTCTTTGCCAAAGAGTAGGTGATGTCATAGGATGAAGTGAAGTGATATTTATTAGTTTAAGTATGAGATTTTTAGATAATGAAATTGCCACCACTCAGAGCTGTTCACTGTTTTGAATCTGTTGCCAGAAACTCTAGCTTTTCGCTTGCTGCTGAAGAACTCAATGTGACGCAAAGTGCCGTTAGCCACCAGATACGATTATTAGAAGATTACTTGGGTGAATCATTATTTATCCGCCAAGGCAGAAAGCTCTCTTTGTCCGATACGGGCACCCGCTATTTAGAGGATATTAGCCCAGCAATTAGCTCAATTGCGATGGCCAGCCAAAAGGTGCGAGAAGGGGACAAAGGCAGCATACGGTTGGCGATTTATAGCTCGCTCGCCGTAAAGTGGCTTATTCCGCGTTTGTCTGATTTTAAGCGCCTACATCCAGAAATCGATCTGACACTCAATATGGTCGTTGGTGATCCTGAACAGACAGACAGCGTTGGCGATTGTTTTATCACGGTAGAGAAGCCAAAGCGAAACTACATGTCGGTAAAGTTATACGCGGAGACGTTGTATCCGGTCTGCAGCCATAAAATTTGGAAAGAGTTGCAAGATCAACCTATTCCAGAAGCGCTTTGGCGATACCCTATTTTGTCGACAGACTCAATTTATCGAGAGAGAGGAAAAGATTGGGCAGAGTGGTGCAGAGCGGGCGGTTACACCTTGCCGAAAGATGTCGATGTTCAACATTTTAGTCATATGTTGTTGGCAATAGAGGCGGCGCGTTATGACCAAGGCATCGCATTTGCGAATGATTTTATGCTCAATGAAAGAGATAAAGCACATGATTTGGTGTACATCCCTTCTCATGGATTGGAAACCGGCGACAGCTTTTATTTTATTCATAAAAAGAGTCGAGCCAAACAAGCGGAAATCATCAAACTCACTAACTGGTTGAAGCAGCAATGCTTGTGAAATGACTAAATTGTCAAAATTAAGAAAGAAAGTGGCAAAGTTGTGTCTAAATATTTCATGTTTTATTGAGTTTTTATTCATTAACATCCACTTGGTTTTGAAACCAAGTGAAATGGATAGCATGGCATGCTTAAGGATGGGCAAAACACAACCTCAATAATTAACAGGCAGTGAAATACAATGTTTAAAAAAACATGGCTAATGACAGCCCTTCTAGCAACATGTTCTGTTGCAAACGCAGCTCCTTACGTTGGTGCATCTGTAGGTCAAGCATCGTTTGGTGATGTTAATGGCTCTATCAATGGTGGTGGTACTAACGCTAGCACTAAACTTAAACTTGAAGATGACTCAAGCCTTTCAGGCAAAGTATTCGGTGGTTACAAATTCAACGAATACATTTCTCTAGAAGCAGCCATTGGTGGTTACGATGCTTTAGACGGCAAAGTTGTTACTGTTGGTGATATGAAGTATCTATCGATTCAGCCAAAAGCGACTCTACCGATTGGCGATCGTTTCAACCTTTTTGCTAAAGCTGGTCTTTCTTACTTCAATGCTGAATTCAAAATTAGCAACTCTGTGATTGACGGTAGCGCAGGCCATACCACCATTTCTGACAGCACTGTAACAGGCATGTACGGTTTAGGCGCAGAGTTCGCTATTACTGAAAACTTTGCTCTACAAGTTGAATGGGAATACATGATGCCTGAGCTAGACATTGCGAAATTTGGCAATGAAAAAGTAACGGTTGATGCAGACATCAATGTATTCTCTGTAGGTATGAGCTACCGTTTCTAAGAATACTTATTCAAGTTACCTCTTGGCTTAGTAAACGTTTTTGACTTCTGTTGGTCGAGCTGAGTCCAAGCTTTGAATTTGTTTAGATATAGCACAGGAAGTTTAGTTGCTAAGCGTCCTGTGCTATTTTTTTGCTTTGGAATAACTCTTAGGAATCTTTGTGAACGATGTCAATCTTAGGTATCTGGATCTACTGTTAAAGCACTTTGAACCTCACCAGTATCACCTTGTTACGCTTTCTGAGCTAGAAGCGGTGATTTGCACGTCGAGGCGCAATGTTTCTATTGTGATGAAAAAGCTTGCCACTTACGATTGGGTCGATTGGCAACCTGCGATTGGCCGAAGTAACGCTAGCCGTCTCAGTATTAATATTTCCCTCCAACAAGCGATGACCGAGTTTTTGGTTGAGGAGCTTGGCAGAGGAAGAATGAACTCAATAACGAAACTTATTGATTGGTTCGGTCAAACCGCGGTTAGAGCACTAACTATCGCTTCTGAAAAAGTGAATCGATTGAATGAATCAAATAACGCTATTTTGATTTCTTCTTACCCTTGGGTATCCAAAATCGACCCTGCGAATACTTACCGTCACACTGAATTACACGTCGCGAAAAGCGTTTATGACGTATTGCTGACCCAAAATTCCAATGGTGGTATCGAGCCATCGTTAGCACACGAATGGAAAATGGAAGGCAAGGTAATGACGTTATGGTTGCGGCCAGGCATATATCGCCATGATGGCGAGCCCCTTAACATACAGGATGTGGTTTGGAGTATAGAAAGACTCAGGGAGATAAAAGGACCAGTTCACGAGCTCTGGCAATGCATTGATAGCGTGGTTGCAGAAACATCTAACTGCTTAAAAATTATATTGAAGCATCCGAACAAGTTGTTTCCATACATGCTAGCAACTCCTCATGCGTCTATTCTGTGTCGAGATGTCGTCTCTTTCGGTTCTAGTTATTCCTACCACATAGGGACTGGACCATTTAAAATCAGCGGCTGGAACCAGGAGAGTATGACTCTTGAAGCGCACAAAGAGTATTTTTCAGCACGCGCATTGTTAGATCAAATAACGCTGTCTCATGGTGATGTTAAAACCTTAAATATGTTGAGCTTTAACCAAAGCTCCGATCACGTTGAAGTGGAAAAAATTAGCGCATTTTCATATCTGACCTACCGCGAACGTGCGGAATCCCAACTCACAAAAGAAACTTGGTATCAACTCGCTGATTACATCCATGTGCAAAAGCGAATTTATGATGCGCCAAGTGCCGTTGACAGCATTCAGTTAGAGACTCACGAGCAAGATTTATCAATAACAGATGGTGTTGTGATACCTAAACTGAAAGGTAAAGTGGTATTAGCTGAACCTGTCTGGACGATACCGAGTTTAATTCGTCATTCCGAATGGTTGCACAGTGTGATTCGTGCAACGGGATTGGAGTTGCAGATCGTCGTTATTGATGACATTAGTTTTCCTGAGGTAGTGTCTCACCAAGCAGACTTGCTCTTCATTGAGGAAGTCATGGAAGCACCATTTGAATATGGCATCTTCGAATGGCTGTCGATAGCAACTGGACTGCGTTTTAGTTTTGATCAAAGCCAGATGTTAAGCCATAGAGAAAAGGTTCGCAGGGCGATGGCAGATGATCACTCGCTACAGTCTTTATTAAACCTAGAGAAAGCGCTGCGCGATCAGTACCTATATTTGCCTTTGTTTGTTGGCTACGAAGAAGTGACAAAAACACAGCAAGTGCGAGGTGTGCAGGTGAAGAATACAGGCTATAGCGATTTACATAGGTTATGGATTGCTCATTCACACTAAAGTCTGTGTTCAATATGATGCAAATGTCCAACGCATAAAGCCATCGAAATGATGGCTTTATAAGGGCGTATCGGATTAGAAGTTGTACGACACACTTGCGCCAACAACCCATTGGTTTGCGCTATCAACGATAGAAGAGTCGCTGATACCGCTGCCTAGGCGCGTGTATTGTGTCATTTGGCTTACTTGCCAGTTGTCGTTGATTGGCATAACAAGTTTGTAGCCCACACCATAGCTTACCGTTGAATCACCTTTGTATGCTTTGCGGTTTGCGTTTGCTTCGCGTTGTTTTACACCAAAGTAATAATCTACGTAGTCTTCACTTTGATAAGTTAGGTTAGCAAAAGGAACAAAATCAACACTACCGAATTTCATGATGTGGAAGTAAGTCGCGCCCGCTAAGTAACCTTTGTAAGCACCGCTGATATCGTGCTGAAGGTACGTAGAAATGACGTTGTTTTGATCCAGTGTAAAGTCTGCGTTTAAACCTAGATCGACGGCGAAGCGGCGTTTATCTGTGCCTTTCAGGCTTTTCGCTGTATCACCGTCGCGCATCACACCGCTACCTACAAGGTAGGCACTCATGTTGATTAACTCATTGGTGTTACCGAAGAAGCGGTAGTTAATGCCACTTAGGTCAGCATTAAAGTCGTCACCATGGTAACCACCGTTGAGAATTGGTGCTGTATTATGCTTTTGATCTTTGAAAAGATCGCTGCCTTGAGCCACACCAGCTTCTACGTTCCAACTGCCTTCGTTGTTGTAGATGTTACCGTTACGAATGTAAGTATCGCCAGCGAAAGCTGAGCCAGCAGCTGTCAGAGTAAGTAGTGCAATTAATGTTTTTTTCATCATTTTTCCGAGTTGTTCTGTTTTGTTTTGAACACTGTACAAAATGACGTTGTAAGCATCTATCGGCAAAGCGTATGGAAATGTAATGAACAATCAGGGTAAGAAGCAGAATGTTGCTTCAGAATAGAAAGGTTGCTGGAATAGTTTTCGTTAAAACAACGAAAAATCCGAGCTGGGGTGGCTCGGATTTGGGGTATTTATCAGGTATTGATACTAACTTCTTACTGTTTCGTTAAGTTGTATAGTGGTGCTAGGTCACCCGTTACTTTTTCGCCATTCATGTCTAGCTTCATAAGTACGTTTTCACCAACAAAGTATTGGTTTGGTGCATCTTCATTTGTCAACGTTACGATGCTGCCATTTGCGTCCCAAGTGAATTGACCTTCAGATTTTGATTGACCGTCTTCTTTGTCTTGGTAGCTTTCTTCAAGTACGTAAGTGCCATCTTGATTTAGTGTGATGGTCATATCGATACCAGCACAATCCGCGCAAGGTAATGTTCCTTTGTAGGTGCCGTTCCAGTCCAGAGCACTTTGTGCGTTGTGTTCAGAGTCTACAAAAGTCTCTTCAGTAATTACTTGTTCTTCTTCTACTGGTAACGTGTCAATTGTCTCAGTCGTAACGTCTGCACTGGTGGTGACTTCAGTTTCCGTTGCTTGAGGTACTTCAACTGCGCTTGTTTCGGCAGGTTTCTCATCTTGACAGCCTGCAAGAATGATTACCGCGCCTGTTAGTGCCAACATTGTCTTTTTCATTTTATCCCTCTTTAAATCAAGATTTTGTATGAGAGTAATAGTAGACATTTATCGAGGATTTGCGTCATCAAAAAGCAATAGAATGATCTAACTATGTCAATAAAACCGGATATGAGCATGAAATTGTCAGGAAAATCAGAACAATGTAAATGTTGCTTTGGGTATCAAGCTTGAGCCCACAGACATATATCTAAAAGGGGATTGTGAGCGAGTTAATTGATAACAGCCCACATTGTTGTGAGCTGTATTATCAACATCATCTAAGAGACGTTATTGAAGCTTGAGCGTGAAGTGCCCCGTTTTGTGCTTCGTTGATCAGAAAACAGCTCCGCAATAACCTGACGATTTAATTCGCCTTTCAAATGGCCGTGCTCATCGATGACGGGCAGTGAATATTCACACGACGTGACTTCAGTCAGCACTTGCTCAATGGCTAAATGTGGAGAGATGATAGGCACCTCTTCATAGATATCATCACGCCAATCTGATATGTGAGTTAACTTCGCTGCGTTTAGCAATCCTTGCTGTGTTATCACGCCTTGATAGCCTGCATTGGTCTCATGGTAGGCATAATCACGTTTAACACGTTTCATTTCACTCAGCGCATCTTCAATGGTTTCAGCGCGAACACAGTACGAAGGTGGCTGCATCAGCGTTTCGACCGTCAGTGCTCGCGCTCTATTGACGTCTTTTACAAAGGCTTCAACGTACTCATCGGCAGGATGCAGTAAAATTTCGTCTGGTGAACCTTGTTGGACAAGTTCACCGTCTTTAAGTATCGCGATGCGATCGCCAAGTCGAAGCGCCTCATCTAAATCATGAGTAATGAAAATAATGGTTTTGTGCAGCTTCTGTTGCAGCTCTACCAACTGATCTTGCATTTCGCTCCGAATCAGAGGGTCCAATGCTGAGAAAGCCTCGTCCATCAACAGTATTTCGGCGTCGGTAGCCAGTGCCCGTGCAAGGCCCACACGCTGTTGCTGTCCACCCGATAGTTGAGCAGGATACTGGTGCTCATAACCCGTCAGTCCAACGGTTTCTAACCATTCATTTGCTTTTTCTAAGCGCGCCTCTTTATTTATTCCCTGAACTTCTAAACCATATGCGATGTTGTCGATAACAGTGCGATGAGGCAGCAAGCCAAAGCGTTGGAACACCATAGACATCTTGTGACGGCGAAACTGTTCAAGCTCTTTGTTAGAAAGTTGCATGACATCCACCCCTTCTACCAAAATCTGCCCCATGGTTGGATCGATTAATCGGTTGAAGTGGCGAATCATGGTGGATTTTCCAGAACCGGATAATCCCATAATGACAAAAATTTCACCCTTTTGAATTTGCAGGTTGATGTCTTTTAGTCCGACCGTGTGGCCCGTTTCCGCTAAAACCTGCTCTTTACTATGTCCCAACTTAACGCGCTCAATCACGCTATTGGGCTTGGGGCCGAAGATTTTATACAGACCGCTGATTTCGATAAGTGGACTAGTCATGTTTTGAGTCTCCTAAATGAGCTTGAGTGCGTTTCGCATACGCTTGTGAAGCACGATCAAAAAGGATTGCTAGGGCGACAATTGCTAAACCATTGAGAAGACCAAGAGTGAAATATTGATTGGTAATAGACTTTAGAACAGGCTGACCTAAACCTTTTACCCCAATCATTGATGCGATGACCACCATTGACAGTGCCATCATGATCGTTTGGTTAATTCCCGCCATGATGGTTGGCATTGCAAGCGGAAGCTGAACCCCAAAAAGCCGTTGCCGAGTGCTGGCACCAAATGCGGTTGCGGCTTCCAATACTTCTTTGTCAACTAGACGAATGCCCAAATTGGTTAAACGAATAACCGGTGGAATCGCGTAGATCACTACTGCGATAAGGCCAGGAATTTTCCCAATGCCCAATAACATCACAACTGGAATGAGATACACAAATGCCGGCATGGTCTGCATGACGTCGAGTAATGGTGTTACCACCGACTGAATGCGATTAGAGCGCGCCATAGCGATGCCGATAGGGATACCAAGTGCGATGGCAAGCATAGTACATACAGTGATGATACTGAGCGTACGCATAGTGTCTTCCCACATTCCAAAATAGCCAATCAGAATCAGCGAACCAAAACATGCAGCGGCCAGTTTCCAAGAGCGGCTGGCGGCATAAACGAGAGTGGTGCAGACACCTAAAATAATGAACCAAGGTGTAGAAATCAGAAGTTTTTCAAACCAGACAAGAAACGAAAGGAGCGGATCAAACAGAGACTCAATGAGTTCACCATACTCGCGAGAGAAATCTCTGTAGGCGCCGTCGAGTGTTTTGCGAATCGCCCTGAGATCAGAGGCATCCATTTCCGGGAATTCGCTGAGCCAATTTGAGTCAGACATATGTACTTCCTTTTTCTGATATACCTAAGCGCTTTCAAGAAACTTAATTTGGCAAGAAGAGTAGGGCACCTAGGCCAAGTAATGGTCGTTCGACAGGTTCTGTATCGAACGTATTACCCTTTAAGCTCAGACCAATGTTGTCAAACTTCTCTTTTTCGTTCCTTAGGTATACATCCTTTTAAATAAAACAATCATTAGTGTTCAAACTAATGATTTGCTTGGATTATAGTTTTTCTTCTTCAATAAAATGAACACATTAGCGTGTATTTGTATGAAAAATCTGCGCAAACTAACGTTTTTATTATCCGGTTAATTAGAATTGATCTTTTTGTTCGTTTGTCATCAAAATTCCTAAATTATTAGATGTCTAATTAATGCTGATGTATTACGTATTTGTCGTGTTGATTTTTGCAAACTTAGTTTATTGGCATATGCTAAAAATGTTATTGGCATATGCCAGTTTAAGGCGTAATTTGACTCTGTGTTTTTGAGGGACAATGATGGCAAGACCAAAGATAGAAAGACGAATATGCGGACGTGCGGCTCACCACTGCTTTAAGCCCAATGGCATTCCATTTAATCAGTTGGAGCAAGTCGCCATATTACCAGAAGAGTTAGAAGCGCTACGTTTAGCCGACTTAGAGGGGCTTAGCCAGCAGCAAGCTGCGGAGCAGATGGGCGTTTCTAGACAAACTTTTGGTAACACAGTAAAAAGTGCAAGATTGAAAGTCGCAAAAAGTTTAGTTGAAGGTCATGCATTAGTTTTTCCGAATGAGGAGTCAAACTTATGATTTATGCTATTCCTAATGATGGTGAGCGGGTGGCAAACCACTTTGTAAAAGCACCATACATCGCTATTTATTCTGATACTGACGGTATGCTAAAAAACTTAGCGAACATTGCTTCTATGCCACAAGCGGGTTGCAATGCGAAGTCTCAGTTGATTCAGTCTCTACAAGGGTACAATGTGGATGCTGTTCTTGTGCGAAATATTGGTGAACGTGTATTGGCAAAGCTACTTAGCAGTGGCACGCCAGTATTTAGGCTGTCTACTCGTAGTTCCTTGGAAGATGTGCTTGCGGTTCCAAGAGAGCCTTTTATTGAGCCCTCTCAAGGACGCCCATCAAACAATCATAAGAAAAGTGTTCACAAACAAAAAGGCGGCTGCGGCCCCTGTGGTTGTGGTGGCCAAAAATCAAAACCCTCCTTGTTGGCAAGACCTAAGGCACTACTCAAAGCAACATCTAGCCCTGCTATACTTAAGCTAGAGTCGATGGCTAATAAGGCAGGTTAATATGGTTTGGTTATTTACCTTTCTTGGTTTTCTCGCAATCATTTTGTTGATGTCACTTGGCGTCATTTTTCACAACAAGCGCATTCAAGGGAGTTGTGGTGGTTTGAATAATGTCGGCGTTGACAAGGTGTGCAATTGTGAAACCTCATGCGCAGAACCTGAAAGGCGTTTATATCAAATCTCAGAGCCTAACTCATCACCTGAGCGCTAAGGCTTTTGGCCCATTGCGGTAAGGTTTGTCGAAACCAGTCCAAATATTTGCTGGTCTGCGGATTCTCTCTGGAGACCAGTATGTTGACTACCTCGACAACGATCCACGCTTTTGCTAGTCCGATATCGCGCGCCAATTCTGTTGTTTCACCTTTCTCTGCGCACTTTATATATTTGTCTGCTACGTTCAAGTAATCATCAAATGTGCCCATGCCCTCGATGAGCGGCGCTAAATCTATCGCGACATGCCCTGTAGAAAAGCGCTCCCAGTCGAACAGCACCAGCTCGCCATTTTGGCGCTGTCCCCAGTTTCCTGCATTGGTGTCTCCGGAGATCAAGTTCTGCCCATCGAAAAGGTGCGCCGATCGTTGTTGTAGCTGGTGGAAGAACTTGAGCCCAGTTTAAGTGTTGCGAGTGCTTGTTGGGTCGCTTGTGGTGTCCACTGATGGCGGTGATAAATACCATCTGATATTGGTGGAAGTCGGTGCAGCTTGACGAGTTGTTCAATGACTCGATCATCTTCAAGTAAGAATGCTTGCTCGACTGCGTGGGGAACGTATTCAATGTGCAGAACGTTTTTCTGGTCGTCGAGTTGAATCAAGCGCGGTACGTGTATTCCAAGCGCGTTAAACTGCTCGGCATAGCGTTGATAAAACACCACTTCTATTTGAGTAGGGTTACGTTTTTCTATTACTTGGACGCCATCTTTTTCGATGAGAAAAACTTTGGCACTGCCCATTTGGTTGAGTTCTTGTTGCGACACCGGACTTCCTGTCTTCATGTAGAGAGAGCTCACCTTAATCGCTGCACTCACGTTTTCCAATAGCCACGACAAAGTGCCTCAAAAATATTAAATGCAACTGTTTAAATATAATTTTGCTGTGGGTGTCTAAATTTTACACAGTCTCGCCTGTACTCCGATAAATTCGTTCTACGCTTACTATTCGTCTTAATAAAGGAGAACCAAAATGGCTGTAATGAAGCAGGATATTCCAAATCGTGTAACGGTTTACCATGACAATATCGATCAAGAACAAGAGCTGAAAAATGCGATGCTGCCAGAGAAACCGCGCTACTTTAACGGTGCTCCGACTTACAAAGCGAACAGCATCGAAGAGTTTGAAAGCAAAATCAGTCAGATAGGTTTGTCTCTCGATAAATAATTTTTCTTTTACCTAAAAGCGCCCTCAAAATGAGGGCGCTTTTTTGTTTATGTGATTGATTTGAATCGTAGGGAATTAACCTTGTTGTGCACTGCCTTGGCAGACCTGTTTTTGCACTGCTGGTGGCGCGGGCTCGTAATGGCTTAAAGTCATACTAAAACTGCCTTCACCACCCGTGATGGAGCGCAATCGACGAGCGTAATCTTGCAGCTCATTTACTGGTGACTTGGCTCTGAGTAAAGTGAAGCTGCTGTCTATTGGCTCGGAGCCTTCGATTAAGCCTCGGTTTCCAGATAAATCACCAGAAACATCGCCAACATTCGCGGTTGGGATGTGCAGTTCCATCTGGACAATGGGTTCTAGCACAATAGGAGCTGCGTTGTTAATCGCATTTAAAAACGCTTTCTTACCTGCGATGACAAACGCAATTTCTTTTGAATCGACGGAGTGATATTTACCGTCATAAACGGTGACTTCCACATCCTTAATTGGGTTGCCAGAAATCGCGCCTTCCTCTAACGCTTGCAAAATACCTTTTTCAACAGAAGGAATGAGCGCGGTTGGAATGGCGCCACCCACCACTTTGTTGATGAACTTAAATCCGGCACCACGTTCGAGTGGACGAACCTTCAATTGCACTTCACCAAACTGGCCTGCACCGCCACTTTGTTTTTTGTGTCGATAATGCCCTTCGGCAGGTTTGGTGATGGTTTCAAAGTATTCGACGCTTGGTTGGCAGGTTTCGACGTCCAGTTTGTACACGTTCGCCATCTTTTCTAATGCGACTTTGAGGTGAAACTCCCCTTGGCCGCTGATGATGGTTTCGTTGGTGCGAGCGCGATGTTCGATGCGCAGCGAAGGGTCTTCACTGGCGATTTTATTCAGCACATCTCCTAATTTTTGCTCATCTCCACGCTTAAGAGGTTTCAAGCACAAAGAATACATGGAGTCAGGAAGGTCCAACGTTTTGAGTTGAACACCATCTTCTTCGTGAGAGTCATGAACGATTGAATCGAATTCGAGATCATCCACTTTGGCTAAAACGCAGAAGTCGCCTGCAAGCGCGCGAGGGATCTCGGTTCTATCTTTGCCCTGCAGTTGATATAAGTGCCCAACTTTAAATGCCTTGTTGCTTTCGCCAATATAAAGCTGGCTGCCCGCATTGATTTCACCCTGATACACACGTAAGTAGGCAAGTTTTCCCATATATGGGTCGACGCTGACTTTGTACACGTGTGCGACGGTGTGCTCTAAGGTTTCGCAATTTACTTTGATTTTTTTGCCGTTCTTTTCCAGTAGAGGAGGGTTACCTTCGTTTGGCATGGGCATGATCTCCGCCAAGGTACGAAGCAGAAGCTCGACGCCCGCGCCGGTTTGTGCTGAGACAAAACAGACCGGAATCACATGTCCAGTTCTCAGTGCTTCTTCAAACGGATCATGCAGTTGCTCTGCGGTGAGTTCGGAGCCTTGTTCCAGATACAGTTCCATCAGTTCTTCATCGACTTCGATAACTTGGTCAATTAAGGTCTCATGAGCTTCATCTACCGTTGCAAGTAAGGTTTCTCGTCCCAATTCTGGTTCGAAATAGCAGTCAACTACAGATTCCCCGTCAGCCGAAGGTAAGTTGATCGGCAAGCAGTGGTCACCAAAATGCTCAACGATGTTCTCCATCAATCTTTCTAACTGATTACCGTGGTTATCGAGCTTATTGATAATGATCATCTGACATTTTTGCTGCTCTTTAGCAAAGGTGAATAAGCGATCGGAAGTTTGGTTAAGTGGGGTTTGAGGGTCGATGACAAGGGCAGATGTTTCAACGGCAGGAAAAACGCTGATAGTACGGCCAAGTAACTCGTTTTGTCCCGGAGTGTCGATGATATTGAGCCGGTGTTTATTCCAGCGCAGTGCGACTGGCGTTGCTTCAATACTGTGTTGATATTGGATGGATTGAGGGTCGAAGTCGGTAACGGTATCGCCTTTTTCTACGCTGCCTAAATGGTGCGTGGCATCGCAGGTGAAGAGCAGTTTTTCTATCAGCGTGGTTTTACCGGTCCCGGTTTGGCCGACAAAAGCGATATTGCGTATTTTATTGATAGGCATAGAGCCTCCTTGCAAGATGGCGTGAAAAACCTACGAATTGCTAGGAAGTGGGTTGTTATAGAAACCCACGCACTGCATTGGAGTAGGGCGGGATTACCGCCTATTCGTTTTCCACGTCATTTTCCGGATGACTCGATGCATAAGATCACCTTCTTGGACTACTGGAATCTTAGCATGCCTCAATAACCATATAATTTATGTGACTTATTTCATGATGGGGCTGATTGTTTTTTTTATCGAGATCATAAACTCAGAGGTTCTGACTTTTGGAGTAAAACCTCTGGATTGTTTAGGCTATTTGGAAAGAACGATTTCGCCGTCGCGATAAACCAAGCTTGGCGTTACATCTTGTCCTAGTAACACCGGGCCATCAAGATCGACAACGCTCGCCTGAGCAGCAATGGGTAACGCGGCTCGCATCGCCAGCGACGTCCCCAACATACAACCGGACATGAGGCTAAAACCGAGTTTTTGGGCGTCGTCGGCTAATAATAGTGCTTCAGTGAGCCCGCCAGTTTTATCTAGCTTAATGTTCACCATCTCGTATTTGCCAAGCAGTTGATGCAATTGCTCTCTGGTGTGACAACTCTCATCGGCGCAAAGTGGAATGGGGTGTGGAATGCTGGCGAGTACGTCGTCGCAGTCTTGTGGCAACGGTTGCTCGATCATGGTGATATTAAACGGTTCGAGTTGAGCAAATACCGTCGCGAGGTCGAGGTTTTGCCACGCTTCATTCGCATCTAAGACAATTTGTGCGTGCGGCGCGGCATCGCGTACTGCTGCAACGCGCTCAATCACGTTTTCACCATCCAGTTTTACCTTTAGCAGTTTTGCGCCTTGGCTAAGGTAAGCTTGTGCCTGTTTTGCCATCGCTTGCGGCGTGTCGATAGAAACCGTCATCGCCGTCACAATCGCCTCGGGTAACGTAAAGAGGTCGTGAACCTGCTGCTTTTGGCTCAAAAGCGCGTGAAGATGCCAAAGGGCGCAATCCAATGCATTTCTTGCCGCCCCTGCGGGTAATAACGATTGAAGCTGGCTTTTGAGAACCATGACATCAGCTTCGCCTTTGGCATACAAACTTTGCAGTTCATGCGCGGCGTGAGAAATCGCCTTAATCACCGATTCAACCGATTCACCATAACGAGGGTATGGCGTGCATTCACCTTGGGCGGTCATGCCTCGATGTTCAATTGTCACGCGGACTACGTGGCACTCTGTCCGACTGCCGCGAGAGATGCGAAATGGTGTCGCCATGGCAATCGTGACAGGTTCTACATGAATTTTCATCTCACTAGTTTTCCCTAAACCGCAGTTATTTTCTAAACCGTAAATGTTTCTTTAATTGTAAGGAGCCTACCTGCAACCGCATCAACGCCAAAACGTACAGGGTCGGTGACGGGCACTTGGTATTTGTCGCTCCAATCCTGGCATAACTGGGCTGCATCTTCTTCGCTGAGCGCAGAAGTGTTTAAGCAAATACCCACTAATTGAGCGTTTGGATTTGTTAGGCGAGCAGCGGCCAGATTCGCTTCTATCGTTTGTTCAATGGTTGGCAAGCTCACATGTGGTAAGTTCCGGATGTGTGGTCGACCAATCTCATGGCACAGTATCAGAGCGTCAGCTTGTGCGCCGTGAAGTAAGCCCAAACTTACGCCAGCAAACGAAGGGTTAAACAATGAACCTTGCCCTTCGATGATGTCCCAATCGTGATCGGTGAACTCAGGGCTGATCGCTTCTACTGCGCCGGAGATAAAATCGGCAACTACAGCATCAATCGAAATGCCACTGCCTGCGATGAGAATTCCGGTTTGACCCGTTGCTTTGAACTCTGCACGACAGTTTTTACGCTTCAATGCATGCTCAATGGCAAGGGCAGAGTACATTTTGCCAACGGAGCAATCTGTCCCTACAGTAAGTACTCGCTTGCCTGCGCGAGCTTTGCCATTGCCGACCTTGAGCGGGGCATCATAATGGCGAACATCATACAGTTTGGTTAATCCGCGTTGTTCTAGATCGGCAAGGAGAGCAAATTCCGCCAAACGTTGGTGCATGCCCGATGCAATTTCAAATCCCATCTCTGCCGCTTCAAGTAAGGTTGCTTGCCAAGCTTCGGGAATGACGCCTCCTGGATTTGCAGTGCCAAGCACCAGCGTTTTTGCTCCTTGCTGCTGCGCTTGTTGTAGTGTCATGTCGGTTAAACCAAGCGATACGGTTTCTGGCGTCAGGCGGATTTGGCCAAGACAAATCTCAGGTCGCCATTGATATATGCCACGCGCGGTTTTTGCTGCGAGTGGATCGGTTACATCGCCAAGAAAAAGTAGGTAAGGTTGAGCAATTTGCATGATGGTTCCCTTCGTCATCGTTATTGCTCATTAATGTAGCCAGACTGATTTAGGAAACCGAATGCTTATTTGTTAGGCAGGTATAACTTCAGGTTATACCTTTAAACCATCTGTTGTTTTAGGGCGGTGATAAATTGCTTTGTCGCAATGGATTGAGGTGTGTGCTCTGCGAATAAAATAGAGACAGAGAAGGACATATTTGGCTCCAAAGCATGCACGGAAACGGCATTATCTTGGCGATATTGTTTTGCAGTCCAAGGGTCTACAATCGCGAATCCTGCTTCGTTTTTCACCAGTTCAGCCGCCGCGGAGTAGCTGCGGACGGTAATGGCATGTTGATAATGCTCGTCACGCGCTGATAAGGTTTGATGCAGCAATAAGCCCAGAGGGTCTCGGCTATCTAAACCGATAATGGGTAAATCGTGACTGATGAGTTCTTCTAAAATGACGGTTTTTTCTGCGGGTATCGCTGCGCTTTTAGGAGCGATCAGTGCTAAGTTTTCTTTCAATAACACGTGCCCCATGATCGCTGGTGGTGTTTCTTCACCGAACGCAATGGCGACATCCAGTTCATGTTTCAGTAATCCTGAGCACAGCTCATCGCGATTGGCCGTTAAGAGCTCAAAGGAGATGCTGTGCTCTTTCGACAACAACGCGACAGTCGGCGCTAACAAGTGTGCGGCCAAAACAGGCGGAGCACCAACTCGTAAATGTTGAGTTCCCTGTTTGACTTTGTTGGTCAGAGAGCGAAATTGTCCGAGTTGTTGATAGACTTTTTCAGCCTCTGGCAATAAGGCTTTGGCTTCTTGAGTTGGAACGAGACGGCCCTTTACACGCTCAAATAAAGCGAAGCTCAGTTGTTGTTCTGTATGGGCGAGAACTCGAGTGACATTAGGTTGGGAAACGTGCAGTAAGCGAGCCGCGCCTGACACCGTTCCTGCTTGCATAATGGCGTAAAAGACTTCTAATTGCCTTAAGTTCACTGAGATTTCCCTCTGCTCATGTTGGTCACCTCAGAATACCCAACCTTGCTGATAAGCGATAGAGGTAAAAGTGCTGGCGTAAAAAATAGGAAGACGATGTTGGTTGCCTTCCTATCTCGCTTTTTCAATTTCTCAACTTCTCAATTTCTATGCTTCACTTTGCTGCTGCATGAAGGGGCAGGTCGTTAAACGGCTCGACGTCTTGACTGAGTAATCCCATCAAAATCACTGCTAACACCATGACAGCAGCTGCGATTGCAAAACCGTATTGTGTTAGTTCGTAATGACTCAACATTGCAATCAGGACGTAACTGAGAGATTGAATGGTGGTGGCAAACATGCTGATGCCGCCATCGACGCGACCTCGTTGATGAACCGCTACGGTGTGATGCATCCAGTTGACTCTCGCAATGCGATTTAGCGCGTTAAATACGCCAAACAGCGCCGTAAACAATAAGATGGTCAGCGGGCTCATCGCAAAACTCATCCCGATAAGCGCAAAAGAGACCATAACCATCGAAGCGAACATAATGTGGCTATGGGAGGCACGGCTTAGCACTTTGGTGACAATAAAGCCGGTTAGCAACGAGCCGAGGCCAAAACTGATGTTGAACCCTGCAAACCAATCGCCAGAGATGCCTTGTTCAGAAAACCAAATCGGCACCAGTTTGCTCAAATACGTCAATGCAGGATAAGAGAGGCAAGAGAGCAGAATAAAGCCATAAAATCGGGGTTCGAGACGGAATATTTGTTTGCTCTCTTTGAGTTGCGCGATGAAAGCAACGGATTTTGACGCCCTTAATTGTTGGGTATAAGGCGTCAGAATATAGAACATCGCTGCTAACGCAGAGGCGCTGGCCGCAAACAAAGCAAACTCTTTCATACCCCACATTTCAAGCAAAACAATACCCAACGCGCCAGCTCCGAGGGTTGTGGATTGCATTACAATTTCTTGCTGACCCGAAATTTTCGCATACTCATGGTGCTGATAATTTTCTTGGGTGAAGGCGTTGTTGGTCGTCCATGCAAAATTACTCGAAACCCAATACACCAATTGCGCAAAAGCCAGCAACCAGTGTGACTCAAACCCTAACCAATAAGCAATGAACACCACCAAAGCCATACCCGATTGAATCCATTGATTGAGCACGAGTAGTACTTTGCGTGAATGTCGGTCAATTAAAGTGGAAAAGAAAGGCGTTGCTAGAAAAGAAATCGCGGTGCAGCTCAGAGAAACTAAAGCGACGAATGTACCCATGTTAGGTTCGGAAAGCATGACCCATGGCAGTGCCATCATGAATAAGCCAGAGGAAATGCTGTCGAAGAAGCGGCCAGCTAAGTACGGCTGAGTTTTATTTTTCATTATGTTTGCCTCTAACTCCCGATGTATTTCAAAAGGTTGATGTCCAACTGTCTTGTGTTTAACAACCAAGTCGTTCGCGCTGAACACATTATCTTGAGATCGCCGGGGTTTAGCGTTAATTAAGATGGTGCAACTTTAAAACCTCAAGTAAACTTGAGGTAAAGCATTTTTTTAACAAAATTGATACACAGGGAGTCAAGGATGGAAATCAGCGTAGGAGAAGTGGCAAAACGTTCTGGAGTGAAAGTATCTGCCCTACATTTTTACGAGCAAAAAGGATTGATTTCGAGTTGGAGAAATCAAGGTAATCAGCGTCGCTACCATCGCAGTGTGTTGCGCCGTGTTGCGGTGATCAAAGCAGCGCAGCAAGTTGGGTTGTCGTTAGAAGAAATTAAACATGCGTTAGATGAACTGCCGAAACACCAAGCCCCTAACAAAGCGCAATGGGAAGAAATGGCAAGCCATTGGCATGAACAGTTAGAACAAAAGATTCAAAAACTTAAAGCGTTGCAAAACGATTTAGGCGGATGCATTGGCTGCGGGTGCTTGTCGTTAGAAACCTGCGCACTTCGAAACCCAGAAGATGTATTAGGGAAAGACCACTCGGGGTCGAACTTAACGTTAGAAGAAGAGTAGCGATTATCTCTATTCTTTGTCGAAACTGTCGACTACGATCGCGCCCATCGAAGCAGGCATTGTGATGACGATAACGCGTTTTATCGCAACCAAAGGCTCATTCATGAGTGGCAGTTTATCAAGACAGAAAAGAACTAACGCTACCACAACGGCCGCAATGAGGTACGCGATAACCACACGAAAAATAAAGATGGATACGCGATTCTTGATGTGGCTTTGAAACACGCTTTGATACGCGAAAAAACTGAGGAAAATGACAGAAAGACTTAACAGCATGAGCAAGTTTGCCATTGGTAGGCTCTCACCTAATCGCCACGCTTCCTCCGAAAATGAGATCGGGACTGCTAGGGCAAAAGCGCCAACCAATACTTGGCTAGCGTCTTCTAGATTAAAGTGGCTGCTCATGCTGTTTATTCCATTATTCGCTTGCTAGATGTAAGAGCTTTTCAAAACGCTCATTACCGTGCAGCAATTCGAGGTCTCGTTCTTCGGCAAGTAAATCACGAATGGATGGGCTGTATTCAATTGCGCGTTCCAAGTCTTCAATAGCTTGCTCTTCGATACCAAGGCGAGAGTATGCACACGCGCGTTGATACAGTGCAGGGCCGTTGGTGTAATCGACTTCAAGTACGCGGTTACAAATGCTAAGTGCCCAATGGTATTCGTTGATTTCCATCGCTGCGTCGGCTTTGTAAGTCAACGCTTCTAAATCACCTGGACGAATTAATAAGATTTCATCATAGATTTCAATACGTTGTTCTGGAGTTTGAGAGCTTTGTGCACGTAGCCATAAGTTATGGATCTCGTTGATTTTCTCAATCTCTTTGTTGTTTTCGCTGATAATGCGAGTTTTGCGTTTTAAATCTCGCTCAAGGGCGACAAACTTTTTCTCGTATTCTTGGGCGATCTTCTCCAATCGTTTATCAGCCATCTCTTTGGTGTTGTGTTTAAACTCGCGCAGAGATTGCCATCCGACAAAGGCAATCAGCGATGCGACACCAGCAATGATGTAGAAGAAGTATGTAACGGTCACGTTGGCATAGTTCAACGATTTATCTGCGACCGTTAGCTCGCGATCGGTGATCTCTGTGATCATTCGCTTTTCTAGGCTTTGATAGTCCTGACGCAGCGCTTTTAGTTCATCTAAAATATAGCGTTCCATTAATGGTCTATCTAACAGATCCGATTCTGAATACTTTTCCTCCGATGCCATTGTTGGCAAGGCAAGCATCAGCGAGAAAAAAATACCAATAAATAAGCGCATATAACGTCCTTTCACGAGAAGAGTACAGATAGACCATGCAACAATAGCAAATAGCACAAACGTTTAGCAAAGTTATTACAAAAGAAATCACAGTCGTCTTCGTAGAAGTCATATTCTTGTTGTTTTTCAGTTTGTTCCTGGTGGTTATTTGTTGTGATATCTTTTATCCTCCTTGCGAATTTATGATTAATGGAGTGAGCATGGACGCGCGAGCTAAGGATTACTTAGAACAATTCCTAGAATTATTATCACCAGAACAAAGGGAAGCTGTACCATCAGTCAGTGCTGACTATTATTGTGCCGATGAATACAACGCGAATGTATGCGCAGATTTGGTTCGTATTGGACA
Organism: Vibrio sp. 1159; assembly: GCF_033340395.1. NCBI lineage: Bacteria > Pseudomonadati > Pseudomonadota > Gammaproteobacteria > Vibrionales > Vibrionaceae > Vibrio > Vibrio sp. 1159. Next base: position 279,095 of record NZ_JAWOWL010000002.1, on the reverse strand, counting down.
GAAAACTGCATCGTGCAGTTTGGAGCTTTGGTATCGAGAGCATGGTGAAATCATGCCCCAAGTCGGTCATTTACAAGTAGTGACGAATTGGGATGGGGACCCGGTTTGCGTGATACGAATTACTGACGTAAGTACATGCAAATATGAGAATGTAACCGCAGAGTTTGCCTACGCAGAAGGCGAAGGTGATAGAACCTTAAACTGGTGGCGTGATGCTCATACTGCATTTTTTAAAGCTGAATGCGATGAGTTGAACATCGATTGGCATGAGAAACGTACGCTGGTTTTAGAGCGTTTTGAAGTGGTGTATCCCGTCAATTAATCTCTGATAGCAGCACTGATTTGAAGTGCTGCTTTCTTTACTGAGAGACCATTTTTAGCGCTTTCGAGCGGTCACACTAAACATGTGCCAATGTTTTTGGCTTCCGACTACAGTGGTCCCGTCTTCATCTCTTTCATGCAATGAAATGAGGTCGTAACCTTCGAATAAGCTTTCCACTTCCTTTTTTGTTAATGCGGTAATGTTTGGGTGCATTTCGGAGGTAACCCAGGAGTCTTTCACTCCCAAGAAATCGCCGCAGAAGATACCGCCCGGTTGTAATGCGCTGTCTATTTTTGTCCAGACTTGTTTGAAGCCTGTGTCAGGGCAAAAGAACAAACTGGCATTTGCGATAACCAAGCTGCACTGAGGGTAATTAAATTCAGTAAAACAGCACTGCGAAACCGAAAATCGTTTATTACCTTCAAAGCGTGTTAAACAAGTTTTTACTGCATCTTCATTGCTATCACATGCGTGAACCTTAAATCCCTGTTCGAGTAGAAAGTGGCTGTCTCGACCTATTCCGCAGCCAATATCAAGAGCGACTTTGCCTTCTATCTTAAGTTGGTTTACGGCATTTTCCACGTTTGGGCGGTGAGGTTGGCTTAAAATTTTCTGATAGTATTCATTCCATTGCGCTGGCATTGAACTTCCTTATGTTGGTTGTGTCCCCTGCCCAAAACTAGCGTCCATTTTGTTTTGCTTGACTGGGGAGGTTTGCAGTATTGGCAGCTGTTATAGCTGATCTTCAATCGGTAATATTCCGGAGAACCAAGCGCCCATTTTTCGCCATACTCCTGCTTCTGGTTCGGAGTCGTATTCTTCGCCTGTTTTTACGTCGGTCCAGACAATGTCCCCGTCGCGCAGAGTTAAGGCATAGGCGTTACTCGACAGTTGACTCGGCAGTTGTTCTAGAAACATTTGCACATATTCTGGCTGTTCGATAACAACGGCCATTTCGGTATTCAAAGCGGCCGAACGTGGGTCCCAGTTCATCGAACCAACGAAAAGTGTTTTGTTATCAATCGTCATTGCTTTAGCGTGTAAACTTGCTCTGCTACTCCCCGTGAGGCTCCACTTACTTTTGAGTTTCGCGCTCGCTTTTACTTCCCAAAGCTTTATTCCAGCTTCGAGTAGATCTTTTCGATATTTTGCGTACCAACCATGCACGGCAAACACATCGTTAGACGCGAGGCTATTGGTCACAATCGTGATATCAACGCCTCGCTTGGCCGCGTTACTTAATGCTTGAGTACCTACTTCAGTTGGAACGAAATAAGGAGAAATGAGCACAAATGAATCCTCAACACTTTTAACCAGTTCCGACAAATTATCAATAAGTTGGCTCTCTCGGGTTGCGACTTTATCGGGCAGATCAAACCATACTTTCGCTTCTCCCCAGTAGAGCTTGAGTTTGCCTTGTTTTAGATCTTGGTACATATCCAGTTGGGTGAAGTCATAGCGGCCGGTTGAAAACTTTTCCTCTAACCGGAGTTTATTGACCTGCTTTTGAATCGCTTGGTCGGTAATTTGCTGTGAATTCGGTGTAATCCATTCCATTGGTATCGCATAGGCGCTATTCCAGTAGAGGTCGAACTGATCGGCAGTTTGTTGTACCGCCTCACCATAGAGCAGAAGATCAAAATCACCAAACTCAACTTGCGATTCAAAAGAGAAGTATTCATTGCCGATATTTCTACCTCCGACAATGGCGGAAACACTGTCTGCAATCAGAGACTTATTGTGCATACGACGATTAAGACGTTCAAAATCGCTAGCAAGAGCGAACCAACGGGAGTCGCGATACTGATGCGGGTTAAATAAGCGGATTTCTATATTAGGATGTGCATTGAGGGCAGCCATCACATCGTCGTTTCGCTTTTGCATATCGTCAAGCAACAGCCTTACTCGAACACCACGCTTTGCCGCTTCATACAAGCGCCACGTTATTAGCTGACTCGTTTCGTCACCGCGGTAAATATAGTATTGAAGATCAAGGCTTTTCTGGGCGGACTCGATCAAAGAGGTTCGAGCAAGAAGGGCATCGTGTCCCTGATTTAACGGTGCAAAGCCAGTTATGGACTTAGGATCTCTCCCGTAAGCTTCAAAGTACTGCGCAAGAACAGAATCCTTTTGATAACCGAGCTGAAAGCTGGTGGACTTTTCACTGGCGTCATTCAACGATACGGATGAGCATGCCGATAAAATAGTGAGCAGCGAGGGGAAGAGCAACTTGGCGAGCGTTTGTAACAAAGCACATTTCCTTGTCTTACAGAGTGTTACCTACTCCAAATTATAGACTTAAGCTGACGCCACATGCACCCAGAACCGTTTGATAACGAGCGATTAATTAATGAATTGCCATAGAGCCTGCACCAAGTTCAACTTTTAGAGCGCAGATAATCATTTATTTTAATTATCATTATGGCCGTATTGGTCATAATCACTAATATCTGGTGATTATGACCAATAGCACACTGGATAAAATAATGGTTTTTATATAACCATATGATTTTTAATAAATAAATGCTTGGCATGTCATTTGCTGTTTAGAATAAAAGTTAAGTCAGAGCAACTTGCGCAGTTGGTTAATTTTTTGTTAATTTTATTAACTTTGAATTGGCAATAACTATCTAGTTCGCTGCTTAAAAGACTAGGCAAGTGCCGCTTTGATGTTTATTCAAATTCAATTCTCTCACCACCATGCTTACCGGGAGCAATGGACTGAATAAAAGTGTGGTGTTGAAAACAACAATAAAAAAGGATTTTCGATGTTAGCAAAACCCATATTACGTTGGCTTTTACCCTTCGTCGTCGTTGGAGGCTCTTATGCAGGATATGCTGCAATTGCCGCAACTGCGCCGGAAAAAGAGTCAACCAAAGATGCAATTACAGAGCCTACTGTTCAGGCTTCTTCTCTTTTTCCTACCGATCACAAAGTGGTGATTACCAGTCACGGTGAATTAGTCCCTTTTGAAAAAACACACCTTTCCGCGCAAGTTAGTGGTGAAGTTACAAGTTGGCACCCGAATTTTGTGACGGGTGGCATCGTAAAACGAGGAGAGGTTCTTTTCACAATTGAAAGTGACAACTATGAAGCGTCGGTTTTACAAGCTGAAGCCGATTTAGCTAGTGCACGCGCAAACTTGATTGAGGAACAAGCGAAAGCCGAAGTGGCAAAACGTCAGGCAAAGAGACTGAGCGATAAGCAAGTGACGGATCTGTATTTACGCAAGCCTCACGTTTTGAGCGCACAAGCGCAAGTGAAGTCGGCTCAAGCGGCACTCAAACGAGCAAAAAGAGAGTTAGAAAATTGCAAAGTCGTTGCACCTTACGATGCGCTGGTTGTTGAGCGTGATATTGGTGTTGGTCAATTTGTTACATCTGGTTCTCGAGTTGCCACGTTAAACAACATCGAAGTGGCAGAGGTGCACGTACCCATTGCCGGTTTTGATAGTGCATTTTTACCCGAATCCATTGGTGAACTCACTGCGACAGTGACGCAGCAAGGTGTGTTTTCTACCACTAGAGAAGGTCGAGTAGTTCGTGATCTAGGCATGATTGATAGCGCTACCCGAATGATTAACATGGTCATTCAAATCGCGGACCCATACGGTGTCGATAACCAGCAGCCTCCAATTAAATTCGGCTCCTACGTTGAAGTGAGCTTCACTGGTAAGGAACTTAAGCACATCTACCGCTTGCCACAGGAATTAGTTAAAAACCGTACCGTGTGGGTGGTGAATGGCGATAATCAACTTCAACCCAGAACTGTCACGGTTTTGAGAGCAGAAGGTGAGTTTTTGCTGGTGGGCGAAGGCTTAGAGCAAAGTGATAAGTTGGTACTGACCTTACCAGAGTACCCTCAAAAAGGCATGGCGGTACAAATCGCAAAAAAGAGTGACGACTCCGAAACCGTCGTACAGTAAGTAGGAGTTTGTCATGGAAGATACTAAACAAAAGGGCTTAATTGCCTATTTTGCGAATAACCCCGTCGCTGCCAACCTTTTGATGGTGTTCATCATTATCATGGGTGTGGTGAGTTTTCTCTTTATTCAAAGGCAGATGTTTCCGAATATTGAGGTGAACTACATTGATGTTCGTGCGACTTATCCTGGCGCTTCTCCTCAAGAGATAGAAGAGAGTATTCTCGTTAAGGTCGAGGAATCGATTAAAGACGTCACCGGGATTAAAAAAGCAGTCTCAACGGCCTCTAGAGGTAGCGCGTATGTTTCCATCGAGGTAGACGTTAATGCCGATATCAAGCGTGTCTTAGATGATGTAAACCAACGTATTGATACCTTGTCTAACTTACCAGCGGGTATGGAACCAATCAATGTCTACCAAGTTGAATGGCGCCAAGATGTAATCGAAATGGGGTTAGTTGGGGACCGACCGCTCGAGGAGCTTAAACCGCTTGCTAAGCAAATCGAAGATGAATTACTTCAGTTAGAAAACGTCATGCTGGTGTATCTGAGTGCGCCAGAAGAAGAAATAGCGATTGAAGTAGACCCACTTGTTCTTCGTAAATACGACCTGACGTTGAGCGATATCAGCAGCGCGATCAGCCGTTACTCAGCCAACTTTTCTGCGGGCGAAGTAAAAACAAACTCAGGGATGATTGCAGTAAGGATTGAAAACCAATACTACCGTGGTGATGAGTTTAGAAATATTCCTGTAAAGCTTGGCGCAAATGGTGCGAAGGTTTTACTGCAAGATATCGCCACGATCAAAGATGGCTTTACGGAAGAAGAGCGCTATTTTGAATACTCAGGGCAAAATGCGATCTACATGTCTGTTGAAGCAACTCGTGATCAGAACATTATCCCTGTTGCACAGTCCGTTCGTAATTATATTGAAGCAAAAAACAAGACATTGCCGCAGGATGTTAAGCTCAAAGTCTTAGTTGATACGACTTATTATTTAAATGGGCGTCTCGACATGATGTTGAAAAACTTGCTGCAAGGTGCTGCATTAGTCGCGATTATGCTGACCATTTTCCTACGTTTCCGCTTGGCTATGTGGGTAATGATTGGGCTACCTGTCTGTTTCCTCGGTGCTGTAATGATGATGCCAGCTTTGGGTATTACAGTGAACATCGTCTCGCTGTTTGCTTTCATCATGGTGCTCGGAATTGTGGTGGATGACGCCATCGTCATGGGAGAAAGTGCGTACAGTGAAATCGAAGAAAAGGGCGGCGGTGTCGATAACGTGGTACGCGGTGTCAAACGTGTTGCTACGCCAGCGACATTTGGTGTTCTGACAACGATTGCTGTATTCGCACCATTCTTGTTGTCTAGTGGTATTGATAGTGCCTTCTTTTATGGTATCGCGGGGGTCGTGATTCTGTGTTTGATCTTCAGTTTGATTGAATCGAAGCTGATCCTTCCTGCACACCTTGCGCATACTCATTTTAAGCCAGTTAAACCAGGTGGTTGGCGTGACCGATTTAACCAACGTTTTTTTGGTTTTGTAAATGGTCCATATCGGAACTTTGTAACAACATGCACCCATTGGCGCTGGACAGTGTTTGCGGTGTTCTGTGGTTTACTGCTGATCAGCGCGGCTTTGATCAACGCGAATTATGTTCGGGTGATCCCCAACCCTAAAGTGCCGACTGACTATCCTGCGATCACTATTGAAATGAATGATACCGTTTCAAGTGAGCAGACAATCAGTGCACTCAAGACTATTGAACGTGTCATGCAAAAGATCGAATCTGAGACCATTGCAGAACATGGTCAAGGAATGATTCGTGATGTGCTGTCGTACAACAGAAGCCGCACCGAAGGTCGTGTATTAGTACCTCTGGTTGATGAAGAGTTACGCCCGTTCAATACATTTGAACTGGCTCGACGTTGGCGTGAAGCTATGCCTGTTATTCCCGGTATGAAGAGCATCAAAATCCGCGAGCAGAGTGCGGGTGGTGGTGACAGAGATGAGTTTGGCTACTTGTTGTTTGGTTCTAACATCAATGAGCTCAACGAGGCTGGGCGTTACTTGATAGAGCGTTTACAGCAGGAAGAAGGGTTATATGATATTTCATCTTCTATTGATTCTGGAAGCAAAGAAGTACTCCTGTCTCTTGCGCCTGTAGCGTACGATCTCGGTCTGGATCTCACCATGATCGCAGAGCAAGTTGGTGGCAGCTTTTATGGTGGCGAAGCACAGCGCATTATTCGTGATGGTGAAGAAATTAAAGTTATGGTGCGTTACCCGCAATTGACGCGTGAAGCATTCTCATCATTGCGTTACGCTGTGATTACCACACCAGCAGGTAAGAAGGTCATGTTGGGTGATGTGGTGAAGATCAATGAGCAGCCGGGCGTGAGTAGCATTCGACGTGAAGGCGGGTATCAAACCGTTTATGTCTATGGTTCCATAGACGAAGAATTGGTTGAACCTCAAGAAATCGTTAAGGTCATTGACGACAATATCTTACCGGACATGAAGCAAGCCTTCCCAACTGTGAAAACAGAATTGGGCGGTGATATTGAAGAGCAGGCTGCGCAGCGTAATGAACAGATTTTGTTCTTTATTGCTGGCATGATCATCGTCTACATCTTGTTAGCTGTACCGTTAAAAAGTTATACCCAACCTTTGATTGTAATGTCCGTTATTCCGTTTAGTCTGACGGGGGCGATTTGGGGCCATTTCTGGCTAGGTTTAGACATCAGTATGATGTCGACATTTGGTTTGATCGCCGCTGCTGGCGTGGTTATTAACGACTCTCTGGTTATGACAGATTACGTAAACCAAGTGAGAGAAAAGGGTATGAACATCAAACAAGCGGTTGTTGAGGCGGGTTGTGCTCGTTTTCGAGCTATCACGCTCACCTCAATAACGACGTTTGCGGGTGTATTGCCGATAATGTTTGAAACGAGTTTGCAGGCGCGTTTTGTCATACCGATGGCTGTCGCTTTGGGCTTTGCGGTGTTGTACGCAACGGTTCTGACTTTAGTGTTGGTGCCTTGTTTGTATTTAATGCTTGAAGATATTAAAAATATTTTCAGATCGATTAAGAGGTTTATCCATCGTTTGATTAATCGTTTCAAAAAGTCGCCAGTGACGTCGAGCGTTGAAGCAAGCGTATCGAGTTAACAAGCTTGATGTTAACGATTAGGAGCAGCCTTCGGGCTGCTTTTTTGTTTCCGCATTTTGATTCAAAGCGATTTTTTAGTGGGCAGTTACGTAATTATCTGATGAGAAAACTGCCTGACAAAGCATTTTCAATGTGTATGTTTCTAATGTTTTAAATTCGTATGGTTAATTTGACACTTGGTTAGCGAAATTTACCAGACGAAGATAACGTTGAATATGAGGGTTTATTTAAGTTGTTGAAAAATAACAAAATAAAAGTTGGCATCGTATGTGCAATATATAAATTGTAATTAAAATTAACTGCTAATCCTCAAGGAGCTTATTATGAAAAGCGTATTTCTATCTACTCTAAGTCTTATTGCTGTAATGTCATCACCAATCGCTGCTGCTAACACTTTAGACAAAGAGGAGTGGAGCTCAGATTTACGTCAGGACTTTTCTGAAATGAAACATGAAGCTATAGCAGATATTCAGCAAATGAACATGGATGCCATTCACGCACGTGATGAGCGTATCGTGAAAAACATTAAAGATGAGCAAGAACAGTTAGTAAAGGTAACGTGCCACAAAGAGAAAGCAAGCAAGTCATAAACGCCGATAAAAGAGACTAACAGACGAAAATGAATCCAATACGAGTTCGGTGTTAGTTAGCAGTAAGCACTGACCTTGTTGCTCTACTTGCCAGCCTTTTAAGGCTGGCTTTTTTGTTTCTCATTTCATGGGTGGAGATCAGATCCTCAAGCCTATTATCAATAGTTGGCGTGTTTGATGAGCTATTGCTGGATGGAGCGGATGTAACTTTTAAAAGTGTAGATTTCAGTAAAGTGGAGGTGATGTTAGATATTTAAAATTTTGAAAAGATCCGATCTCCTTTTTGACCTTCATAATACCTTAGTATGTGGCTTACCTTTACTTGAATTAGAACTCATATTGCAGGCGTTCGTTTAAAGGTATTGATGCATATTTGAAGAGTAAGAGATAGACATATGAGTTTTATTAAAATGTGTAAAGATGGTTTTAGAGGAAAGCCGGATTTCTCTGACTTATTACATAATGCGTTCCAGATAGATGACTTAGTGCTGTCATTTGAGTGTCCGAACAACATATATGAAGGACATGTATACCAGGATCTTGTTAATTTAGAACAGTTCGATGTTGAATCAAAAATAGAGAGGCATGAAAGGTTTGTAAAGTTAGCTACGGTATATTTTTTGTTTCAGAAGAAAATATTAAACCCTTTGCTTCCTATTAACAAACAAGGTGGATTATATATTAGGCTACGGGTTAAATCTACTGGAGAAGATATTGATAATATTAGTCAATTGTCCTCATTTTTAGAGAGAGAATATTATGATTTTTATCATGCCCCGGAGCAAAGTGAAGGCTCTATGAGGGGGTATCATACAGACTTGATGAAAGAATTGACTAAGCGTGCGAATAAACAATGGGGAGAAATTCCAGAAAGTGAACACCGAAAAAGAGAAAAAGAAGAATATTTAATTAGAGGTTTCTTAAGTGGTTATCCACCAATAAAGTGTGAGATAGTTGAAGTTGGAAAAAACAAATACTCAAAATACTCAGAAGGTAATCTTAAGTATAAGAGTGAATTACGAAGAGTATACAATTTACCCATAAAAAATGAATTCTACCTGAGCATCGAGTTTTGGTATAAGTACGAATCGATGTTTGCTAAGCAGAAGTTTTTAGATTGGGTGAGAAGTGCGGATGAAACCTTTGAAAAAAAAGTATTGGAATTACTGGATTTGTCTCCGCTCATCGACTCGTATACAGCCAAAGCGGTAAAGGGATTGAACGAAAAAACTAAGGCAGAGTAACACAGCGTCAAGAAAAGCTAGCAAAGTATGTAGCCATGAGAGAAAAATGAATCAAATTGGATGTCTATTTACCTTTGTACGCCATGGCGCATATAAAGCCAATGGATTTAGTATAGAGCCTATCACAAATATCAATACATATTTAAATAACAAGAGATATAAATATGAATTTTATCAAAATCTTTAAAGATGGGTTTAGAGGGAAACCAGATTTTGCACACTTGTTACATAATGTATTCCAGATAGATGACTTAGTACTATCATTTGAATGTCCGAACAATATATATGAAGGTCATGTATACCAAGATTTTATTGAATTACAACGATTCAATATTGATTCAAAAGTAGAGCGGCATGAAAAGTTTATAAACTTGGCCACGATTTATTTCTCTTTTCAAAATAAAATAATAAATCCACTATTACCAATCAATAAACAAGGTGGTTTATATATTAGGTTAAGGATTAAGTCTGCAGATAAATATATTACTAGTGTTAATCAACTATCTTCATTTATAGAGAAAGAGTACGTAGATTTTTATCATGCTGTAGAGTCACCTGACGGTTCTCAAAAAGGTGATCATACAGAGTTGATGAATGATGCCATTGCGTATGCAAATCATCGTTGGGGAATGGACCCGATAAACGAAGAAAAAAAGAGAGCGAAAGAAGAGTTCCTTGTAGGAGAGTTTCTTCGTGGTTACCCTCCAATCAAATGCCAAGATATCAAGATTGGTGGAAATACATTTTCAAAATATGTAGAAGGAAATTTGGAGTATAAAAAAGACTATCGAAGAGTGTACAATTTGCCTATCAAAAATGAGTTTTACTTTAGTATTGAATTTTTATATGAAATCGAGCCTATGTTTGCTCAAAAAAAGTTTTTAGATTGGGTAAGACACGCGGATGAAATCTTTGAAAAAAATGTTTTAGAGTTGCTAGCACTGTCTCCGCTTATTGATTCGCATACTACCTCCAAATCCGAAAGGTTGGCAAAAAAAAGTTGATCCAGAGCGTTCATACTTAACTTAAAGAAAAAAGCCCGCGAAGAATGCTTTCACGGGCGAAAAAAGGGCACCAAATTGGGTGTCTATTCATTTTGGAGGTGGTCGAACGTCCATATAAAACTGACAATAGGCTTGGTGAGAGGCTTACCACCAGCGCGACCAACGAGGCTAAAGTTAACATTGTTGTAATGATTGTTAAAATGTTAATTCTTCAATCAATGTTTTCATTATCGTGAGTTTAAATTGTGAATGTGTTGCCTGCGTGTATTTTTACTCTGTGAAATGCCGTTTTTGACAATAAAACATATTATAAATCTTGTGTTGGTTATTTGATTTGGTTATATAAAGCTCAACATACTTAATCCTTAACTGTTCATATTTACACTTAATGAGACACAATAACCCTCTGTTTGTTAAGTGATTGTGTGTTTTTTAACGCATTGGTATTGAACAAAAAGCGACCTAAGCCGTTCTTGTTCATTTTGATAAGTTTACTTATCAGTCGTTTTAGATTTCTTCGTGCTTATGGACTAGGCCGAAGTCAGCTAAAATGGCATACGCAGCAGGGATCATAAACAACACCAGCAGAGTGGATGCGAAAATACCAAACACGATGGAGATAACCAGTGGTTGGATAACCTGTGCTTGCAAACTGGTTTCAGTCAGTAACGGAAGCAAACCTGCTGCAGTGGTCATTGATGTTAGGAATACTGCTCTAAAGCGTTCCCGACTGGCTTTGACTACTGAGTCATGTACATTATCCCCTTCATCCACATGATGGCGTATGTACTGAACTAACAGAATCGAGTCATTCACCACAATCCCTGCTAATGAGACGAAGCCCATCATACTTGGCATACTTAATGAGTGACCGAGTAGGATGTGTCCCCATACCACGCCAATAAAGGCGAGGGGAATCGCAAGCATGACGACGAATGGTTCCAAATAACTGCGGAATTGGTAACTCAGAATCGCAAACACGCCAAATAAACCAAGCAAGAAGCCTTTACCCATTGATGAGCCAGTTTCAGCGGTATCTTTGGCTTCACCTTCAAAATCAAAGCGAAGACCAGGATACTTTTGCATAAGCTTTGGCGCCTCATCCTGTTGGAACTGACGAATAATGGCGGTTGAGTTGGCTTTCGTATTGTCGATATCGCCGAATACGCTCACAGTCCTCAAGCCATCAATGCGCTGGATTCTTACGTAATTACGTTGGAAATCCAAAGTCGCAATGGTTGCGAGGGGGATTTGACTGCCATCGGACAAGATAATCGGAAAGTTTGCCAATTGCTGTAAGTCACCGGCTTGTGCTTTATCGAGGCGAACTTCGATGGAAATGTTTTCTACCCCAACTTGGATCTCGTCTGCGGTTTGGCCAAAGAAAGCTGCACGCAATTGATTGGCGATGAGTTGGCCGTTAATCCCGTAAGCTTCTGCGCCCGGACGCAGTTTTACCAAGACTTCTTCTTTACCCATACGCATGTCATCCAACACGCCATGGACACCGTCAAACTCATTTAAGTACTGTTGAATGTCGATAGAGGCGGCTTTGAGCGCATCCAGTTCATCATGCTTCGCTCGAATTTCAATCGCTCGTCCACCCGGCCCCATGGTCGGTTGTTTAAATACCAGTGAGATAGGATCCGCAAGTTCACCAATGTCTTCACGCCATGCGTCGATAAATTCATCGATGAGTGTGTTACGACTCTCGGCGCCCAGCAAATCCAGACGTACCGTGGCAATGTGAGGGCCAGATTCATTCGCGTCGGCGTTAGCGTTGAATTGACTGGTGATGTGTAGAACCAATGGATTGCCGTCTTCCACTTTCTCTGTCCATTCTTTATCTAGCTTTTGAGCGGAAGCGACGATCTTATCGACGACAGCTTCCGTTTGAGACAGAGAAGAACCCGGAGGAAGAATAATGCGCGCTTCTGCAATGTCGCCATCCAACTCAGGGAAGGGTTGGAACTTGAGTAAACCACCTACTAACGTGGCAGCGGAGATAAGAAGTAATGCAACTACGCCACCCATAAAGGCATAGCGATACTCGACCACTTTATCCACTGCGTTGACCAAGGTGGTGTTACGGAAGTTTTCAAAAGAAGCGAGCAGCTTTTGTTTAAACTTCGGTGTCTTTCGCTCTTGCTTTTGTTTATGTAGCGAATGAGAAAGGTGGTTAGGTAGGATCAAGAAGGCTTCCACCAAACTCAAACTCAAAACGAGGATCAGAACTTGAGGAACTGCTTTAAGTACCGCACCCATTTCACCTTGCAGGAATAACAAGCTACCAAAAATACACACCGTAGTTAGGAAGGAAGAAATTACCCCTGGCAGTACCTTTTTCACTCCTTTGATAACGGCATCATCGATCTCTTCTCCTCGGTCGAGGTGAGCGGCAATCGATTCGGCAATAACGATGGCATCATCCATCATGATACCGATGGCCATGAGTAACCCGACCAAAGACATGATGTTGATGGACAGGCCAAGTTGCGCCATCAAAAATAACCCACCTAAGAAGGCAACGGGTAAACCAGCTGCGACCCAAAAGGAATAGCGAAAACTAAAGAACAACCACATGGTGGCGAAGACCAGAATGATACCTTGCCAACCGTTTTTGACCATCATGGTCAGGCGATCCCAAAGCACGGATGAAAGGTCATTGGTCATTTGTAGCATCACACCGTCTGGCGCGATAGCTTGTTGTTCTTCGACAAATTGAGCAACCCGTTCCTTGATACGCAGTGCGTCATCTTCTTTGTTTTTGCTGACTTTTAGTAGGGCAGAAGGGTGACCATCGAAGAGGACTTTCTGTTCGTCCAATTCAAACCGGTCGGTAATCGTCGCAATATCTCTTAGACGGATGATTGAGCCATTTGTACCAGAGCCCACGACGATAGTCTCAAGCTCTTCCGGCGTCACGCGTCGTTCGTCAAAGCGGATCAGAAAGTTCTTATCTGGCGTTTCGACATTACCACTTGGCAACTTGACGTTTTGACGACCAATCTGGTCCGCAATATCACCAACACTCAAACCAAGTTGTCGGATAGCTTGAGTGTCTAACTCTACTCGGTATTGGTGGTCAGAGAAGCCAGCAACTTCAACCAAAGAGACATCGTAATCGATTTTTAACGTGCGTTTAAGCTGTTCGGCATACGCTTTTAGCTCTGGCCATGTGGTATCTGCGGTGATCGCGACATCCACAACTGGCTCGTTCCAATCGAGCTCTTGGACCACAGGAGATTCAATCTCTTGTGGGAAGTCGTTTATCGAGTTGATCTGGGTTTGAACATCAACCAACATGCGCCCAATGTCGGCTTCTTCATTCAGTTTTAAGATAAGACGCGCAGAACCCTCAATCGCTTCACACTGAGTTTCTTTAATGTTGGCAAGGCCATCGACAGCATCTTCCATTCGGATACAGATGCTCTCTTCTACCTCTTGAGGGGAAGCGCCGGGGTAAACCACACCAGCTAGGATGTAGGGCGGATCAAACTCAGGAAAAGTTTCACGCTTAATCGTGGAAAGTGAAGAAATCCCCAATATCAGCAGCGTTAGCATCAGCAAGTTGGCTGCTGTTGGATGCTTGGCGAAGAATCGGATCATGAATCAGACTCCTCAATAGCCGTTTCTGACTGTTCAGGTGACTCTTTCAATAGCATGCCGTTAATCGCAGGCAGCAAATCGTTGATGATCAGCTTCTGACCTTGCTCTAGTTCACCATCGATCACCACTTGGTTATTGCGACGATATAACACTTCAACCGTGACGACTTGCAGACGATTGTCATCGCCCATCAGGTAAATCTTATTGCCATGAAGCGCACGCTCTGGGATGACCCAACTCGGGTTCTCTTGTCCCTCAATCAAGGCACGCACAAACATGCCGTTCACCAATGGAGGCGCAGACGTTGGGTTTAATGCACGGTAGTCTTGTTCAATTTCCAGAATCACACCGGCAGTCGCTTGGCTTGGATCAACCGTTTCACTGATGCGTGCAACTTTCGCAGGCCAGCTTGCAGAGAGGTTACCGCTGCTGAGTTCAATGTTGGCATGAATCGCATTCATATCAGGTTGTGGAATACCAGATTCATCACGGACAAACTCACCGATGCTCGCCGCCAAAGTTTGCATGTCATGAATGGATAGTTGAGCTTCCACTTCCATGACATCAATACCATGTCCTGTCACCATGGTTTGTTGGAGGTTAACCACTTGCTTTTTCTCAATTTCTACGTCAGCAATACGCAAATCGTAAGGAAGCGTGATGATGGTTTTATCAAGCGAGCGTTCGGCCTCATCCACTTTTGATGCATTAACTTTAACTAGGGCTTCCGCGACTCGTTTCTCATCCGGCATCAAACCAATTTGATTTTCAATATCCAGTACTAACTTACGTTGAGAGAGCGCGCTTTGCTCTTGCTGATCTACATCCGATTGCGAGGTTAAGCCTTTCTTACGTAGGTTTTGTTTACGGTCTAACTCTTTGTTGGCGATAACCAGACGGTTGGCTTCTATCTTGAGTGTGCTTTTGAGATTCGCTTCTTCTTGGTTCAGCTTAGCCAGAGAGGTTTGAGCAGATTTGAGATCGGCTTGAGCTTGAACCAGTTTCAACTCGTAATCGAGTGGGTCGATTCGCAAGATTTCCGTTCCTGCTTGCAGCACTTGTCCTTTTTCCAGTTGCGGATGACGGTAAACCACTTTACCGGTCACTTCGGCTATCGCTTTCCATTCAACTTTCGGTGCGATTTTACCAAAGCCAATAGCAACAGGTGCAATCGCTTTCAGCTCAAGTGGAATCGTCTCGACCAACCGTGCACGATCTCCAGCGGGTTTTACGGGCAAATCTGGTTTGAGGCTAATCGCCAAAAACAGAATGACGACCCCCACCGCAAGAGCAGGAAAGAACAGCAGCTTTTTATTTATCTTCATATTGGTCGCCCGAGTCTAAAAATCCATGTTTCATCAGTTGTATGTTGTGTTCGAATAATCGGTTCAAGAAGGCTTCAGAAAGTTCAATGCCATGAATGGCGAGCAGTGCTGGTGGTGCCATAAAAGGAAACACCATCAAGCTGATGTAAGAGACGCGACAAAGTTGAGGGTCGGCGTCTTTTCGTAAAACGCCACTGTCAATCAACTTATCAAAGATCACGCCTTGCATTGGCTTGCTGATATCTGCGAAGACTTTTTCGAGCAGTTTGCGTTGGGTTTCCGATGGGGGCATATGCATAACTTGGGCAACTAAGCGTGGGAACTGTGGTACCTTGATCATTTCGCGGTAGTAGGTACGCATTAGATCGAGAAAGTTTTGCTCGTTACTGTTGGATACCAACGTCTGCATCTGCTTTTGCATCGGTGACAGTGTTTCGCGCAACATGGTCTCGAACAGGCCTTCTTTGTTGCCAAAGTAGTAGCGAATCATCGCAACGTTCACGCCTGCTTTCTGCGCGACTAGGCGAGTAGAGACCTTGTCATAAGCCATAATGGTGAAGAGTTCGCGCGCGTGGAAAATCAGTTTTTCCCGTGCGTCGATATTATCTGTGGGTCTTCCCGCCCTTCGATGCGCTTCCGTCACAATCTTCTCTCAAAATATTAAACATTTGATTAATTATAAGACGCTGATTTCTCATGCGACATGTGAAAAATTAATCAGTATTTAATCAAGTGATTAATTTGTGATGAAGAGAAGTAAAAAAGAGCAGAAAGAACTGCTCTTTGAACAAATAGAAAAGTATTTACTTAGGAAGAACGGTCTTGTGAGGCTATATCACCCCCAACTTAACACACTCCAATTCGGTCTGTTGGCGTGTTCTTTTAGTTGTGGGCATGGATTTACCAGATAAGCGTAGTTCGCGTATTCACAAAGCGGTAAATCGTTGATTGAATCGGTATAGAAATGGATTTCGGAATAAGGCTCAGGCTGATTTTCTAGCCACTGTTTTAATCGCGTGACTTTGCCTTCACGATAACTCGGGATACCGTCGATTTCAGCAGTATAACGGTTGTTTTTCTCGATTAAATCAATTCCGAGTGCGGTTGGAATATTAAGACGGCGACCAACGGCTTCCACCAAAAAAGTGACGCTGGCAGAGATGATAACCATATCTATACCATCACGAGACAGTTGCTCAATCAGGGTTTTGGCTTGAGGGAACTGTTTAGGCAAAATATGGCTTTCAACACATTCTTCAACCAAGGCGTTTACTTCTTCAATCGGCATGTTTTCTAGTGGCTTCATGGAGAACGCTAGGTAATCTTCCATGTCCATTTTGCCTTCAGAGTACAAGGCCATTAGACGCTGATCTTCCATAATAAATAAAGGATCAGTCGCGATGCCTTTCTCAACCATAAACTCGTTCCAAATCATTGCGCAGTCAGCGTTTATTAGGGTTTCATCCATATCAAAAACATACAAAGGTTTGGACATGTTTAGGCTCTCACTGGTTGAATTTCGTTTAGGTTAAAGAGTAGTTCTAGTTGGCTGCCATTCGCTAGTAAGCGTTCTGAAGAGCGGTTAAGTAAGTCAACAGTGAGCTCACACTCTTCAACGTTCACTTGATAGCGAATAACATTACCTAGAAGCTGGTGGTTGGTGATCGTACCTACTTGTGGCGCTGAGATGTGGCTATCATATTGACGACCTTGCTCTTTTACATATATAGACTCTGGGCGAATCGCCACTTTCCATTCGGTATCAATGTTGAAGAGTTGCTTGGCTTTATTGGCCTCTACAAGGTTGTAGTGCCCCATGAAACCGGCCACAAACTCGTTAGCAGGATGAGTATAGATTTCTTCAGGTGTTCCTGCTTGAACAATTTCTCCTTTACTCATTAGGAAGATACGATCAGACATAATCATCGCCTCTTCTTGGTCATGAGTTACGAAGATAGTGGTGAGATTCATCTCTTTCTGAATATCTCGGATTTGCTGACGAAGGTGTTTGCGGATTTTGGCATCAAGCGCAGAAAGTGGTTCATCAAGCAATAATATGCGAGGTTTCACCACCAACGCTCGAGCGAGTGCGACACGCTGGCGCTGACCGCCAGAAAGTTGATGCGGATAGTGTTTTTCTTTACCTGCCAGATCCACCAGTTTGATGACTTTAGCCACTTCACGTCGAATATCATCATTCGCAAGCTTTTTCATTTTTAAGCCAAATGCAATGTTGCCTTCGACGGTCATATTGGGAAACAGCGCATACGATTGAAAGACCATCCCAATACCACGCTCTTGCGGGACTTGATGCGTGATATCTTCTCCGTTTACCCAAATCTCGCCTCCATCGACAGGGTTAAGCCCAGCAAGGCTGCGAAGTAGTGTCGATTTACCACAACCGCTAGGGCCTAAAAGCGTAATGAATTCACCTTGCTCGATGTTAAAGTGAATGTCCTCAAATACGGTGTTATCACCAAAACGTTTAGTCAGATTTTTCGCTGTTACGTAGCTCATTGTTTGACTCCTCGGCTGAAACGACTTGCCAACCAAGTCAGTAAAAAAATAAATAGGAAGTAGGTCATCACTAAGGCAGACGTAAAGTGGCCGCTCGTCTGACGCATGTTATACAAGTAGATTTGCAGGGTTTCATAACGTGTGCCGACTAAAATATTGGCGAACACAAACTCTCCCAATAGAAATGAAAATGAAAGGAAAAGCGATGCCATCAGTCCTTTTTTGAGGTTAGGTAAAATGACCATCAAAAACGCTTTGGTTGTGCTTGCCCCTAGCAAGTGTGCAGCGTCCATTAAATCGTTAAGGTTAATTGCTTCGAAGCTATTAGAAATCGCACGATACATGAACGGTAACGCGATGGTGAAGTAAGTACCTACTAGAATCCAAGGAGTACCGATAAGGGAGATTTCACTGTCAGCATAAAGTTGAAGCAAGCCGACGGAGGACACCACTGGTGGTACAGCGAATGGTAGCAAAATCAATACGTTCATGAGCTTATCGAGCTTCGGAAAGTAGTAAAACACCACGAATATCGCTGGCAGAACCAGAATCACACTGAGGGTTAGCGAAGCAATACAAATAAACAGCGAACGCCCAAACGCTTGCAAAAAGCGTGGGTCGGTCAGCAATTTAACGTACCAATCAAAAGTGAAACCATCTGGAAGCACCGTGGCGCCCCAGCGTGATGAAAGCGAATAGACAAAGGTCGCTAAAATCGGGATGAGCATGATCCCAACAATGGAATAAACCACCGTTTTATGGAATCGATTATTAACGTTGTGCATGACTACTTCCTACCTGCATAGCTTTTCGAAATGAGCCATTGGTTAATCACTGTGATAAAGGCAAGTAACGCCATTAGAATCACCGAAATTGCAGCGGCGAGATTAGGTTCAAGGAACAGGTCTCCCGATACCAGACTCGCAATTCGAATTGTGATGACGTTATAGTTACCGGAGGTCAACGCATAAACACTCGCATATGCGCCAATTGCGTTGGCTATTAAGATAATAAAGGTACCGAATAAGGCTGGTGAGAGCACTGGCAGAGCGATTTTCGCCCAATACTGTGATGTTTTGGCTCCCAGTAGCGCAGCAGCTGCTTGCCAATCATCACTCAACGCATCGAACGCAGGGTAGAGCAACAACACCGCCAGCGGGATTTGGAAGTAGATGTAAATGGCCAGCAGGCCCCATTTACCATAAAGGTCGAAATCACCGAGTAAGCCATACTGCTTGAGCAAAAGGGTAATCGCCCCATTGGTGCCCAAAATAATAATAAAAGCGAATGACAGAGGTACGCCTGCAAAGTTGCTGCTCATGTTCGTAAACGCAATCACACCGTCGCGGACTTTAGAATCGACTCTGCGCAGAGAAGAGACCAACAGAGTCGCAATGGCTAAGCCAAAAATGCTCGACCATATAGCTAACCACAAACTGTTGCCAAACGCCTGCATCATAAAGGCGGAGTCGAGCACTTCAATGTAGTTATCGAAGGCAAACTCGCCATCGTAGATAAAGCTGTTTAACAGCACCCAAATCATCGGTGCGAGTTGAAATAGGTAGAAAAACAGCGCGAAAGGCACCAACCAAATGGCTGGCTTAAAGCGCTTTAACCAAGTACTTGCCAAATTTGAGCGTGATTCGCTGGAGCTTGGGGAGAGGACTGAACTGCTCATAGTGCTAACAATTCCTGAGTGTATGGCTTCGTGTGGTCAAGGTTTAGCAATTGACAAACGGTGCCACAAATATCAGTTTGCTTAACATGACAATCTTGATGGGTAAACTTATCACCAATGACAAACAGGGGAACTTCTCGCTCTTCAGGTAAAATCCCACCATGAGAAAGATCGTTGTTCATGCCATGATCGCTGGTCACAATGATTTGATACCCATCAGCAAGCCATTGATCGATGTAGTTGGAAAGAATAATGTCTGCACCTCGCGCACAATTGCGGTATTGGCGAGAGTCTAGGCCAAACTTATGTCCTGTATCGTCGATATTCATCGGATGGATCAATAAAAAATCAGGTTGATAGTTGCGACGTAAATACTCTGCGTCCAGGAACAAGGCTTCATCAGGATAATGATCCCAATGGTAAAAGCAGCCATGCTGGATATTCAGGGTTTCATCATGCGTGAAACGATCGCGAACAGGTTCAAATGGCGCGCGATTATAAAGCTCACTTACCCAATGGTAGGCAGCCGCAGCGGTCACTTTTCCTTGGGCTTTTGCCAAACTGAAAATGGAATCGTGTTTGGATAGACGAACGATATTGTTGTTTACGATGCCGCTTTCTACAGGGCGAACGCCCGTTAAAATGCACTCATAAAGTGGGCGAGACATAGAGGGCAGCTCACACTGCACAGGATAAAGCGTTGCGCGAGTTTCTTGTTGGGAACGACTTTGTTCTAGAAGACCATTGAGGTAGCCCATGCAATCACGGGCTACCTGATAGTTCAGTCCATCTAGAACAACAAGGATGACCTTATTGCTCATAACGACTTACTCTTATTGCTGGTGGATTAAGACACTTTCTTGCCATTGACGTGGCAGCTTACGTGCGGACTTTTCCCAAGCTGAGAAGTCAGTCACTGGGTGAACATTGCTGTATTGGTCATTAGCAATTAGCTTGTCTTGCACTGCTTGAGGCAGTGTGATGTTGGTGCGGATTGGACGCGCATAACCTTCTGCTAAGTTGATTTGCCCTTGATCGCTGAAGATGTATTCACGAGCAAGCTTTGCTGCATTAGGGTTCTTCGCGTATTTATTGATTATGGTTGTATAACCAGAAATCACAGAGCCATCTTGAGGAATGCTCACTGTAAAGCGGTCGCGGTCAATTTTGTCGCGGTAGTTCAATGCATTGAAGTCCCACATGATCGCCACTTCAACTTCGCCTTTTTCTAGGTTGGCGATGTTCGGATCGGTAAATGAAAGACGACCTTGCTTCGCGAGTTCAGAAAAGAATTTGAGCGCAGGCTTGAGGTTGGATTCGTCCCCACCGTTGGCGAAAGCTGCGGCGAGAACCGCGTTGTTTGCCTGTGCTGCTACGCCTACGTCACCTACGGTCACTTTGTAGTCGCCTTTTAATAGGTCATCCCACGTTTTTGGCGCGTCTTTTACGAGGTTATTGTTGGAGATAAAAGAAATAGTGCCAGTGTAGGCAAGTGCCCAATGACCATCTTCGTCTTTTGCCCAATCTGGGATGTCATTCCAAGTTGTTGGTTTATATGGCTGAGTGACGCCTTTTTTAACCGCTACACGTGCGAAGGCAAAGCCTACGTCACCAATGTCTGCGGTCGCGTTTTTCTTCTCAGCTTCGAATTTTGCGATTTCTTGAGCCGAGCTCATATCCGTGTCTTGGTGCTTAAGGTTGTAATTTGACTTTAAATCAGCCCAAGTGTCTTTCCAGTTTGCCCAACTGTCAGGCATACCCACACTGTAAACCGCCCCTTCTTTTTGTGCTGCTGCTACCAAAGATTCAATATCGGCTTCTTTCGCTACTGTTGGCGTAGCGAGCGTTACCGCAATGATTGCCGCTGGTGCGGTAATTGAACGACTTAGCAAAGTTTTCATTGTCTCCATCCTTCTGGACTAGGTCAGTAAGTTCGCTTTGTATGCTATGGATGGAATGTGACGATTTAGCGCAAGTAATTTGACAGTTTTGCTGATTTTATATGGCACTTATATTTCATACGTTCAGTATGTGTTCTGTTGATTAATGTCATATTTTTGTTACGTAAACGCCTTATGTTATTCGTCAAATTATCGTTGGACTAGATCAGAATGAGAGCGACAGGCACCGGACAATTTGGTACCCAATTAGGAAAAATTAGAAGCAGCTTAAAACAGCAGATTCTTTCCGGCATCATGTCGGAAGGACAAAAACTGCCGTCAGAGAGAGAGCTCAGTGAGCTGTTTTCTACAACTCGAATCACTATCAAAGATGCGTTGGTGTCTTTAGAAACTGAAGGTCTTATTTATCGAGAAGAGCGCCGGGGTTGGTATGTATCTCCTGAGCGTATCTGTTACAACCCGTTGTCTCGTTCTCACTTCCATCAGATGATTCGAGAGCAGCATCGTATTGCAGAAACTAAGTTACTCAACGTGCGAAGTGAAATGGCCGCAGGTGAGTATGCCAAATCGTTAGAGGTGGAGCTAATTACCCCAATTTATGTAATTGAACGGTTACGTTTTATTGATGGGCGAGCGGTATTGTTTGTTGAGAACGTGCTCAAAGCGGCACTGTTTGAGGGTATATTGTTTGAGAACCTCACCATGTCCCTGACGGGCATTTATCGTGAGAAGTATGGTTACGAGACAAAGCGCTCTCGTTTTGATGTGATTCCCACGTCAGCTCCTGCTCATGTCGCTAAGGCGTTGAACCTAGTTGAAGGACAACCCGTTCTGAAAATTCGGCGGGTAAACTACAAACAAGATGGGCATTTAATGGACTGCGAATTCGAGTATTGGCGTCCAGACGCAGTGATGATTCGCATTGATAGCGTAGGATAAAGCGCAGAATTAAAAAGAGCCCAATGAAGGGCTCTTTTTCGCATATTGGTTAGAGAGGCGGTTTAAACGAGGCCTTGCTCTTTCGCCATTCTGCTTGCAATGCCGGGTGCTTTCCAAATGCTTGGCAGCAAAATGAAAGACACAGGTACGGCGGTAATCACAATGAAAGACTGCAATGCAGAAATACCACCAGAGCCCATTGAGATAAGCGCAATAGCGACAATACCCATAATCAGCCCCCAGAACGAGCGAATCACTGCGTTTGGTTCTGTTGAGCCCGTCATCACTACACTTATTGTGTAAGTCATCGAGTCACCCGTCGTCACGATAAATGTTGTCGTTAAGATCAGGAAAAGAACCGAAATGATCATTGGGTAAGGTAATTCACCAGTAATCGCTAGCAGTGCTGCAGGCAAGTTAAAGCCTTCAAACGCAGATGAAATCAAACCAGGGTTATCAAGTTCAAACGCAAGGCCACTGCCACCAACGATACTAAACCAGAAGCAAGTAATCAGCGGTGCCGCGATGCTAATAGACATGATTAATTGGCGAATTGTACGACCACGAGAGATACGAGCAATAAAGATCGCCATCATTGGGCCATAACCGATAAACCAACCCCAGAAGAATACTGTCCACCAACTTAGCCAGCCTGTATCACCACGGTAAAGTGCCATAGGGAAGAAGTTATCCACCATACGACCAACGCCTTGCACGTAGCCATCAACGATAAAGCTTGTCGGCCCGAAGAACAGGATGTAACCAATTAATAGTACAGACAAAATGATGTTGTAACGACTGACGATTTGAATACCCTTGCTCAATCCGCTCAGTGCGGAAAGGGTATACATCAGGATCGCCGCCATAATAACCATACTTTGCGTTACGAACGTATCTGGCAGGCCAAACAATGAGTTTAGCGCGTAGCTAATTTGTAAACCTAAGAAGCCGATAGGACCGATGGTTCCTGCTGCTACTGCAATGATGCTACATGCGTCAGCAACATCACCAATCCAGCCTTTAATGGCTTTATCACCAAACACAGGGTAAAGCAGAGTACGCGGCTTAAGAGGCAGGCCTTTATCGTAATGCAAGTGCATTAAGACAATGGAAGATAGACCACCAAGGATCGCCCAAGCTAAGAAGCCCCAGTGCATAAAAGACTGAGATAGGGCATTGATTGCGGCAGTTTTCGGTGAGGCTTCCCCGTATAGAGGCGGAGCAGTCACAAAGTGCGCGATAGGCTCAGCTGCGGCCCAGAACACACCACCACCTGCAAGTAGAGTACAGAGTACGATTGACAACCACTTAAAGTTATCAATATCAGGTTTCGCTAGACCACCTAGGCGCACATAACCAGTGCGACCAAACGCAAGAGCCAAACCAATTAGGAAATTCAGAAGAAGCAGTACTTGCCAGTAAGCTCCGAAATATTTAGTAGCAAAGCCGAAGCCGGTGTTAACCATTGCGGTTAGAGAGTCGGTATTCGTTAGAGCAAGTAAAACGAATAGAGTGAGGAAGCTACCACTTAACCAAAAGACAGGATTGGTGAGTTCGAGGCGCTTGAGTAAAGATGGGGGATGAATAGCAGAATAGTCAGCATCCTGAATAGGCGCTGTGTGGGAGGCGGCATTCGTCATATTTGACATAATTACTTCGCTTTTTAGGGCTATGAAGCCGTGCATTTCCCCTCACATCGTTTCGACGAAAAGTGTGAGGATGTTCAAAAAGCCGATGATGTTAACATGTCGAAGTTGCAAATATAACCTTAGATTTCGATTAATTTTTAACAGGTTAGCCAAGTTGCTGATTTTTGGGTAGAGATCAAAAGAAAGAGTTTTTACGTGAAATGCACCGCATTTCGTATGTAATTAACATTTCCCTTGTTTTTGCATGGGATTATCAGGATTACATTGAGAAAACATGTTTTTCCCAAGCTAAGGTTTAACTCGATGGCTCACTTCGAACTTAACGGGCAGTGGATGCTTACCTCGCCACAGCGCCCCAATCTTGAAATTCCAATGTTTATTCCGGGCGATAATGTGTCGGCGCTTTTACAAGCAGAGCAGATTCCAGATCCTTATTTTGCCGATAATGAAAACAAAGTTCGATGGATTGAAGAGTGTGAGTGGCATATCTCACGTGAGTTTGACGTCGACGCGTTTACGTTGTCTGCCAAGCAAATTTGGATGACGCTAACTCGTGTCGATACATTGGCAACCTTCTATGTTAATGGTGAGCTAGCACTAACTTGCAGCAACATGTTTACCCAGCAACGTGTGGATATTAAACCGCATTTAAAGCAAGGTACTAACACGATTCGGGTTGAGTTTGCTCGGGCGGATTTAGAAGGTATCGCAAGAGCAAAAAAACTGCCATTTCCTATTCCATCGGCAATGGGCAACAACCAAATTCCACACATGAACTTGATCCGCAAAACACAATGCCATTCCGGATGGGACTGGGGCATTTGCTTGATGGTATCGGGTATTTACGACCCCATTCAAATCGACATTGTGAATGAGCTTTGGCTCAAAGGCTTCTCGACAGAGCAGCAATGGCAAGCCGATGGGAGTGTGTTTCTTGATGTAGTAGTTGAAGTGGAAACGGACAGTCAACGCCATGAAATGATGGTTGAATTTAATGGTGGGCGTCAATGTATTCAAACAAAAGGAAGTGGTCACTATCATTGCCAGTTCCACATTTTGGAGCCTCAACGCTGGTGGCCATCGGGTTATGGCGAAGCGTATCTCTATCCCATTACCATTTCTTGCAGAGAGCAAAAGTTAACGCACAACATTGGTTTGCGTCAGTTAACCCTAAATAACCAAGCTGATGAGCACGGCTCTGCAATGGAATTTATCGTCAATGGCGTACCGATTAATGCTAAAGGTGCCAACTGGATCCCTATTGACGCAATGCCGGGGCGAGAGTACGAAACACGTTATCGCAACCTTTTGCAAAGTGCGGTTGACGCCAACATGAACATGATTCGCGTATGGGGCGGTGGTCAGTACGAGAGTGAAACCTTTTATAACCTTTGTGATGAACTTGGTTTGTTGGTGTGGCAAGACATGATGTTCGCCTGCTCGTTGTACCCATCAAACGACGAGTTTTTAAAAGACGTAGAAGAAGAACTTAGATTCCAAATCCCGAGGCTTAAGAAGCACCCATCAATCGCACTTTGGTGTGGTGACAATGAAGTGATTGGAGCTATTGGTTGGTATGACGAATCTAAGCGCAGCAAAGTCAAATACACGGTTAACTACGATCGCCTCAACCGCATGATTGAGAAGGAGATTACCGAGCAAGATAGCACTCGCCGTTTCTGGCCAAGTTCCTCATGTAATGGTGAACTGGATTTCGGTGATGCGTGGCATGATGATAGTAAAGGCGATATGCACTTTTGGGACGTTTGGCATTCAGGAAAATCATTCAGTGCTTACGTTGACGTGAATCCTCGTTTTTGCTCTGAGTTTGGTTTTCAATCTTGGCCATCTTTTGCTGAAGTTAAGCGGTTTGTCCCTGAGCAAGACTGGAATATTACATCCCCAACTTTCGAACAACATCAGAAGAACCCTCGAGGTCATAGTATTATTACAGAGATGTTCACGCGCTATTTTCGTTTTCCCTCTGGATTCGAGAGCATGCTGTATTTAAGTCAAGTTCAGCAGGCAATCGCGATCAAAACTGCATGCGATCATTGGCGTGCCATTTCTCCAGTTTGTCGCGGCATGCTGTACTGGCAACTCAACGACAATTGGCCTGTCAGTTCTTGGTCTAGTTTGGAATACAGTGGTCGATGGAAGCAGTTGCACTACCATGCGAAGCGATTTTTTGCGCCACAGTATTTGGTATTTTCCGAGCATACAGGCAAGTTGAGCCTACATTTGCTCAATGATGCCAAAGAGTCCGCAAGCGTCAACGCACTGCTTAAGTGGGTAGATTGGCAAGGGGAAGAAAAGCAATGTTGGAGCTTAGAACAAACAGTCATAGCAGACAGCAATACGATTTTGTGGCAATTGGATGAATCGATCGAGAAGGACGAACTTACGTCAGGCTTCTTCTATGTTGAAGCGCAAATCGGTGAAGACAGAATAAGCAACACATGGTTTAGTACTCACGAGCTAAAAACCTTGCCGATAGCGAAAGCCAATATAGGTGTCTCTATTGAAGGGAGGAAAATTACATTGATTGCGGATAAGCCTGCGTTTTTTGTTCATTTGGAGAGTGATGCTGATGGAAGGTTCAGTGACTCTAGTTTTACTCTGTTGGCCAAGGTTCCAATGACGGTTGAGTATTTAGGTGATGATGTTTCAGGTATGCAGCAGTCGTTGAGGGTATGCCACCTTAATGATTAAAGCGGGCATAGAACATCTACATGCTGATAACTAAAAAGGGAGCGTTTGCTCCCTTTTTAGTTACCAAGTATCCGTTATTAAGCTCAGGTTGAGACAGAAGTTTATTTAAGTTTCTGATGGACCCGATAGCTAACGACAAAGCCAATGTAGAATAGTGCAGCAAGAGTAATCACTGCCGTCGCGTACGCCAGCAGGCTGTTTAACCCTAAACCAAAAGCCAAAGTGAAGGCGATACCATGAATGGCTTCCGCAGGGATTCGGTACCAAGCAGCGTGGACGGAAGATCCGAAGAGGATAAAGGTACTAAGTAAGACAATCGTGCCGCCTATAAAGCCGACCCATCTGCTGTTGTTCATGTTGCAGTCTCAGGGGTTACCGAGGTAACGTAACAAAATATTTCAGAGTCGTATTATACAACCGAGAGAGGGTATGGGTGGTAGAAATATTTGCCTCACAAACTAAGAGGCCATCTAAGTGGCCTCTTTTTAACCGATTTAACGGCATCCGTTATGACGCAAAGGTGTGAGGCTTGTAAGAAACCTAACCTTTGGCATTCGTTTGGGGTTGTGCTTTTGGTCGTATCGTCCAATCACCACCAAGCGATTTGTAGAGCGTAATCGTAGCTTGTGCGGTTTGTAACTTTGCCGCGACTTGCTGATCTTGCATCATGCGTTGCTGACGTTGCGCATCTAAAACCGATAAGTGATCAATCAAGCCAGCGCGGTACAGTGACTTGGCTTTGTTGACGGCGTTATTGGTGGCTTTCAATGCATCATCGATTCGGCGCTGACTTTCTTGGCTGCGACCATAAGCAAACAGTGTGGATTCGGTTTCTGCTAAAGCCGCCTCGACCGTATGTTGATAAGACAATGTCGCCGAATCAAAACGCGCTTGGTTGATGGCTTCAATCGCTTCGCCACGCCCCCCATCGAACAAGTTCCAGCTTACGCCAGCCGCACCCATCCAACCGAAAGAATCGCTACTGAAGAGATCGTCAAAGCTTGACGCCGACAACCCCGGAGCGCCCGTCAAAAAGAACTTCGGATATTGATCAGCAACGCTTGCTGCTAACTCTTCATTGAGCGCGGCCATTTCACGCTCGGCTAAGCGAATATCGGTACGACGTTTCAATAGATCGGAAGGTAAACCGACCGGCACCATGTCCTGCATGACAGGTACACTATGCTGCTTAGATAGGCGGATTTCGACTTGTGTTAGCGGCTCACCAAGCAATACTGCTAAACGATGTTTGTGCGCTTGTTGGGCAATCTCTAACTGCGGAACGAGCGATTCCATTGCCGCAAGTGTGGCCTTCGTTTGGGCTAAATCGAGATCAGAACCGTAGCCGCTGCGCACGACTTTTTCGACGAGATCAAGTGTACGTCGTTGATCTTCTAAGTTCGACTTTGCCAACTCAAGGCGTTCGCTTGCGCCTTGGTATTGCAAGTAGTTATGAATCAAATCCGCCGTGATCACCGTGTTCAAGCCGTTTTGATAAATTTGAGCTTGTTCGAGATGAATTTGTGCCGCGTTTGCTTGGCGGTCGATACGCCCAAACAGATCAGCCTCCCAAGCCATACTCGCGCCTGCAAATACGCCATCGTGCTGATTATCCATTAGGGTGACGTTACCAATTTGAGGTGGCAGACCCGGCATGGAATCACTGAGTGGATTCAATATCGGACCGAGTGAAGAGTCATTTTTGCTGAACTGATAGTTCATGTAAACCGCACTAAGATTAATTGTCGGTACCTTGAATGACTCCACCATGGTTTTATAGTTGTTGGCCATTTTCACCCGCTCGGCCGCCACTTTCAGCGGAATGTTTTGGTTCTGCATGTCTTGAACCATTTGATTCAACACCGGATCGTGAAACTTAGTCCACCAAAACTCAACGTGTTGTAAATCGGTACTCAACCCTGCATTTTCGGCGTTCAAGTAGGTTTCTGCCATACTGGTGGTCGGTGCTTGGTAGTCTGGTCCCACCGCACAGCCCGCTAAACTTAGGGCTAGAACGACAGGCGTTAGAATGAATTTTTTCACGATGACGCCTCCTCTAGCTCAGCGTTGGTTTGTGTGGATGGTACTTTTTCTTTGTAAGCAAGGCGATACAGTGCAGGCATGACAAACAGTGACAATATGGTTGCGGCTGCCAAGCCTCCGATGATGGTTGCCGCCATTTGGTCAAACAGCAGGTCTGACAGCAGCGGGATCATGCCGAGCGCGGTCGTTAACGCACCCATAGAAATGGCCATAGTACGGTTGATCGTGGCTTCTTTGATCGCGTCAGACAAGCTCTTGCCATTTGTGCGTTCGAGCTCAATTTGATCCATTAGTACGATGCCATTTTTGATGATCATCCCGGTCAGTGTAATAGCTCCGATTAGCGCCATAAAGCCAAATGGTTTATCGAATCCAAGCAGAGCAAACACCGCCCCTGATGCTGCCAGTGGTAGCGTTGCGAGGATGATGATTGGCTGCTTAAAGCCGTTGAACATCGCGACTAAAATGATCACCATGATCAGCATTGCTTTTGGTTGCTGCTTCATGATGTCGGTGACCGCTTTGTCTTCATCGTAATATTCGCCGCCCCATTCCATGCTGTAACCCGCCGGAAGTTGGATAGCTTCAACCTGATCTTTAATGGCATTTCTTACGTTCGCTGGTGTGGAGTCTCGGCTCACACCCGCTTGAACCGTGATGGTTTTCACGCGGTCGCGTTGCCAAATCATGTTCTCTTCGGTGACCAGTTCGAATCCATCCACCACTTGACCAAGCGGAACGCTGTTAAAGCCAAGTAGCGAGCGCACAGGTAGCGTTTCTAGTGACGCCATGTTTTGCGATGTGCCACGTAGCTGAATTGGAATCAACTCATCATTCAGGTTCATTTGTCCGAGCGGCATGCCGTCTGATGCGCGTTTTAGCGCGAAAGCGACATCGGCGCGGTTAATGCCTGCTTGACGCATTTTGTCTTGGTTTAGAATCGGCTTGAGCACTTTGCTTTCTTGGCGCCAATCATCGCGAATGTATTTTGCATCAGGGTTTGAAGCAAAAATCGTTTTCGTTTCCGCCGCTAGTTGATGCAATACGGTTTCATCCGGACCAGAAAAACGCACTTCAACCGCGAACTTATCTTTGGTTGCCAGCTTCAGCGCTCGAAAGCGAGGTTCGGCATCAGGAAACGCCTCTTTCAGCCAATCATCCCCACGCGTTACCAAGTGGCTGATGCTCTCGTAGTCTTTGGTGTTGATCAGAATCTGGCCGTAGGCAGGGTCGAGCGGCTCAGGCTCTACCGTTACCGAGAAGCGAGGTGCACTGGTGCCGACGTAGCTAGAGATACTTTCCACTTCTGGTTGTGCGACCAACCATTCTTCAACTTTGCGCATGTCTGCCGAGGTTTGTTCAATCTTGGCACCATTGGGTAGCCAGTAATCGAGAAACACAATTGAGCGATCCGACTGAGGAATAAAGTTCACGGCCACATACGGGATTGCCACGGCGGTGACTAAAATCAACGGAACCAAAGCGGCTAAAGCTTTACGCGGGTTGTCCACCGTCCAGAATACCAACTGTTTATAACGGCTCGGTTTGGTCTCTTCGCTGTTAGCTTTTGGCTTGATGAACATCCACGCCATTAATACTGTAAACGTCATCGCGACGATCCATGAAAGCAACAGTGACGATGCCACAATGTAGAACACAGAGCTCGCAAACTCGGCGGAGTCGGTTTTGGAGAACAACACTGGGCTTGCACCCATAATCGCGATGATAGTTGCGCCTAAAAGTGGCACGGCGGTCTCTTTGACGGAATCAATCGCGGCGCGAGTTCGCTCGATACCTTTGTTGAGCTTGGCGATCATCATATCGGTGATCACAATGGCGTTATCCACCAACATGCCCAGTGCGAGAATAAACGTACCTAGCGAGACACGGTGCAAATCGATGCTGGCGATGTTCATGTATACAAGCGTGAGCAAAATCGTCAGGAGCAAGCTTGCGCCAACGATGGTTGCACTCTTAAAGCCCATGAAAACCAACAACACCACAAAAACAATCGCGACACTTTCAAGCAGGTTGCCAACAAAGTCGTCGATAGACTTTTGTACTTCTTCAGGTTGATAAGCAACGGTCGAGATGTCGACACCCAGCGGCAGCGTTGCCTGGTAGTTAGCGATGATGTCTTGAATCGTATCGCCAAGTGACACCACGTTAATGCCTTGAACTGGGCTCACCGCCAAGGTGACAGCGGGCTCTCCGTTGTAGCGGTTTTCTGCCAATGCTGGTGTTTGATAACCCATGGTGATGTCGGCGATGTCACCAAGACGAATCAACCCCGAGCCAAACTCGCCGGTGCCACCATTGATGATTAAATTGCGAATGTCTTCTAGAGACTGAAACTCACTGGTTTGCGCAATACGAATACGCTCTGTACCTGCATCGAATTTTCCCGCTTCGAACGTGCTGTTTTGTGTGCTCAGTTGGTTCCAAACTTGTGCTATCGACAAACCATATTGAGCCAAGCGCTCGTCTGGCATATCGATATGTACAACGCGAGGTTGAATGCCGTGTAGCTCGATCTTTTTGATGCCGTCGACGGCTTTGATTTGGCGTTGCAGCTCTTTGGCGTAGCGACGCAACTCTTCTGGCGCAGCATCTGTGCTGTGGATAGAGAAAAGCATGCCGTAGACTTCAGAGAACTCGTCTTGCACTACGCTGATCTGTGCACTGGAAGGCAGCTGCAGTTTTACATCGTCCACTTTGCGTCTCAATAAGTCCCATTCCTGCGGAAGTGCTTTGGAATTAAGGCTCTCTTTGAGGTCAACAAAGACCATAGACAAACCTGGGCGAGACAATGAGCGCAAGCGATCCAACTCTGCCATTTCCTGCAATTTGGTTTCCACGGTATCGGTGACTTGGTGCTCGACTTCTTCGGCAGACGCACCCGGATAAAGGGTCACGACTACCGCAGTTTTTACCGTAAAGCTCGGGTCTTCCAACTTGCCTAAGTCGAAGTAAGAATAGATGCCAGCGATCACGCTCAATACGATAAAGAACAGAACGAACTTACGTTGGCGAATCGCGAATTCAGCTAAATTGATCATGGATTCGCACCTACAACGTCTTGATGGTCAGGTTTGGGGCGGCATCGCCCTCGCTCAGATAATGGCTACCGCTGATCACCACATAATCGCCTTGCTCAAAACTTCCGGTCACACACGCTTGGTATGCGTCGATAGAGTCAAGATTGACAGGCTCTGAATGAATAACCGCATCACGAACCACATTCACGTGCAGAGTCTGTTTCTCACCCAAAATTGCAGAGTAAGGAAAGCAATGGCTTGAGTGACTGGTGTTGAGCGCGGTATTTACTGTGACTGCTTTACCGTTGAATAGCGCACTGGAAATCGAATCGATGTCTAGCGTGACGGTATAGGTTTGTTTGAGCAGGTGCTTCTTCGGCGCGATTTCTGCCACGGTTGCTCGGTAGGATTGCTCCGAATCATACCAAGTCAACGATGCTGGCTGACCTAGTGCGAATTGCGCAATCATATTTTCCGGTACGTCGATGTCGACTTCCCAACTGCCTTCTTGCTGAATTGACACAACACTGCCGCCCGGCAAGGTTTGTTCATGTGGATCAACAGAAACGTCGGCAACAATGCCAGTGAATGGTGCACGTAGAGTGGTGTAACGTAGGGCATCTTTTGCACGTTGGATGTTTTTCTCAACCACTTTGACGGCAGAGAGGCTACGTTCGTAGCTGCTGATGGCTCGGTCTAAGTTTACGCTGGCAATGGCATCATCAGAAGTCGCTTGTTTTACGCGCTTTAACTCGGCTTTCGCGAGTTTGTGGGCTGATTGTGCTTCTAACATGCGTGCTTGTAATTCTTCTAGTGAGACTTGGTAGTCGTGCTTGTCCAGCATGGCAATGACTTGGCCTTTTTCTACCAAGCTGCCTTTATTTACGAACACGCTTTCCACGGTGCCGGGTACACGAAAAGAGAGTGAGGCGGTTTCTTTTGCTTTTACGATCCCGCTGAATGATTTGTTGAGTTATTCATTCCTTTCGTTGACTTCAATCACTTGAACGGGTCTGGATGCGCTTGGCTCCTCAACCTGAGGTTGGGCTTGATTACAGCCGAGTAGAGAGAGCGCGATAGTGCTCAGCGCAGCGATTTTGATTTGATGATTCATAAGATGGCTCCATAATTTCGGCGCCATCTTATAATTCACAGATGTTCAGATAATCATGCGTGCGCATGATTCAATGTCACAAATTTTATGACAATAAATGCAAACTACAAAAGTTTTGGGATTTTATTGCACAAATGTTCAATAAGTAACCGGCTAGCTTGGTTCAGCGTTTTCGGTTGAGGATAGAGTAACCACCCCATTTCTTCCGTGACAGCATATTGAGACAATACTTGCACCAATGCACCGGATTCGAGCTCATTTTTTACCAACAGTTTTGGGATATAGCTGATGCCGCGGTCAAGCACTGTGGAGCTTTTAATAAAGCCGATGTTGTTGGAAATGAGTTTTGGTTTGAGCGCTACGTTTTGTTCCTGAAAATGCCAAAGGTTGTCGACATTGCCATTTGGCCAACGAAAACAAATGCACTGATGATCGCTCAACTCTTCTAATGTGGCGGGCGTGCCGTGAGTTTGAAGATAGTTCGGTGAGGCAACGACACATCGGTCTAGCGTTAAGATCTTTCTCGCGACAATGTCTGAGTCAAACAGCATGCCGCCGTGCAGCGCGATGTCCAACCCTTGCTGAAACATATCAATAAAGCCATTGTTGATATTGCGAATGTCGAGTTCAACCTGCGGGTATTGATCCTGAAATTCAAACAAAATGGGTTGAAGATGTTCATAGGTTTCTGGCAGAAGGCCAAGTTTGATTTTGCCGCTGACCTCGATGTTTTCGTTACTGGCTTGCTGGTTTGCCGAATCAAGCAAGGTGAGTACTTTTTGCAGATCTTGGTAGTAGGCATCGCCTTTGTTTGTCAGCGAAAGGCTGCGAGTGGTGCGGTGAAAAAGTTGCGTTCCGAGGTAACGTTCCAGTTCTCCAATGCGTCGACTAACATTTGCTCGTGGCAAGTCCAAAGCATTGGCTGCCGCTGTAAAGCTGCCAAGTTGGACGACTTTGGTGAACAGTTTTAGATCGTCAATTTTCACTCTTGAACTCCATACTCTTTGAGCGCCGTGCTAAACCCTGACACTCTAGAGTATTGATGTGTGGTATACAAAACTTATTATTAATTATCAAAATATAAATAAGGACTTCAACATGTTGAGATTTATACAACGTCGCCGCATTAAGAAAGTGATTAAACTAATGAGTACCAGATTGGTGGTGGGATACGGCAGTCGTGAGTACTTTTCGGTTGGTCAGGTAAAGACGAGCACCAGCGAGTTAAGCGCGTGCCAACAAAAAATTGC
Organism: Vibrio sp. 1159; assembly: GCF_033340395.1. Classification (NCBI taxonomy): domain Bacteria; kingdom Pseudomonadati; phylum Pseudomonadota; class Gammaproteobacteria; order Vibrionales; family Vibrionaceae; genus Vibrio; species Vibrio sp. 1159. The sequence goes on along the minus strand of NZ_JAWOWL010000002.1, from coordinate 245,061 downwards.
GTTAGCATTATATGCGGATCCGCAAGATCTTGATTTGGAAAATCAACCAGAGTTGCAAGCAATACGCTCAGACGTGGCGCATGATTTCTTTTCTGGTGCCGATTATACCGCTCAAGATGTGCTTAATTTACTCGGCTCTGGTGGCTGGAAAGGCGGTCGAATGGAAGATGGAATGTCTCATCATTTTGGTATGCACAGTCGCTATTAAAAACATGCGTTAATTTTATAAATTCGATAAATATTTTTGCTGTTAAAGATTAATTAAATTTTCTTTCAATTGGGTAACAATTACCTAATTATGCACCCGAATCCCAGCGCGTCGCTGGACTGGTTGGATTGCATACCATGAAATTAATCATCAAAGGATTGGGGCTGAGTGCTCTTGTGCTCAGCATGTTTGCTCATGCAGATAGCAAAACGTTGAACGTTTATGCATGGGGTGGCTATTTGCCGGAATCATCGTTAAAAGCGTTTGAAAAACAAGAAGGCGTTACGATTAATTATTCGACCTTTGAGAATAATGAATCAATGTACACCAAGCTAAAATTGCTAAAAGGTTCTGGCTACGATGTGGTTTTTGCTTCTGCGTACTTCATTGAAAAAATGGGGCGAGAAGGGCTGCTTTCGAAAATAGATCACGCTCAAGTGCCAAACATGCAAGACACAATGGACGGTTTACTTGGCCAAGCGCACGATCCGAAAAATGATTACTCGCTGCCTTATATTTGGGGCATTACCGGGATCAGCTACAACGAATCCATGGTTGAGCAACCAGTGACCAAATGGGCAGACTTATGGGAGTCTCAATACGAACAACAAGTCATGCTGATTGATGACGTTCGCGATGTGTTCGGTATGGCGCTGAAGAAAAATGGCCATAGCGTGAACACAAAAGACGAAGCAGAAATCGAGCAGGCTTTTGATTCTCTAGTCGCGCTGAAAAACAACGTATTACTGTACAACTCAGATGCGCCGCAAGTCCCTTACGTGTCCGGTGAAACATCGGTCGGCATGCAATGGAACGGCAACGCATTCCAAGGACAGGTTGAAATGCCTGAGCTGAAGTTCGTGATGCCGGAAGAGGGCGCGGTATTGTGGATGGACAACTTCACTATTCCGTCTGGCAGTAAAAACAAAGCATTGGCGCATAAATTTATTAACTTCATGTACCAATCAGAGAACCAAGCGGAAATCGTGACCAGTTTGGGTTATGCGTCGGCAACGAACGCTGGGCGTGACAAATTGCCAGAAGAGTTGAAAAATAACCGTACTATTTTCCCTTCATCAGAAGACATGAAAAAAGGCGAGTTTATTAATGATGTTGGCGCAGAAACGTTAGCGATTTACGAAAAGTACTGGCAACGTTTAAGAACGCAATAAGCAACGTCTTTGCCTATTGTTAGGCTTAAAATCGTTCAAATTTGGATTCCCCTCATCACGAAAGTGGTGAGGGGAATTTTTTATAGGCTTTGTACTGCGAGTGTTGCTACGCGGCACGCTTTACGAGGCAGAAGTGCTTTTTACCGCGTTGCAGTAACCAATATTGATCAAACAGTGGGAAGCTTAAACTCGGGTTATCAGCCGCCACTTTTTCACCGTTTACACTGATGGCGTTGTTGCTGATGTGTTCGCGTGCAACACGCTTCGAACTTGCTAAACCCGACTCAATCAACAGCTCAACCAAATCTTGCTGTGCGCTCTCAATGCTTGGTAAACCATCCAACTCCAATTGTTTTAATTCACCCAAACTCAGTTGTTGCACATTACCGCTGAATAAAGCTTGAGTGATGCGCTCGGCACTGGCGAGGCCGTCTTCGCCATGAACAAATCGCGTCATTTCTTCAGCGAGAATACGTTGTGCTTGTGGCTTGCTTTGGCTTGCTTGGTCTTGCGCTTCAATGCTGGCAATTTCTTCGCAGCTCAAGAACGTGTAGTAACGCAGGAAGTGGTAAACGTCGGCGTCTTCTGCGCCAAGCCAGAACTGGTAGAACGCGTAAGGAGAGGTCTTGCTAGGATCTAGCCACACTGCGCCGCCTTCGGTTTTGCCAAATTTGGTGCCATCGGATTTGGTGATCAGCGGCAGAGTTAAGCCAAATACTTGCTCACCATTTTGACGGCGAGTTAAATCGATCCCGCTGACGATGTTTCCCCATTGGTCATTGCCACCGATTTGCAAACGGCAACCGTATCGACGGTTTAGCTCGGCAAAATCGTACGATTGCAGTAGGGCGTAGCTAAATTCGGTGAAGGAGATACCTTGGTCAGGTCGTTGCAGGCGTTGTTTTACCGATTCTCGGTTGACCATAGTATTGATCGAGAAGTGCTTACCCACATCGCGAAAGAAGTCGATCACATTGATCGCTTTCATCCAGTCAGCATTGTTCACCATGATCATCGGCTTGGTCAGTTGGTGGTTCATCAACTGCTGAATTTGATTAGAAAGATCGTTAACCCAGCCTGAGACGATTTCCTCTGAGTTCAGACTGCGCTCAGTCGCTTTAAAGCTTGGGTCACCAATCATGCCCGTTGCACCGCCAATCAAGGCAACAGCTTGGTGTCCGGCATCTTGAAAGCGCTTAAGCATAATCAAAGGCACGAGGTGGCCGATATGTAAGCTGCCAGCTGTAGGATCGAAGCCGCAGTAAACGGTTTGTGGCTGTGAGAGAAGTGTCTGAATTTCTTCCAAATCGCTGGCTTGTGCAATCAAGCCGCGATCTTGTAAATCTTGCAGTAATGGTGTCGTCATTCTTTTTGTCTGTTTTAGTGGTTGTTACATTCAGACTAAAACGCGACACCTTTTCTCGATATATCCCTTAAGGGACAGTTTTTTATCTTGAATGGAGAATTAGGTGATTGAGGAAAAGCTGGAATAACTCACTCAATGAAGACACATTTAATTGCGAGTAAATTCGCTTTCGATGATTTTTGACCGTGCCTTGAACTAAGTGTAACCGCGCGGCAATTTCTTTGGTGTCAAACCCTTGAGCGAGAAGCGAAGCCACCTCTTGTTCGCGACGGGTGAGTGATTCTACGCCAAACGTTGCTAAAGCTTGCTCAATGGCTAATCGCATACTGCCAGAATAAGCACTCTGTGCAAAAACAGGCTCAGAAAAGGTAAATTCCGTTTGTTTCCAATGCTGCTGACAAAGCGACTGAATTATCGGGAAATAGGGCTTTAGCTTATTGATTTGTTGCTGAGAAAAGTATTTTCCATCAGTCATATATCCGAAGTACAGCATGACCCAACGGCCAGATTCAACTTCGACTAGCATGCTAAGTTCGTCTTTCCACCCTGTTTGATGATAGAACTGCTCGCAGTATGAGGTGAAGTCAACGCCTTTACGCGCCACGTCTTTGAGCGTAAATACGCCTTGTTGCTTTGTCTCGTTTAGTTTGAGAAAAAAAGGGTCATTTTGAAATGAGTCAGTAAGGTAGCGTTGAAAAAGTAACTCTCGCTCGTTCTCAATTGAGTCGTAGAGATAAATAGGATGTTTACCTTCTCGGTAACCTAAAATAACTGCGCAATCAAAATGAAAAAGAGTGCGAATGACACGCATAAGTTTAGGAGTAAAGTTAGGCGTGTTAAGAGCAGAAATTGCTTCTGCTAGCAGATTATTAAAGTTATTGTCAGGCATGGGATACCGAATTGCAGGTGGTTTTGCGCAAGCATAACCAAAAGCAATCCAACGAGAAAGGGAAGTCGCCATCTTCTGGTGACTTCCATAGAGAAAGTTGCGTAAGTGCTCAGTTTTGAGGAATCATAGCCCCGTTAACTTATTGATAAGGGTGCATAACAACGGTTTTATTTAAGCGATTAGTTGCTATGCATTACTGCGAGTTAGTGAGCTCTTCGTTAACCCAATATTTAGAACCAGACACGTTAGCATCGATGAGCAAACCTTTAGCGTTCAACTGATAGACGGCGACGCCGCTGTTAAATTGTTTTGAAAGTTGCTCTGAATCTTCGCCCGCAACAGCAGAGGCTTCACTTGTGGCCTCCCATCCTTCGTTGACGAACGTATCAAAGTCTTCTTTGCTCTCAAACAGAACCACTTGTTGGTAAAATTTGCCGCCAGCCCCAAGTGCAACGCCCAAACCAAACATATTCATATAAGTGCGTTCTTCTGTTTCCTTATTCACTGCGACTCCTGACCCTGAGTTGGTGTGAAACAGCAAAGATAATTTACGAGAATCAAAGACCGCGTATCCGTACGCGTTGTCGTAAATAGCTTTTGCCTCCGGCTTTTCATTAAATAACTTGAGCAAAGCGCTATCTGCCATTAAGTCCACGGCTTGGCGAGCTTCTTCTGGCGTATCGCCTTCCATCAGCTCATCAATTTTTTTGTCGGCAGCATCTATCCATTCTTTGCTTTTCTCGATGCTGGCTTCTGTCCATTCGCCTGCGGTATTGATCGCTTCCTCGGACCAATTCGTGAAATCTTGCCACGCTTGTTTTGAAAACGCTTTGGTGTCGTCCCAAGCATCTTGGGCAGTATCAGAAACTGCGTCGCCAAGCTCAGACATTTTATTGGAAATTTCATCCCAATCGGCATAAGCAGGGGATGCCAGGAGCATCAATGTAGTAAGGAGTGCGATAGGCTTTTTCATCAAATTCTCTCTGGAGTTATCGATATACCATTCATTTTAGGTCATCAGACTTTGATAATGAAATTGACTAAATGACGAACTTGAGAGAGGAATCACGAACTGATTGTGAAATGACGTGTGAATAACAAAGCCCTCACAAGGGGAGTGTGAGGGCTAGAGTTTATCGTGTGTTACTTGCTGCTAACTTTACCGAGTTTTAACCAAGTATCGATAACCGTATCTGGGTTTAGTGATACAGAGCTAATACCTTGATCCATTAGCCATTCCGCTAGGTCGTCGTGGTCTGATGGGCCTTGACCACAAATACCAACGTATTTGCCTGCTTTTGTTGCCGCATCAATCGCCATCTGAAGCATCACCTTAACCGCTGGGTTGCGCTCATCAAATAGATGTGCAACATCGCCAGAGTCACGATCAAGTCCAAGCGTTAGCTGAGTCATGTCGTTTGAGCCAATCGAGAAGCCATCAAAGTACTTCAAGAACTCATCGGCAAGGACCGCGTTGGATGGCAGTTCGCACATCATGATGACTTTAAGACCCTGATCGCCACGGCGCAGATCAAACTTCGCTAGCAAATCAATCACTGATGCTGCTTCGCTTGGTGTACGCACAAATGGGATCATGATTTCAACGTTTTTCAGACCCATTTCGTTACGAACGCGTTTGATTGCTTGAGTTTCTAGCTCGAAGCAGTCTTCAAACACTGGAGAAATGTAACGAGACGCGCCACGGAAGCCAAGCATTGGGTTTTCTTCATGCGGTTCGTATGCTTTACCGCCAACCAAGTTGCTGTATTCGTTAGACTTAAAGTCAGACATACGAACAATAACACGTTTCGGCCAAAATGCCGCAGCAATGGTTGCGATACCTTCTGTCAGCTTGCTTACGTAGAAATCGATAGGATCTTTGTAACCACGAATACGCTGAGTGATTTCTGCTTTTAGCTCATCGCTTTGTGCATCAAAGTTAAGTAATGCTTTCGGGTGGATACCAATCATCTTATTGATGATGAATTCAAGACGAGCAAGACCAACACCTTCATTTGGAATTTGTGCGAAGTCAAACGCACGATCAGGGTTACCCACGTTCATCATCACTTTTGTTGGTAGCAGTGGCAGTTCATCAACAGAAGAGCGTTTTACATCAAATTCAAGTTCACCTTGGTAAACGTAGCCCGTTTCACCTTCAGAACAAGATACGGTCACGGTTGCGCCATCGGTTAACTTGCTTGTCGCATCGCCACAGCCAACGATTGCAGGAATACCAAGCTCACGAGCGATGATGGCAGCGTGGCAAGTACGGCCACCACGGTTGGTTACGATTGCAGATGCTTTTTTCATCACTGGTTCCCAATCTGGGTCAGTCATGTCTGTAACTAGCACGTCACCTTCTTGGACTAAAGACATTTGGTCCAGAGAGTCAACCAAGCGAACCACGCCTTTACCGATGCGCTGACCGATTGCACGACCTTCAACCAAAACATCCGCTTTGTTTTGTAGCTCGTAGCGCTCAATCACGTTTTGTTCCGTTTGTGAACATACGGTTTCAGGACGCGCTTGAACAATGTACAGCTTGCCATCAATGCCATCTTTTGCCCATTCAATGTCCATTGGACGCTGATAGTGCTTTTCGATGATCATTGCTTGTTTTGCGAGCTCTTTAATCTCGTCGTCGTTCAATGAGAACGTGTTGCGCTCTTCATCAGAAGTATCAACGATATCAACTTGTTTGCCGATTTCTTGGTTATCTGAGTAGATCATTTTGATCAACTTAGAACCAAATGTTTTCTTAACGATCGGGTGCTCACCTGCTTCAAGCATTGGCTTATGAACGTAGAATTCATCAGGGTTTACTGCGCCTTGAACGACCATTTCACCTAGGCCCCATGAAGAGGTGATGAAGACAACTTGGTCGAAACCCGATTCAGTGTCTAGTGTAAACATAACACCCGACGAGGCTTTATCTGAACGCACCATACGTTGGATACCCGCAGATAGCGAGATACCACGGTGGTCGAACCCTTGGTGAACGCGGTAAGAAATCGCGCGGTCGTTAAATAGAGAAGCGTAAACGTGCTTAGTTGCTTCTAGTACTGCGTCGATGCCTTTCACGTTCAAAAACGTTTCTTGCTGACCAGCAAAAGAAGCATCAGGTAGGTCTTCTGCCGTAGCAGATGAACGAACTGCGACTGAAAGCTCAGGATTGCCTTCGATCAGTTCTTGGTAGTTTTCACGAATTTCTTGTTCAAGGTCGGCAGGGAAAGGGGCCTCTAATACCCATTGACGAATGTTTGCACCTGTCTTACGCAGAGCTTCTACATCTTCAACGTCTAGTTCATCGAGTAATTGGTGAATACGCTCATCCAAACCTTCGTGGTCAAGGAATTGGTTAAACGCGTATGAGGTTGTCGCAAAACCATTTGGTACAGAAACGCCTGCGTTTGCTAGGTTAGAAACCATTTCGCCAAGTGAAGCATTCTTACCGCCGACTTTGTCGACATCATCCATGGATAGGCCATTGAACCAGAGGGTGTTCTTTTGCATGTCTTTCTCCAGAAACATTGCAGCTTAGTAGGGGGACTTAAATCGATCTAAACAAACGCATGTTGGCTGTTATTACACGTTGACCATACATTGCTTCATTTAGATTGATATCAAAGGCAAACGATTACGTTCTGGCTGAAAAAAATTCAAAAGAATTTTTAAAGCTGTGGTGAACCTAACTGAAAGCCAAACTGATTTATTAATATTATGTGTACCATCCTACTCAAAAGATTTTGAAAAATTAAACAGAAATGCAAATAAATAACCAAAGTCGTGATGTGTTCTATGTTTCTGACGGTACGGCGATAACATGTGAGACATTAGGGCATGTTGTTCTCGGTCAATTTCCGTTCATTCCTAACGAAAAAACCTTTCCGTTTGTAGAAAGCCAGGACAAAGCTACTGACGTAGTCAAAGAAATTGAAACTTCCTACCAGCGCAATGGCGTCAAACCTCTGGTCTTTTTCTCAATTGTCGTTCCAGAAGTACGTGAAATGCTGCTTGAAGCGCCGGCATACAGTTACGATGTATTGGAGAGTATTGTGCAGAAAGTGCAAGACGACATTCAGATGGCACCAAAGCCTAAGTTGCAGCGTTCTCGCAGCGTGGGGAAAGATTCCGACACCTATTTTGACCGTATTGCGGCCATTGAATACACATTGGCGCATGATGATGGCATTACGCTAAAAGGGTTGGAGCAAGCTGATATTATCTTACTTGGCGTGTCGCGCAGTGGGAAAACGCCGACTAGCTTGTATATGGCGATGCAATTTGGTTTACGTGTTGTGAACTATCCGTTCATTGCGGAAGATGTGAAGATGATGCGTTTGTTGCCTGAATTTGAGATCCATCGTCATAAGTTGTTTGGGCTGACGATCGATCCCGAGCGCTTGACTGAAATCCGTGAGAATCGTTTGTCTGGAAGTGATTACGCTAGCACAGAGCAGTGCAAGCTGGAGCTAGACACTGTTGAGGCTTTGTTTAGAAGAGAGGCGATCCCATATATCAATACGTCCTCTCTGTCTGTTGAGGAAATTACTACGCGTATTCTGGAAAAAGCAGGAATGAAGCGTCGCTTGTTTGGCTAACAAGAGACGCTCATGTCGCCATGTGTAAGAGGAGGTAAGGTGTGTACCTCCTCTATCGAATGAACCTTAGACAGAATTAATAGTATTGGAACATCTTTTGGATGTCTTGATAGTTTTTGGTCTGAGTTAGTGACAGCATCAGTAAGATACGTGCTTTTTGTGGGTTCAATGTACCAGCGGCAACAAAGCCGTATTTTTCGTCATCAATTTCAGCATCCAAAGTGGTTGAGCCGCTAGGCGTTCGGGAGCTTCTTACAACAACAACGCCATCTTTACTCGCTTTCTCTAGCTCATCAAACACAGTGTGGTACAAGTTACCATTACCGACACCAGCACTTACGATGCCGTCAAACTTCGCATCCACAAAGGCTTTCACTGGCAAATTGGAGGCATTTGCATAGTTATAAACAATACCGACCTTAGGCAACTTAGTAAGCTTTGATACATCGAATGGGGTTTCTGTCGTATGTTTACGCTCTGGGCTTCGTTGATATTTGGCATCGCTATTATGAATGTAGCCGATAGCACCAAAGTTGGGTGACTGGAAAGTGCTGACGGAGGTTGTATTGGTTTTTGTCACATCTCGCGCATCGAAAATCGTGTCATTCATTGCGACTAGCACGCCACGTCCTTCTGAATCTTCATCGGTGGCTGTTACGACTGCATTGTATAAGTTGACTGGTCCATCAGCACTCATTGCGGTGGAAGGACGCATTGCACCAACGATCACGACAGGCTTTTTGCTCTTGACGGTCAGATCAAGGAAGTAAGCGGTTTCCTCTAACGTATCCGTACCATGAGTAATGACGATGCCGTCAACATCATCTTGATCGAGTAGCTCATTAACTCTTTTCGATAATTTTAGCCACACTTCATCATTCATATCTTGTGAGCCGATACTGACCACTTGCTCTCCAGAAATATCGGCAATGTTGGTCATACTCGGCACCGCAGAAATCAATGATTCAACGCCGACTTTACCTGCTGTGTAGTTTGACTCGGTTGCAGATTGACCTGCGCCTGCTATGGTGCCGCCAGTGGCAAGAATTTTAATGTTCGGAAGATCGGATTGCGCGAAAGACAAAGAACTAAGGCACAAACCAAGGGTTATCGTACTGAGGCGGAAAAGATTTTTCGTCATGGGAATCACCTGCTGTTAGGTTGGATGTTGGGGAACTCATCTATCCTAAAAACAGCGGGTTAGATTTTTTGAGTACTAGTTCAACAAATTGCAGATGAAGATCGTGATCAACTAATCACTTAAAGAATATCAAATCAACCAGTTAACCTAATTGACGTGCTTCTTTAACAAGTGAGATGTGCTAGTAACGTGCACAACGTGTTAAGTCCTATAATTTATTGATTTATAAATAGAAGGAGGTAGGAGTCTCGTGATGAGGTTATTAAACATGAATTTAGCCGTGCAATTTTCCAAAGTTTACAGTGTAAAAAAAAGCGGCTTTACCCCGGAACAGATAAAAGCCGCTTGCCAATGATGTGTTAATTCACATCTTATCGCATAATCATTTGTTCACGACCAGGACCCACAGACACCATTTTTACTGGTACGCCCATGAGTTCCTCAATGCGTAGAACGTATTTCTGTGCTGCTACTGGAAGCTCTTCAAACTTACGACAACCTGTGATGTCCTCGCTCCAGCTTTCCATCTTCTCGTAGATTGGCGCAAGAGAGGCAGTTTGAGGCCAGATTGGGTTTTCGCTGTGGTCGCCTTCGTAGCCAACACAGATTTTCAGATCGTTAAGGCCAGTCAAACAGTCTACTTTCGTTAGTGCAATTTCAGTTGCGGCTTGCAGTTCAACGCCATTTTTCGTAGCGACTGCGTCGAAGTAGCCCATGTCGCGTGGACGACCCGTAGTTGCACCGAACTCGCCAGCAAGTTCGCGGAAAGCGTCTTGCTCTTCCATTGCAGTGATCAACGTACCAGTACCCACTGATGAGCTGAAGGCTTTTGCAACCGCAATAACGCGTTCAGGACGAAGTGCCGGAAGGCCACTACCGATACCCGCGTACATTGATACAACGTTAGAAGATGTTGTCCAAGGGTACTCACCGTAAACAAGGTCACGACCCGCGCCAAGCTGCGCTTCGAACAATAGAGTTTTGTCTTTCGCTTGTAGTTCTTTTAGAGGAAGCGTTACGTTGCAAATTGAATCGCGCCAAGGTGCAGAGACTTCTAGCAGCCAGTTCGCCAGTTCTTCAGCGGTTTGTTCAAACTCGAACGTCGGGTAAAGTGCACGCAGTTGCGGCAGTTTCCAATCCATCATGAATTGAAGGCGTTCAACCAATACTTCTGGTTGCTTCAACCAACCAACTAGGATGCCTTTCTTCATTACGCGGTCACCGTACGCAGGTGCAATACCTTGGCGAGTTGAACCGTATGCTTTGTCGCCTAAACGTTGTTCTTCTAGCGTATCTTCTAGTGCATGTAGAGGTAGACACAGTGTTGCGCGATCAGAGATGCACATATTCACTTTTACGCCCGCTTCTTCAACTTCCGCAATCTCCTGAGACAGCAACGCAGGGCTGATAACCATACCCGGACCTAACACTGCCAAACAGTCTGGGTTGAATACGCCACTTGGAAGCTGGTGCAGCTTGAACGTACCTAGGTCGTTAACCACGGTGTGACCCGCGTTGTTACCACCTTGGAAACGAATGCTCGCAGAAGCTTGCTCTGCCAAAAAGTCAACGATGCGGCCTTTGCCTTCATCACCCCAGTTTGCACCCACAACAACGATAGACGACATAATTTAATCTCCAAAAACAGATGCAAAAATCTTAAGGTGTTCGCCATAATAAGAGAAATTAATTATACTCATTAACTTGATAAGAATTTCATATCGGAATTGGCAATGTTAGATTTGAACTGGCTGCGAACCTTCGTAACTCTTGCAGAGGTAAAACATTTCGGCAAAACAGCGACGGAACTGCACATGACGCAGCCGAACGTAAGTTTGCATATCAAGCAGTTGGAGCAAGCCACGCGCACGAAATTGATTGAGCGAAATCCCGTGCAGTTGACGCAAGCGGGGAAGCGTTTGTTAGCTACGGCGCAGCGGATGCTCAATGAGCTGCAAATTTGTCAGTCAGATCTCAATGCCATCAACGATCTTACGCAGGGGACGCTTTCTATTGCGGCGAGCGATATTGTTTCACGTTTACTGCTTATCAAACCATTTCAGCAATTCAAAAGTGAATATCCGGGGATCGACTTGGCATTGTTCAACACCACATCTTCTCAAGCGGTGGATTTGGTGAAAAGTGCGCGTGCCGATATCGGCTTTGTTATCGCACAAAAAGAGAGTCAACCGCTGCATTTTACGCCTCTCACGCAGATTCACTGGTGTGCGTTTGGCGATAACATTTTTGAGTGGCAAGACAATCGAAAAGAGAGCCAGACGCTGATCCTGCTAGGGCACGATACTCGAACCCGAGAGCTGATTGATGCGTCTTTACCTGAACTAAATCTGCCTAAGCATCGCGTGATGGAAGTGGGCAGTGTGGAAGCACAAATCGACTGGGCGGAAGCGGGGTTTGGGACTGCTATTGTGCCGGATTTCTCGCTCGATCCGAGATTAAAGCTTTCTCGTGAAGTTACGCCTTTGCCAAGTTTTCCAAACACTGATTTCGGCTACATCGTGCGTCAAAATCAGGTGTTATCCAAAGCGGCAAAACAGTTGTTGGCTTGGGTTGGCGAGAATGTGTCGGTGGTTGAGGGCTAAGGCGATGAAAGAAAAGGCCATGAAAGAGACGAAGATTACGATTTCGCTCCCATCCTTGATTCACCGTATTGGGGGCGACCATGCCAAGCGAGCGAAAACACTCGCAGCAGAAAAACAGTGCGATCTTAAGCGAATTAGACGATCTCGTCACTGGCAAATCTCGGGCGAGGCTTTGGATGTAAAAGCGTTTTTAGAGCATCTCAAAAACGAAGAAGCAGAGACGATGCGATTTGCGATCAACAAAATCGAACAAGCTCTACTTGCTCACCAAGACAAATTGGAACCTTTGGACGTGAAGTTGATACGTTTGGTGAGACAAAACCCAAACATCACCTTAGCGGAGCTGATGGCTGAAACGAACTGCACGTTAGTTCAAGCTCGCACGGCACGATTTGATGCTGAGTTGCTTTAAGATCGGTTTGTGGTTTACTCACTTTATTAACAGATGTTAGGGTACCGATCAATATCACTCACTAAGACCATTTTATTATGGATATTTGGCAGCTTCTCCTTTTTATTCCTGCTTGCTTCGCTCTAAATATGGCTCCAGGCCCAAACAATTTATTGGCAATGAATAATGCGCGTTGTTACGGCTTTAGGGCCGCGTTTACGGCCAGTTTAGGCAGAATTGCCGCTTTTTCAGCAATGATTGCGTTGTCTGCATCAGGTCTGGCTGTGATTTTGTATACGTCAGAAATGCTATTTTTGGCAATAAAGCTGGTAGGGGCGCTGTATCTACTGTGGATTGCGTTCAACCTTTGGCGTTCAGAGTCCAGTCCGATCTCTGACTTGGACAATTCGCGCAATTACGCAGGACTTGCGAAGCAAGAATTTACGCTTGCTGCTGGCAACCCGAAAGCGATTCTTATTTTTACTGCATTCTTGCCGCAATTTGTTGATGCCAATGCCAACGTTCAAGAGCAGTTTTTTGCCCTTGGCTCGACGTTTTTGATATTAGAAATGGTCGCCATTTCAATCTATGCCATCTTTGGTTTGTACTTGAGACACTGGTTTTCAAATCCAAAAATGGCGAAACGTTTCAATCGCGGATGTTCGTTGTTTTTAGCTGCATCAGGTGCGAATTTGCTTCTAAGTAAGCAATAACAAAACATCATCTCTGTAGATTATTTTTCTATAAAAAAAGCCGCTGATGTTACATTAGCGGCTCTTTTCGTTGATGTATCGATTAATTTATTGTTACCACATCAAATCGTCAGGCACGACGAAATCTGCGTATGGATCGTCTTCTGCTGGAATGTCCGATTCAGGTTCTTTTTGTTCGATGATTACGGACTCATCACGTTGAGTAATTTTATTCGCTACTCCACGTGGAATGACAACATAGCTTTCACCAACAATTGCGATTGCCAAAATACCTTTGATCAACTGCTCGCGGATAAGTGAATCTACATAAAGTGATTTCACTAGCGTACCGTGAGTGAAGTTGTATTTGATGTCGCCATCTTTTAAGTCGATCTTGTTCATCTCAATCAATTGATTGATCTGCGCTTTGATCTCTTTATTTAATCGCTCAGCATTTTGTTGCTCGCTCAATTGTTTATCACGCTCTAACTGTTGGCGTTTATTCTCTTCAACCGCCGCTTTTACTTCGCGTGCTTGAACGCGTGATTTTTTAGAGCCTTTCTTCGCTTTCTTTAGTTTCTTTTCATTAACTAAGCCAGCTTTCAGCATTTGTTCTTGAAGGGTAAGTTTTGCCATGTTTTATCCAGTTAGTGCGCAATTTTGGGCATTTTACCCACTATTGCCACTTGTAGTAAATAATAGTGCTTTCTATGGGTCTAAAATGTTTGGTTGGCTTGTTGTCTCTTTAATGGAAAGTGCAAAGCGGGCCTTCTCCAAAGCCCGCGAGCATTACTGAAATCTAGGTGGGTTATGGTTGCCACTGTTTAGATGTGACGAGGTTATCCATCACTTTGTTTACCGCTTGATGCGCTTTGTCGACAATGGTGTCTATATCGTTGCGATTCGCGATAAGCGGTGGAGCAAAACCGAGGATGTCACCATGTGGCATAGCGCGAGCGATTAAGCCTTGCTCTAAACAGGCCGCCGCGATTTGCGGGCCTACTTTCAAGTTTGGATCAAAGTGTGCTCGGCGAAGCTTGTCTGAAGAAAACTCCAACGCATGCAACAAGCCAACGCCACGAGTATCACCGACTAATGGATGATCGTTAAACGTCTCTGCCATACGTTGCTGCAAGTAAGCGCCGACTTCGGCCGCGTTTTGCACTAAGCCTTCACGTTCAATGATATCGAGGTTGCAGTTCGCGGCTGCCGCTCCCATTGGGTGACCAGAGTAGGTATAACCGTGTCCGATAGCGCCCCATTGGTCGGTGCCGTTTTCTAGCACACTCCAAACTCGTTCACCGACGATCACGCCAGACAGCGGTTGATACGCTGAGGTTAACCCTTTCGCTACCGTGATGAGATCTGGTTTCATGTCGTAGTGGAGTGAGCCAAAATCGGAGCCGAGGCGACCAAAGCCACACACCACTTCATCCGCAATCAAGAGTACATCGTATTTGTCGAGTACTTTGCGAATCGCCTGCCAGTACCCTGCTGGTGGTGACACAATACCGCCAGTACCGAGCACTGGTTCCGCAATCATTGCTGCTACCGTTTCTGGGCCTTCTTCCAAGATCATCGCTTCGAGTTGATCTGCGCAATATTGAGAGAATTCAAGCTCAGACATACTCTCGTCTTCACGGCGATAATAATATGGCGCGATGGTGTGTTTGATACGCTCAAGTGGTAAATCAAAATGGGCGTGGAACAACGGTAAACCTGTCATTGAACCGGACGCGATACTTGAACCATGGTAGCCGCGGTCACGCGAAATGATTTTTTTCTTCTCTGGTAGACCACGAGCATTGTTGTAATACCACACCAACTTAAGTTGAGTTTCGTTCGCGTCGCTGCCTGACATGCCGTAGTAAACTTTGCTCATGCCTTCAGGCGCCATTTTGATGATGCGATCTGACAGTGTCACGAGCGCTTCGTTCGTATGGCCGACGTACGTGTGGTAGTACGCCAGTTCTTTGGCTTGTTCATAAATCGCATCGGCCATTTCAGTCCTGCCATAGCCAATGTTCACACAATACAACCCGGCAAAGCCGTCTATCAGCTCGATGCCTTCTGAATCGGTGATGCGTATTCCGCTTCCGCTCGAGATAATTCTTCCCGAAAGCTCCCCGGCCGCATACTGCTTCAGGTGGGTTGAGGCATGAAATACTCTCTGACGATCGATCTCTAAAAGTTGTTGGGTTTTGTTACTCATGATCCTTCTCCTCGAATAATTGGATATCCATATTTCGTGCCTCAACTGCCACTGACGGTTGGTAAAGCGCCTAAGCAGCAGTATTTGATTTCGCTGTATTCTTCAAATCCGTGACGGCTTCCTTCTCGTCCAAGACCAGACTGTTTCACGCCGCCGAATGGGATAGGGTGCCCTGTCATTTTAACGGAGTTCACGCTCACCATGCCAAACTCCAAACCGCGCATGCAGTGCCAAATTTGGTGAATATCGTGACCATAAACATAGGCAGCTAAGCCGTACTCAGTGTCGTTGCTCATTTCAATCACGGTATCTAAGTCTTGGTAAGGCAATACGCCTGCCACAGGACAAAAGTTCTCTTCGCGATACACCGCCATTTCAGGGGTTACATCGGCTAGCAATGTCGGCGCGAAGAAGTTTTCGCCTGGTACGGGCTGGTGGTATCCCGCTACCAATCGCGCGCCTTTGTCGAGCGCGTCACGCACCAAATCATGCGCTTTATCCACCGCAGTGCGATTAATAAGCGGTCCCATGGTGGTTTTTTCATCTAAGCCATTGCCCAAAACGATGTGGCTCATTTCTTTGGCAAACGCTTCCAAAAACGCTTCGTACTTATCGTCAGGGACGAAAATACGGTTTGCGGCCAAGCAGTCTTGTCCTGCGGTTTGAAACTTCGCATCCACGGCGGCTTTGGCTGCTTGCTCGACATCCATATCTGGCAGCACGATGAAAGGGGCGTTACCACCGAGTTCCATACTGCACTTCTTCACGGTTTGTGCCGCGTCGCGTAGCAATAGTTTGCCTACTCGAGTTGAGCCTGTGAACGAGAGCGCTTTGACTTTATCGGAGTGACACAAGGTTTGTGACACCATCACCGCATCGCCAGTGATCACGTTAAACACACCAGGTGGAAAGCCAGCTCGATCTGCTAACTCTGCCAACGCTAACGCAGAAAAAGGCGTTTCACTGGCTGGCTTAATGAGCACCGGACAGCCTATTGCTAGTGCGGCTGCGGCTTTGCGTGTGATCATGGCATTAGGAAAGTTCCATGGCGTAATCAGTGCTGCGACACCAATTGGCTCGCGCACCGTTGATAGCTGCGCATTCGGAATATGACTTGGGATGGTTTCGCCATAACAGCGGCGTGCTTCTTCGGCAAACCAACGAACAAAGGATGCGCCGTAGTCAATCTCACCTACAGCATCACCTAGTGTTTTTCCTTGCTCCATCACCATCAAATGAGCAAGGTCTTGCTTTGATTCTAGAATCAGGTCGTGCCAACGCATGAGAATTTCAGCGCGCTCTTCTGCTTGCATTTTTCGCCATTGACGAAAGGCTTGGTCGGCTTCATCAATCGCTTGATAGAGTTGTTGCTGAGATAGCTTAGTGATGTAACCGATGACCGTGCCATCTGCTGGATTATTCACCGGATGAAATTGATCACCACTTACCCATTTGCCATTCACGTACGCTAAACCTCTCACCAAACGTACGTCTTTCATTATCGCCATCATGTCGTGCGAGGCTTTTAATTCTTCAGCGTGTAAGCTGTGCAGTGCTGCCATGAGTCCTTCTCCCAGCATCGTTGTCCATAATGAAACTGTAATGGAGAAGTGACCGAAATAATTTCTGATACCGAGGTTTAAAACGTCAGAACTTTCTTTTTAGTGCCGTTAAATATGGTGTTTTTTCTGTTCACGCCTGATACGCATTTTCCCTTTTATAACAAAGCGTTTTGGTTTACTTCGAATGTGCCCGCATCACGTTTGATTGTTTTTGTCACAATGTAAGTAAAGTAGCGCTCAATGCCCACATCTGAGTCTAACCAGTTGTCGATAAGCCGCTGATATTGGTCGATATCTTCTGACTGAATTTTAAGGATGTAATCGACACCACCGCCCGTGGCATAGCAATCAGTGACTTCTTGTGAATGTTGAACCAGTTGCTCGAAGCGTTTGAACGCTTGGGCGTTGTGTTCTTTGAGCGTAACTTCAACCATAACTGACGTTCGTTTGAACAAAATATCGGTATTTACTTTTGCTCCGTAACCTTCAATGATGCCTGCTTCTTCCAGTTTTTTGACACGCTCCCAGCAAGGGCTCACGGATAGGTTGATGGCCTCGGCAAGGTGAGATTTGGTGATACGACCATTATCATGAAGTATTTGTAGAATTTTTACGTCGTAGCGATCGAGGCGCATTATGAGTCTCCCTGTTGAATACTAATCATTTCATGAAAGGCTGATGACTGGTCGCTGTTATAAGTTGCTTTCCAGTTTGCTTCTGGTATGCCATTTGTTTTGATTTCTTTAGTTGGTTTTTCAATCAGCCTATCTCGCCGCAGTCTTCGGCTATAACTGCGATAGTGTCACCGATATTCACCATAGCAGGAAAACGACGCGCCGCGAAAATACCATTGCGCTGTGACTTGTACTCAACGGGGGCGGTACCTGTGCGCTCGGTCGAGAAGATTCTCACTAATACATCGCCCTTTTTGACGGTATCGCCAAGATCAAATAAGTATTCTGTGATGCCGTGGTGTTGGCTTTGCACATAACAACTTGCATCAGGCATATCTAATAACTTAGTTGGTTGGGTTGGTTGTTCGTAGTCACCGGGCAAGTTGCCTGAGAAGCGTAAGAAGTTGCGAATGCCACGGTCGGAATAAGCGATGGTTTCTGGAGTGCTGGTTCCGCCTCCTCTTAGTTCGGTGGTAACAAAGATTTTTCCCTGAGACTCCACGGCAGTGTCATACAGGCTGGTGGCGTCCATTTCGAGCAAGATCATGGTGTAAGGTGCGCCAAACAGTTTTGCACCTAATATGCAGGCTTCTTCTTGATCGAGATTGTCGAGACGATGGGCAGCGGCGAACGGAACGATATCTAACGTTTTACCACCTGAGTGAATGTCTAACGCAAAATCGCACTTAGGAACTAGGTAACGAGTAAAATAATCCGCAATTTTCTCGGTCACTGTGCCTATGGGGTTGCCGGGAAAGCTGCGATTTAAATTCCCCTTATCGATAAACGACGTACGTGAGGCATTTTGTACCGCAGGTAAGTTCATCATGGGTACAATAATGACACGACCTTGGATTTGATCTGCCTGAAGCGAGTTCGTCAATTTTAGCAGGCTGGTGATGCCTTCGTATTCGTCTCCGTGATTACCGCCAGTAAGCAGTGCGGTTGGTCCGTGACCATTTTTGATCACGGTGATAGGTATCATAATACTTCCCCAAGCGGAGTCGTCATGTGAATAGGGCAGCGTTAAAAAGCCGTGCTGTACACCTTCTCGGTCAAAGTCTATGGTGGCTGTGATCGAGCTTTTTTGCATATCAAGTCCTTTTAGTTCTCAGACCTAGCTCAACAGAGCCTGAGGTTTGAAAAATTAGTGTTTAACAAATAAGTGGCGTGGAAAGTCACACAGCGTTTTTGCTCCATCATGGGTAATGACGATACTTTCCGTTGTTTCTAACCCCCAATCTTTGAACCACAGCCCCGGCATAAAATGGAATGTCATGCCTTCTCTCAAGATGGTTTTATCGGTGTCTCGCAAACTCATGGTTCGTTCCCCCCAATCTGGTGGGTAGCTCAAACCTATTGGATAGCCACAACGGGCGCCTTCGCGTGAGAATCCCGCTTTATCGAGAACCTGGTTTAGTGCATTGGCGATGTCGGCGCAGGTATTTCCGGGCTTTGCCACTTTCAAGCCCGCTTCAAGTCCTAGAGTTAGGGCTTCGTCGGCTCGTTTAAACTTGTCGTCAGGCTCGCCAAGAAAAATAGTGCGTGAGAGTGGGCAATGGTAACGGCGGTGCGCCCCTGCGATTTCAAAAAACGTCCCTTCGCCTTTCTTGAAGGGTCTGTCATCCCAAGTCAGGTGAGGTGCGGAAGCATCAGAACCTGATGGCAAAAGCGGCACAATCGCGGTGTAATCGCCAAAGTGGTCTTCATGCCCGAGCACGGCTTGGCGGTTAATCTCGGCAACAAGGTGGTGTTTCGGTAATCCTGGTTCAATCATGTCGAACGCGACACGGTGCATATTTTCAACAATGCGAGCGGCACGGTACATGTACGCCAGTTCTTGATCGGATTTAACGGCGCGGCACCAGTTGACTAGTCCAGTTGCATCGAGAAGTTGAGCATTCGGTAGGTGCGTGGTGAGTGATTCGTAAGCGGTGGCGCTAAAGTAATAGTTATCTTTTTCTACACCGATGCGACCACGATCCCAAAGGCGCGGAGCCAGTACGGCTTCGACCAGGAAATCCATCGGGTGTAGCGGCGGATTCATTACATAATGGTCTGGATAGTAGGTGATGTTTTCTGCCGACATATACGCAGTCCTGTATGCTCCGTTGGCATCTTGGCAGCGTCCAAACCAAACTGGCTCATCAGATGGACCAACAACGACACATTGTGGCACGTAAAAAGACCACCCATCATAGCCTGTCAGCCACGCCATGTTAGAAGGGTCATGAATGATAAGGACATCCAATTCTCTTTCTTCCATCGATTGCCGAACTTTCGTTAACCGATCCTGGAACTCATCCAGTGTAAAATGCAAAGCAACGCCTCTCATATTTTCTCCTTGTTAGAAATCCGACGCCTTATGGGCCTTCGGAGACGCTGAGGTATTTCTACCTTCTACCAGCTAGCCAGATCTGCGTTAAAAATGATTGCAATTTACCTCTGGGGTTGTATTTGGATTAAACGATGCTGTTTAACATGTTTGTTTAACCCATACATTTCATGTCAATCATTACAATTGTGGTTTATTTTTGTGCATTTCACCTCGTTTTGTGAGTTAAAGTTCGCCATTTGTTAAATGGAAGTTACAATGAGCGTTAAAAATGAATCAATTAAAATATTGTGTCATGACAGTTTCTTTGAACCCGATCATTCGGCCAGGCACCGCTAAATACATCTCCATTGGTAACTATCTTGTCGAATGTGTCCGCAGTGGTTATCTAAAACCGGGGACTCGATTACCCACACATCGTGAGTTTGCAGAACAAATTGGCGTCAGCGTACAAACGGTGAGCCATGCATATGGTTATGCAGAGAAAAAAGGGGCGATCGAGTCTTGGGTTGGGAATGGTACTTTTGTCAAATCAGGTTTTGTGGATGAAAGTACGGACACGGAGTTCATGCTGACACAAGAGATGAAAGAAACGCCGGATGAAATTGATATGTCGATTGCACATCCAGTGGTGACCGATCGCCACATTACGCTTTTTAATCAGGCGTTAATGGAGATTGCTGGGCAAACAAACAATCGTGGTTTGATCAGTAAAGCAAAGCCGGTAACAGGTCAGCCTCATCATATTGAGTCAGGAGCACGATTTCTAAGTAGCCAAGGGCTGGATGTGGGTGCCGATCAAATATTACTCACAAATGGTGCATGCCATGGTTTAACGTTGGCTTAAAGCACAGTTGTTGAACACGGTGATTTAGTTGCTTGTGGTCACTTGGTTGATCATGGCTTGATCTCTCGCTCGAGAATGCTTGGATTTAAGTTGCAACCACTTGAAATGGATGAGTTTGGTATAACGCCGGATGCATTTGAATGGGCATGTAAACACAAACCAATCAAGGTATTGTGTTGCACACCGAGCATGGCTAACCCGACTAGTGCGCATATGGATGTTGAACGCCGAGAGGCGATAGCGAATATTGCGCAGCAATACGACATCTATGTCATTGAAGATGACGTGTATGGAGCACTAGAACCTAACCGTGTCCCACCCCTTGCCACATTGTTACCCGAACAAGCTTTCTATGTCACCAGTTTAACCAAAGTCGTAGCGCCAGGCATGCGCACTGGCTATCTGACGGTCCCACGTCATTTTTTGCAGCACGCGATTGGTCGTTTAGCAGCAACGAGTTGGTCTGCGACTCCATTACCATTTGAAGTTGCTCATTTGTGGATCGAGAACAGTACGTTAAATCGACTTATTCGCTTTCAAGTCAATGAGTTTGCTAAACGACAGCGAATAGCAAAAGCCGCTTTAGAAGGGCATGTTTATAGCTCGCACCCGAATGGACAGCACATTTGGTTGAGACTACCCGAGCAGTGGAATAGCGATGACCTGGTTGCTTCGGCTAAGCGTTCAGGGGTGCAGATTACGGGATACAAACCGTTTGTTCTCGATACTAATCAGCCAATGCCTTACGTGCGAATCAGTTTGGGAGTAGAGACTAATCGAGGCTACATCAAACACGGGTTATCTGTGATTGCTGAAATTCTCGATACCAACCCTCCCACCTCACACTTTTTGGTCTGAGCGATAGGTTATCTATGCTTTTATCTGATGGGCTTAAACGTTTGTAACTGAGTTTTTTCTTGTCGCCATTGTCTCGGCGATTTCCCCGTCCAACGGCGAAAGTGGCGGCTGAAGACCGCAGTTTCTGCATAGCCCAGTTGCAACGCGATATCGGTAATACTCTGAATATTCTCATGCAATCGCTGTTCGGCGAAATCCTGACGCACTTGTTGCAATAGCTGTCGATAACTCGTGCCCTGCTGCTTTGCAGCATTCTCGGGTGTAAATCCAATGCTCTGGCGACACGCTCCACGCTGCATTCTCCAGTCGATAGCAAACGACCAATCATATTGGCCGCTTGGTCACTGAGATTATTAGGGTAACGGGTCTGCAGCTCTTTGAGGTGCTGCTGAAAATGGCGCTCTAGCGCGTCTTCATCTTGGTGGTTCTTAGCGTTAAGTAGACTCGCTTTAAGTAGGATACCGTCAAACTTATCACCGAAACGCAGTTTGCTCTGCTGGGCAAATGCGCTCTGTTCTGCCTCGAAGCTGGCGTGTTGGGTGAGGTGTAAAGAGAAGTGGCTCGCTTCAATATCAAGCAGGCTGGCAATAAACATCGCCAGATGCGACACACTCAATTGCATCAACTGCGCGATACCGCGTTCACTGTGCACATCAATACTGAGCGACAACCGTACCCAATCATCTTGTGGCGTCATGTTGAGAGTGACCCCTGACGAATGCAGATAGAGAAAATCATTCACCCGCGCCAAGGCATCACCAACCGTTTCTGCGCGGGAAACCAACATCGGCAAATCGCCCAAACTTTGCAGGTTTTGGCGATCGGCGAGTAACGCACCAAACAACGGTTGCTGACAACGAGCAGCCGCTTCCTCCAGTAATTCAGCCAACCTTGGATAAGCGAGATAGGTATCGGGATCGCGAAATTGCGCCGCAGACAACCCGACGGCAGCCATAATTTCAACCGGATTCTGCCCTAGTTCGGAAACCAAGCTATCAAATTTATCGGCAGCGCCACTTCGTACGATATACATGTCTCGATTTTTAAATGTTAACAGGTTGTAAATCGCAATGTATCAAATTTACTTCGCAAAAGGTCAAGTGAGTGTCAGTGAGTTGCTCTAGGTTACATTTTGATAACAACAACGCATGGATGAGAAGGTGTATGGAACTTATCAATAAAACGGCCATTGTGACTGGGGCATCTGGTGGAATTGGCCAAGCCATCATTGCAAAGCTGAGAGAGCAAGGAGCCAAAGTGCTTGCTGTCGATATTTCAGAACAATCACTGCAAATGTACACAAGTTTTGACCCAAAGCAGTTGGGAACCTTTGTCGCGGACGTCTCCGATTACCAACAAGTTGAAGCTATGGTGAAGTGCGCGGTCGAACAGTTTGGCTCGCTTGACATCATGGTCAACAACGCAGGCATTGGCGCGCCGAAACCTCTGCTTGACCACGACCCAATTGCCGATTTTGAGCCGATCTCAAAGGTCAACCAAAATGGTGTCTACTACGGCATTCTCGCCGCTGGGCGACAATTCCAAGCGCAAGGCACGCCGGGCGTGATCCTCAATACTTCTTCTGTTTACGGACGAATGGCGTCTGAGATGACCTTTACCTACAACGTCAGTAAAGCCGCAGTCGATATGATGACCAAATGCGCCGCATTAGAACTCGCACCATTGGGTATTCGTGTTTGCGCTGTCGCTCCGGGACGCGTTGATACTCCGATGTTAAGGCAATACGAAGAGGTTGGCCTGTGGGACCACATCCGCAAAGAACAGATGCGTCAAAACTTCACACAACCAGAAGAGATTGCTGATGTGGTGGCGTTTCTGGTCAGCGAGAAAGCCAACTGTATCAACGGTTGTACCATCAGCGCATCTGACGGTTTCGAGAATTTTAAGTACCCACTTATGGGATAGGCGAGTACGCCACATTACAGCAATAGCGAGGATGTAAGTTATGTCATTACCAGAAGTTATTCAGCACCAAGATTTCTTATTAACTCTTAATACCAATGAAGAGTCGATCATCAAAGACGCGCTACCGGGTGTGGATGTTTACCCATTGTTTCTTGATCCAGAAAACGGTACGTGGGTGATTCGCGCCAAATTCAAACCGGGCGTGACTTTACCTAAGCACTTCCATACTGGTGTGGTGCATTTCTATACACTGAGTGGCGCTTGGCACTACATTGAATACCCAGACCAAGTCCAAACCGCTGGTAGTTATTTGTATGAGCCAGGTGGTTCGATTCATACCTTTCACTGTCCAGAAGAGTCGGGTGGTGCTGATGGCTTTATGGTGATCCAAGGTGCGAACATTAACTTTGACGAAGAGGGTAACTTCATCAACATTATGGATGCAGGTTGGATTGAGCAAGTGGTAGTTGCCGCTGCCAAAGCGCAAGGCTTCACTGCGCGCTATATCAAACCGGGTGCGATTGCTGGCCTAAGCGATGAGCTAGCGGAGTAACCCCATGCAACAGATGAACAGTATTGTAATGCAGGATGGCCGAGTCCGCCTGCAGCAAGTCGAAATCCCCAAACCCGCTTCGGGACAAGTGTTGGTTCGCAGCCTTGCCTGTGGCATTTGTGGCTCCGACCTTCACATTACTCGACACGCGGATGAGGTATTTGATGTATTCCACCAGCTCGGGTTGATACCTGATGAATCCGGTGAGCACGCTCAAGTGATGTTGGGGCATGAGTTCTGCGCGGAAATTATCGAATACGGTGCCGATACGCAGCAAACGTTGTCCGTTGGTAGCCGAGTCACCTCAGTGCCGATGTTGCTCAGCCAAAATGGCGCGGGCGTTGGTGTTACTCCGGGTACTTATGGCGCTTACTCTGAGTACTTCCTGCTTGATGAAGCGTTATTGCTACCTGTCCCAGACGGAATGCCATCTGAGGCGGCGGCACTGACTGAACCACTGGCGGTCGGTTTGCACGCGGTCAATCGCAGTGAAATCGAGACGGAAGAAACAGCGCTGGTTGTTGGTTGCGGTCCTATAGGGCTGGCTGTGATTGCTGCACTGAAACAACGTGGCGTCAGCAATATTCTTGCGGTCGATCTTCAGGAAGAAAAGCTGCAACTTGCCAGCGAGTTTGGCGCAAATCGATTGATCAACCCGACCAAGGAAGACGAGATCGCCGTTGGTGATCAGTACGCGATGAACTCACGTCTGGTCATTTATGAATGTGTGGGCAAGCATACCTTGATTGACGATTTTATGCGCCGCGCCCCTGCCCGAGCGCGAATCGTCATCTCGGGTATCCATACGACACCCGCAATCATTAACTACGCGTACGCGACGGTAAAAGAGCTCGACTTGAGATTCTCTTACTACTACCAACCGCACGAGTTTGAGCAATGCCTACAAGCGATTGCCGAACATAAGTTGCCTTGGCAGAAAATGCTCACTGCCAAAGTAGGGATCGATGGTGTGGAAGATGCGTTTAGACAGTTAATGACTCCCAACGACCACATCAAAGTGGTTATCGAACCTTGGCGCAGCGGCGCGTTAGAAGTGATTTAACTCTTAGCCAGATTTAGCTAGCTAAAACCAATTTTAGTTTGGTGACAGCCCCAACCGTAGCAGCTAGGTTGGGGCTTTTTTGTTAGGCCTGTTCTGCGCATTCCTGTTGCAGAGCAGGGTAATCGGTGTAGCCTCGTTCGTTTCCGCCAAACAACGTTGAGCCATCGAGTTCTGCCAACGGATGGTGATGTTGCAAGCGAGAGACTAAGTCTGGGTTTGCTACGAATGGTCGTCCGAATGCGACAAGATCCGCGTAGCCTTTCTCTAACACTTCGTTTGCTCGTTGAGGATCGTAGCGACCTGCGACAATGATAGCGTTGCGAAAGCGCTTTCTAAGTTCGATTCGGAACGTCTCTGGAATCGTTGGTGCATCGGCCCAATCGGCCTCGGACAAGTGCAAGTAGGCAATGTCGCGCTCCTGTAGCTGTTTTGATGCCTCTAAGATCGTTGGCACGATATCTGGGCAGTCCATATCTTTAAACGTAATGAATGGTGCCAATCTCACTCCAACTCGATGCGCACCAACAGCGGCGATAACTGCATCCACTACTTCGATAAGAAAACGGATACGATTTTCTCGTGAACCGCCGTAGTTGTCTGTTCGATGATTTGAGTTGGTTCTTAAGAACTGATCGATCAGATACCCATTCCCGCCATGGATTTCTACACCATCAAAACCCGATTCAATGGCGCGTTTGGCTGCGTTCGCGAAATCACCGACAACTCGGTTGATATCCGCTTGTGTCATGGCGCGTGGCTCAACACAATCGACCATATTGCCGTTGCCTTGTTCATCTGCAATCCAAACTTGCGTCTCTACCGGAGCGAGCGCAGATGGCGCGATAGGCTGTTCACCATTTTGGAATGTTGGGTGAGAGACTCTGCCCACATGCCATAGCTGACAAAACATCGCTGCGCCTTGTGATTTGACCGCTTGGGTCACACCCTGCCAGCCCGCCACTTGAGCATCGGTGTAAACGCCAGGGGTGAACGAATAGCCTTGAGAATCGTCCGAAATTTGTGTGGCTTCGGAAATGATCAGCCCGGCAGAAGCGCGCTGTTGATAATACGTTGCCATCATCTCATTCGGGATGTTGCCCGGCTGAGTGGTGCGTGCGCGAGTCATTGGTGCCATGACAATACGGTTTTGTAGTGACAACGCTTTCAGTTGAGCTGGTTCAAACAGCTTATTTGTTCTTTGTTTCATGATGCGCTCCTTAGATAAGTACTGGCACGTTGGTCGCTTTACGAGCGGTTGCCATCCAATGAAGTACGGCTGGATCCCATTGCACTTCGGGCGCACTGAAAAAGCCGCGTAGAATGGAGAACATAATGGCTTGATCAACCAGTGACGTTTGCTTTTCTGAACTTAGGTTGAGCAAGGGTTTAGTTTGTTCTATCAAAGCGGCGACTTCTTTCGCAATCGCAGGTGTATCGTTAATCAAAGCTTCAAAATTTAACGCTTCGGTTTCTTTTTTTGCACGCCATGCTTGTTTCGCGGTTTCTGTTGCAAATTCCGGTAACGTCATGTTTGACCAACGCGGATACCCGACTTTTTGTAGCGGTAAAAACGCTTGTTTTTGCCAGTCTAAAACCGGTGTTGAGGGTTGGCTGCTTTCATTGGAAGATGCCAATTCAAGGAAGTAGTTGATGATGTCTAAGCTTTCCGCCATGGCTTCACCATCGTCTTTGATCAAAAGAGGAACTTGTTTGGCGCCGATGATGTTTGTGGTGGTGCTCTCGTCGTCATAAGCAATGTTGACGACGTCGAGCTGAATATTCAGCATGCCTGCAACAAAACGGACGCGGGCGCTAAAGGGGCAATGTTCATAAATGTACAGTTTCATGTTTTGTTTCCTATCTCTGGCTGGGCAGGGCGTGTTGTTGTGCGTTGTACAGCGTTACGGCGTTTAACTTTGCCCTGTCACATAACGTTCTGGGTCTAAACAATGTCGATAGGGTCAGTATATGGATTCGATTTAATTTGATAATTGGGTAATATCTGAATTGATTATTCAGTTTTTCCAAACAACAAGGGCGCGAAGATGGATAAGTTTTCGGATATGACGTTGTTTGTCAGCATCGTTAAACATCAAGGTCTGGCAGCGGCGGGAAGGGAGTTAGGTTTGTCTCCGGCGACGGTAACGGCAAGGCTGCAAGCGATAGAAGAACGCTATGGCGTAAAGCTGCTCAACCGAAGCACACGCCACGTATCACTGACAGACGCAGGGGCAATGTACCATCAAGCTTGTCTGAACATCATTGATAGCGTGAAAGAGACGGAAAACTTACTGCAAACGGGTATTTCGGAAGTGCGCGGAACGTTGAAAATTTCAGCTCCACGAGATATTGGCAAACAAATTATTTCGCCGATGGTGTCGGCTTTTTCTGAGCAATATCCGGATGTGACGCCTTATCTTTATCTTAATGATAATTTATCGAACTTGGCTGAATCGGGGCTCGATTTAGTGATTCGTTACGGTGAGTTAGCGGACAGCAATCTCATTTCGCGCAAGCTGGCGTCGAGTCAACGTGTGCTGTGCGCGTCACCTGATTATTTGTCGAAGCAAGGTATCCCAAACAGCCCACAAGATCTCGCGGACCATCGCTGCTTAGCCATGGTGCGCAGCAATGAAGAATTAAAAACGTGGCACTTTAAAGATGAAGAGTCTCACCAATCGATCACGGTCACGCCAAAGCGATTTTCTGATGATGGTGAAGTGATTCGACAATGGGCGTTGGACGGTGCGGGGATTGCGTTGAAATCGATTTTAGATATTCAGCAAGACCTCAAAAAACAACGTTTAGTAACGGTTTTGGATGGGTATATGAAAAACTTCAGCGCCTTTTCGCAAGGCGCTGAAGCGGATCTACATGTCATTTATCAAAGCCGCCAATATCAACCGAA
Organism: Vibrio sp. 1159; assembly: GCF_033340395.1. Lineage (NCBI taxonomy): Bacteria > Pseudomonadati > Pseudomonadota > Gammaproteobacteria > Vibrionales > Vibrionaceae > Vibrio > Vibrio sp. 1159. The sequence goes on along the minus strand of NZ_JAWOWL010000002.1, from coordinate 217,057 downwards.
AAGAGTTCGCCTGTTTTTGGACTTTCTAATTGAGCAATTTAGCGCGCTGAGTGATACCAGCAATCAGATCTAGATGCGATTCCGAGGTTTCTCGGCGGTGGCGATAAATCCCGACGGTGCCAGGGTTTGGTTCGTTTTCCATGGTTAAGCATCGTAAGCCAAAGGATTCCAAATACGGTTTGAGGTGGCCGGTATAAGACATCACCGCGACGCTTTCTTTCAGTACATCAATGCTGGCGAGCAGAGAATCCACTTCGTAAGTCGGTCTGTCATCCAGTTGCTGCCTTTCGCGTTCATTTTGCTTCGGGATTGGGTTATCGATGACGTGAGCGAATTTCTTAGCGTCATAAGTGACCGAAAGAGCGGGGTATTCGTGCAGCATATCTTCGGTGACGGTTTTCCCTAGAAGTGGGTGGTTTGGGGAAACAAAATAGGCATCAACCGTTTGAAATAGCGGAATAAACGTAACATCACATTTAGACGACAAGCCGACAATCTCGTGGCCGATGAAGAATTCAATCTGTTCGCTGATTAATGAATCCATCAAGCCTAAGTGGTTGCCAAATTCGACGTGCGTAGATGCCGATGGCTGCTTGCTCAGATGTTCATTGAGTGCTTTTTTGACGAACAGCGGCCACCACGCATCGCCAGTACCCATTTTAATTTTTCCGACTTGGTATTGTTTCCGTTCATCAATGCTTTGCATCATTTGGTTGTATTCATGCTGCATCGCGTTGCTATGGCGATAGAGGATGCGTCCGTATTCGGTCAATACCATGCCATTAGGGTGACGTTCAAACAGCGTCACGCCGAGATTCTCTTCCAGCTTCTTTAAATTGCTTGTTACCGTTGGCTGGCTTAACCCTGCCATTCTTGCCGCAGCGCTGATGCTTTGGCAGCGTGCAACCAGTAAAAATTGCTGCAGAGATTTGTCCATTTTCTTTCCCCTCTAAGAACGAGGGGTATTTTGCACAATTTCATTTATAAATCACAAATCTGTAATCTCATTTGATTGAAATTATGCGCATTTCATAGATCTACATCACTGTTGGGGTTTGACGTATAGATGTTATCTATAGCTCGCTCCTGACTTCCTATTTTCCCCTCAAAAAGGTGTTCTTTAGACTGTCGCCAAAACAACAATCTAAGGGATGAACATGAAACCGAGTTTTATTGCGCTTGCTGTCGCGTCTTGTATTGGTCTTGCTGGATGTGGGTCAGATTCTTCTGATGCGCCAGTGCCGGTCGACAAACCAATTATTTCAGCCGACTTATATTTACGTGGTTTAAATGGGGATTGGGGCACGGCAGAGCATGCCAAGCTAAACTATTTGGGTAATAACGAGTACGAAACCGTACTGCGCGTCGCTCGAGGTAGTAATCAGTTCAAGATTGCTGATCCGGGTTGGCAGATCCAATACACCTACTTTGAGGAGCCCGCGGCGTTCGATAAAGCTCAGGAGTACCTGCCAAAACCAGACACGAATGAAGCGTGTATGAACGATGATTGCAACTCTGAGATCACGTTTGAAGACAAAGGGTATTACAAGTTTTCTGTGAGCTTTGCCGATGAAAGTCGCGCGACAATGACTGTGACGAAAGCAACACAAGAAGAAGCGGAAAAATACTACTCTGATGCGATTCTCGACCCTGCAATGGTGCATGAAGGGCATCAGAGCAAAGAAATGAAACTGTTCGCCAATTACGATGACTCGAGTGATACCGTGATTTTCTCGGTGAAAGATCCTAAAGCGGAGCTGCGTGAATTTGGTATTTCAACGACGACAGAATTGCGTGATGCGCTCGACCAAGGCTTAGTGATTAATGAGCAAACAGGGCCGCGAGTGGTGTCGGGTGATGTCGCGTTTGACGCGTTGTTTGCATTGACGATGAAAGAGCTAGACCAGCTTGCCGTTTCTGAAATCAAAGACGGCAATTACAACTACAACAACCCAATCAAAGCGGAAGTTTTTGAGACGGGCGCGAAGTGGCATTACGTATGGACGCGTGATTTGGCGTACGCAGCAGACCTTTCGCTTGCATTGATGAATCCAACTCGGGTGCAAAATGGTTTGAATTTCAAATTGTCTGCTTTCCGCGACACGACCGATCAGCAATACGATGGCGAGCAGATTGTGCAAGACACGGGCACTGGCGGCAGTTGGCCAATCAGTACCGATCGCACGACTTGGGCGCTTGGTGCTGAACGCTTACTTTCGGCATTAGATGGGGAAGAGTACAACCAATTTTCTGAGCGCGCTTACAAAGCGATCAGCAATACACTTGAAGCCGATCGCCTGGCGGCTTTTGATGCGAAATCCGGTTTATACACTGGTGAACAATCATTCCTCGATTGGCGTGAGCAAACGTATTCAACGTGGACGCCAAACGATGTCAATACAATTGGTAGCAGCAAAGCGTTATCGACAAACGTGGTTCACTACCGCGCGATTCAGCTCGCGGCTAAGTTGGCAGAGAAGTACGATTCAACCAACGCGGTCAAATACACCAATTGGGCTGAGCAGTTAAAAACCGCTATCAACGAGCAGTTTTGGAATGCCGAACGCGGTATGTACGTAAGCTATTTGTTTGACAATGGCAAAGACATCGCGGTCGACAAATATGACATGTTGGGCGAAGCGTTGGCGATCATCAGTGGCGTGGCAAGTGATGCGCAGGCGAAGCAAATCATGGCCAATTACCCCCACAGTGAGTTTGGCGTGCCGGTTTACTTCCCTCAACAACCGGATGTGCCTGTGTACCATAACCGCGCAATTTGGCCATTTGTTACCGCGTACAGCTTGCGCGCCGCGCATCAAACACAAAACGTGGCTGCGGCGAACAATGCCATTCAATCGTTGGTTCGTGGTACAGCGACCAATTTATCCAACATGGAAAACTTAGAGTGGCTTTCTGGTAAGTCATTCATCATCCATAGTGATCATGGCGAAGATCCGAGCTTGGATGGCCCAGTGATTAACTCTCAGCGTCAGCTTTGGTCTGTGGGTGGCTACTTGAACATGGTGGTAGAGACCTTATTCGGCATCCATACCGAAACGGGTAAGTTGGAAGTGAAGCCATTTATCACAAGTTGGGTGCGCAATAACTTGTTGGCTCAGTCTGAACAAATCAAGTTGGAAAACTTTGCCTTCAAAGGAAAGAACTACTCGGTAACCATTGATTTGCCTGAAGTAAGCAAAGATGAAACGGGCTACTACCCAGTTGAAAATGTCACAATGGACGAAGAGGGGCATTTCCACGTGACACTGGGCGCGCTAGTGAACGTAGATAGCAGCATTACTTTAGTTTCTGGTGTGAAACCGTATGTGAGTGAAGATAGCCGCGTTTATTCTCCGCAAGAGCCGACATTGGTGGTAAAAAGCGTTGATAATTCTGTTTCGATTGACGTGACGAGCAAGTACAACGTGAACTTGTATCGCAATGGCGAGCTGATTCAAAAGAACGTGATTGCTCAATCTTATTCCGATACGCCAACAGGTTTTGCTTGTTATTTGGCTGAAAGCATTAACGATAAAGGCTTCCGTTCTAACCCAAGCCAACCTGTTTGTGTCGGTGAAGAGATCCGCATCAAACTCGATGGCGAATATCAGCCACTCAAAGACAATGTCTCAGTGGTTACGGTGAGTAAAGACAGTGGCATCGTAAAAGGTACAGAGTCGTTTACAGCGCCTGTAACGAGCACTTACCAGTTCGATGCTTGGTACAACAATAACCTAGGGCAACTTAATACTGGCATCACGAACACCGTGAAATTGTTAGAGGTATTGGATGATGCAGGTAAGGTGGTTGGCCAAGGTTACTTGCAGATGGGCCATATTGGTGAAAACCAAGGTATGCGTTACTCAACGCCAATTGAAGTAGCGTTGGAGCAGGGAAAAACCTATCAGATCGCGCTGAAGGACCACTTCAATATGAGTTACCTCAAATCGAATGAAACCTACATCTACGCTGGTGGTATTGAGGGTGAAAAGAACGAAGCGCAAATCGCAGATATTCGAATCACACCTTTAATGTAGACTGTTTTAACAAAGCTGTATTCTAAAAAAACTGTGTTTTAAGAAAAAAAGCCGCTGAGATTATCAGCGGCTTTGTTGTATTTGCTATCGGTGGCCGTTTACAGGTTAGTTTGCAGCCTGCGGACGAGGTTTACGGCGCTGACCTGACGGTTTGTTTCCTGCAGGCTTAGCATTGTTTGGCTTGCGGTTACCTTTAGGCTTGCCTGCACCGCCTTGGTTGGTGCTGTTTTTGTTGCCGTTGTTACCAGCGTTGAAGCGACGCTTAGGTTTGTTTGCACCATTGCCTGCTTTCTTATCGGTTGCTGGGGCGTTTTCACTTGCAGCATTTGGCGCTTTTGGTTTTTTCGGCTTCTTAGGTTTTTTCGGTTTGATTGGGCGAGTATCCAGTTTAGATTCTGGCACCACATTGGTTGGCGCAAAACCTTCCAGCTCTTTACGTGGTAGTACTTCTTGAATCAAACGTTCAATCGCAAACAACTCAGATGCTTCTAGCGCACACACGAGTGAAATCGCTTTACCTACTTCGCCCGCGCGGCCAGTACGACCAATACGGTGAACGTAGTCTTCTGCCACTTTAGGTAGCTCAAAGTTCACCACTTGCGGCAATTGAGGAATATCGATACCGCGCGCAGCAATGTCCGTCGCGACCAACACACGAATTTCACCCGATTTAAAATCCGCCAGTGCTTTGGTACGTGCGCCTTGGCTCTTGTTGCCGTGGATGGCAGCAGCCGGTAGGTTTTGTTCGATCAGGAACTTCGCTAGACGGTTTACGCCGTGTTTCGTTTTCGTAAACACCAGCACTTGCTTCCAATCGCCGTCTTTGATCAATTTAACCAACATCGGTGCTTTCTTTTTCACGTCTGCTGGGTAGATGCTTTGCTCAACCGTTCTTGCCGTCGAGTTTGCCGGGTTCACTGAAATCTCAACCGGGTTGTTCACCAAGCCTTTCGCAAGGTCGCGGATTTCATCCGAGAAAGTCGCCGAGAACAGTAGGTTCTGACGCTGTTTTGGTAGCAGAGCTAGGATCTTACGAATGTCACGGATAAAGCCCATATCCAACATACGGTCTGCTTCATCCAGCACTAGCACTTCCAGTTGGTCGAACTTCACCGCATTTTGGTTGTACAAATCCATCAGGCGCCCTGGTGTCGCGACCAACACATCCGCACCTTTGCGAAGACGCAGCATTTGCGGGTTGATCTTCACACCACCAAAAACCACCGCACTGCTTAGTGGAAGATGACGGCCGTACATAAACACGTTTTCTTGCACCTGAGCCGCAAGTTCACGCGTTGGCGTCAGGATAAGTGCACGAACTTGGTTAGCACGAACGCGAGGGCCGTTCGATAAACGCTCAAGAATCGGTAGCGTAAAGCCTGCAGTTTTACCTGTACCAGTCTGCGCTGCTGCCATTACGTCTTTCCCTTCCAAAATAGCAGGAATTGCTTTTGCCTGAATTGGCGAAGGGGTGTCGTAGCCTTTCTCTTGAATAGCTTTAAGGATTGGAGCAGATAGACCTAACGAGGTAAAACCCATATGTATGATTCTCAATTGTAGAGTTAGATAACAACGCGCCGAAAACAAATCGGTGCGAAAAGTGCGACATTCTGAGGCTTTTACGCGCAGGCTTCAACTAATTCCGTCATGGATAAATATTTGAACTGGATCTCATTTCTTTTTGGCAGGCAAAACTGATAACTGGTTTGGTCGATCGATTGAATGGTTTTACGTTGGCGATGCCCATTCTTACATCGTTATCACGGTATGCAGTTTTAGTTTATCAAATGCTGTTCGGAGTGTGGGGGAGGCTTGCTCCTTTCATTACTTCGCTTTTGCATGCGTTAAAAACGCACTCGTCAATTGCTGAAAGAGCGAATCTACCGATGGGCGGTCGGATACATGATGGAAGAGCGGTGTGTGGACATCACCACGAATATCATCGCTGTGACCGCAAAGCTGATTACACATTCGTACTGGTTCGACAATCTTCTCGACGTCGGCATCAATCAGAATGCATGCTTGTGACAATACCACTTGTCCGCCGCCTTTTTTAAGTAAAACACGCTGCGCGGTTCCCACGACTTTTTGCCCGCCAATGTTGAGGTTGTACTCGCCATCGCAGTAGGAATAAGGCGTAGCATGAACATCCACTTTCACGCCGAGCTGTTTAAAGAAAACCGTTAATATCGCACATAAATCGAGATACGCTTTTTTGATGTTGTAAGGCTCGCCTTCTGGCCAGTGGTAAATGTGGGATAGATTGATAATACCTGGCACCTGAGGGACTGGGGCACCACCGGTTTTACGAGAAAAGAGCTTCCAGCCAGACGTATTTAACGCATGTTCTAACTCATTAGACACTGGCCATTTCTTACCCGCGGGAAGCACGAGCGTTGGACTTTTTACTTGCCAAAGTAATAGCACTTGCGAGAGTTGGTTGGACTGAACTTGTTTAATGAGCTCATCTTCTTTGTCAAATGCATCAGCGACTTCCGTAGCTGTGTAGCGAATTAGCTTATTTTTAGCAACCAAACTCTATCCCTCGCGGCTATTTAATCATTACTGTTGTATCTCAGATACAGCTTTATTGCTAGGTCTGTGATTATTAGGTTTTTGCTCGCTAGCTGCATGATCACCTTTTGGATCTTTTCCGTTGTCCATTAATTCTACTTGAACACGCGATAAAAAGTTTTTGCTAGTCATCACATCAGCCATTCATAAAATCTGCCATCTATGAAAAATTTTGGCGATATAAGTATGAAAAAGCGAGTGATGACTCTCGCGTTAGCGGCATCATTAACGGGATGTGTGACGTTCCCAACTCAAGAATCTGAGCAAGTACAGGTGCTTTGGGACAATGTGAATGCGATTGAAAACTGTGAACTAATGGGTACCGTGATCGGCTCAGAAGGACACTTTTACGACTATTGGCTTCACGCCGATAAAGACATGGTTTGGGGGACGCTAAACCAAATGCGCATCAAGGCGGCAGATTTAGGCGCAGATACCTTGTACTTATATCAACCGTTGAGCTTTTCTACGTCAGTGACGATGTTTGCAAATGCTTACAAGTGCAAACAGTAGCTATTGGCTTGATCATAATTGAAAGACAGGCGTTGCTCGCCTGTCTTTGATGCGCTCTACAAATACTGGCTACCTTGCGTTAATTGACGTTTGCTGTCGCCACCGCTGATGTATCAGAAAACGACAATGTAAAGTCTCGCTCAGTATTAAGCACTTTGGCTGGAAACTCTAAGCTCAACTGCGTATGTGGCGCGACTTCTGAAGCAATGCTAGTAACGAATTTTCGGGTTTCTCCAGGAGAGATCGATTTGTCACTTCCACCTTGTGATGAGAGCTCAGCGATACCCATTGTTTCAAGTGTGTTACCTGCAGTATCCGCCAGGTGTAATAAAGATTCTGACTTGTAGATTAATTCTCCACTTTCGGTGCGATAGGCATTAAACGTGTTGAAATTTGGTTGTAATGATCCTTGTGATCCAATGTTAGTAACGGAAAATGTCACATTAGCGCCATCAAAGTTCTCGACTCTTACGAGTACGTTACCGTCTTGGTAACGAGCGGCTGCTGCCGCGGTTGCTTGTTGTTTCTGCCGCTGTTTCTCTTTTTCAATGTCGCTTAACTGTTTCTGCTCATTAGCGATTCGATTCTTTGCCATGGAGTACGACTGATCGACCATTGCTATTAAAGCGGGGATTGAATACAAAGTGAGGCCTTCCAAATGGTCAAAGTCGATTTTGGCATGTTGAGTACGTTTATGATTAGAAAATTGGCAGTAACCATCAATCAAACTGATGAAAGCCACTTCAAAAGTGCCCTGTAATCGGCTTACTTCCTGTGCTGCTTTCTCTAGATTTGAGCGGACTTTCCGAATCTCTTCCAAACTCTTTTGTGAAAGACGACCGTTTGGCGATACGTCGTTAGAAACCGAAACCAGTTCTTCGGTCACAAATGGATTGTTTTCGGCTGGAATCACCGTAGTTATACGGTTGGATTTGGTGATGTCTTCGCCCAATAAAACCATCATTTTTTGCGATGCGGCGGTTGTGTTGCCCGCTAATACGTCACTACAGTTTGGCGACGTATTGGCATACACGGCGAATGCGGTAAAAAGTGAAAGTGTAACGGACCAGCCGATGGTGACGAGTCCTGTCGTGGTTCGAGTATTCATCCTGATAACCCCTCTGTCATTTGGTGCGATTCACTGACGTAATTGCCAATCAAAAGATTGGCTCGCGACATTCAGAATGGTTCTGGTCAACCCTTCGTAGTGGGTCTGCCCACAGATGCTTTTTTAGTCGTTTATCAACCGCTAAGCCACGATTGATAAAGTGTCTGAAATTGAGAGCATTAACGCTGCGAAGTTGATGTCTTTGACTGAAAGATAGACGTAACTTTTCTAACTATCAAATACGTGATTGAGTTCTCATTTTTATATGAGTGAGAGGTTCAAGAGAAAACAGGCACTTACTGTAGAGAGTTGATTTGAAGGAAAAATATAAATTTTTTTGGGGAACTTTTTTGATGCTGCCTTTGAGACTTTTTTGAATCTCAAAGGCAGGTTCTTACACTCGCGCTCAATTACAACGTGTTGAGGACATCCGCGAGTCGAGAGACAGCTGTCGTCAGTTCTTCTGGTGTAGCATTGGTAAAGTTAAGACGCAGAGCGGCTTTTACCTTTGAACCTTCTGGATAAAAGACCGGGCTAGGCACTACAGCAACCCAGTTTGCGAGAAGGTTTTTCGCCAGTTCGAAGGTGTCGCATTCTGGAATTTCGACCCAAACGAACATACCACCATCGACGGGTTTGAGTACGCAACTTTCTGGCAGCTGTTTTTGCAGTTCAGCAAACATGACATCGTAACGTGATTTGTAAAGCGCACAGATGGTTGAAATGTGCGTTTCGAAGTTGTCATGTTGCAGTAGACCATGCAGCAAAGCTTGCATAGGAATACTAGAGTGCAGATCGGCACCTTGTTTAATTTTGATGAGTGGCTCAAGGTAGCTACTCTTGCCCGTAACTACACCAATACGCAAGCCTGGTGAAGCTATTTTGGAGAAAGAGCGCAATACGATGGAGTGCTGTGGGCAGAAGTCCGAAACCAGTGGAAGCGCTTCACCAGAAAAACGTAGCTCGCGGTATGGTGCGTCTTCAATGAATGCCACGTCGTATTGTATACAAAGCTCGGCAACTTTTTGGCGAGTCTCTAGCGCCCAGCACACGCCCGTTGGGTTGTGAAAATCGGGCACAGCATAGAACATTTTCGGTTGCTGTGTAGCAAAGCATTGTTCAAGTTCTTCAAGGTTTGGACCACACTCGGTTTGTGAAACGGTCACGATGTTGGCTTGCACTAGACCGAATACTTGCATAGCACCAAGGTAGCTCGGTGCTTCCATCACCACTTTATCGCCCGGATTCACGTACGCACGCGCAATCAAATCTAGCCCTTGCTGAGAGCCCGTTGTGATCATAGCCAAATGAGATTCCGGCAGCTGGTAATAATCGGTCAAAAAGTTAAGTAGCGGGGCGTAGCCTGCTGTTGCGCCGTATTGAAACACCTCTGGCATATTCGCGAGGTTTTCGAGCGTCGGTTTCATTAAGTCGATCGGGAAGGTTTTTTCGTCCGGCAAGCCACCTGCAAGAGAAATGACGTTCTTATCGCTCGCTGCTGCGAGGATCTCTCGGATGTAGGATGACTTAGTTTGTTGTAATGACTGTGCGATTTCCATGTGCTGTGCTTCTCGTAAATGTCTTTTTTATGTCAGAAATAGTATAGGTAAATTGCCAAGCTTGGTGTGTCCATTTATGCTGTTAAACATGTCCACTTATGCTATTTAAGCGAAAGTTTACTCCGTGAGCCATCAACAAGTTTCCAGAATCAATGACGTGCTGTTTTACATTCACCAAGACATTAGCAGAGATTTATCGGCTAAAGAGCTAGCAGATGTAGCAGCCTATTCTGAACAGCACTTCCATCGTATTTTTAAAGATGTGGTAGGGGAGTCTGTCCATCAATATATCCGTCGCACAAGAATGGAATACGCCGCCAATCAACTGATGTTTGATACCAGCTCATCGGTGTTAGACATTGCTAACAAGTGCGGCTTTAGCTCGGTATCTTCTTTTAGCCGAGCGTTTAGAGCAACGTTCGCTATGTCTCCTGGCGCGTGGCGAAAGCATGATTTACAAGTCGCAGAAAAGCCGTATCTAAAAGATCCGGAAGTGGCTGCGGGTTATCATCGGGTTGCTAAACGCGAGTTGCCAGAACCTAAAATTATGGAGGTTCCACAACGCTTTGCGGCTTATGTGCGACATGAGGGTTATAGCCGTTCTATTCGCAATGCGTGGCTGATTTTGAAGGCGTGGGCAAGCTCTGAGAATCGGGACTTTTCGGTTCAATACGGTTTGCATCACTCCAACCCCGCTTGGGTCGAGCTCGATAAGTGTCGCTATGTGGCTTGTATGGCGATTGATAAGCCGCTTAAAGTACGCGGTGTCGTGAATCAAATGACGATTCCGGGTGGTTTGCATGCTGTTTTTCGCTTAACAGGGGTATATGGAGAGCTTCTTCCTCAATTGAGTATGGTGTTAGAAAAGTGGTTGCCGAATTCAGGCTTTAAGCAGCGTTCTACTCCCGCTTATGTTCACTATCATAAAAACCATTTCCTCAGCCATGATGAGGCGTTTGAGCTGGACTTCTATCTGCCCATCAGCTTTTTCTAACTGGAGTATTTATTTACTATCCGTAAGGAAGAAAATGCTAAGCTCTATATGGTGATTTTTTACAAATAATTGAAAATTAAATGAACATCGATCATGTAAAGCTATTTGTCCGTTTGGCTTCGACACACAACATCAGCATGGCTGGTCAGGAGCTTGGACTTTCTCCTGCTGTCGCTAGCGCACACATCAATAAACTTGAGGACAGCTTAGGAGTTCGTTTAGTTCATCGCACCACACGCAAAGTTTCCTTAACTGAAGAGGGGCAGGCATTTTTACCTCACGCGGAGGAGGTCCTTGCAACAGTGGAGGCAGCAAGGGGAGCTGTTGGCTCAGGGCAGAGCGCGCCAACGGGAGTATTACGTATAACCGCCTCTGCAACTTTTGGTCGCTTGCATATTGTGCCCGCATTAAAAGGTTTTATGGCGCGTTACCCAGGGTTAACCGTGGACTGCCGATTTTCTGATTCCATTATGGATCTGGTTGAGGGAGGTTTTGATGTCGCCATTCGTGTCGCTGAGTTGAAAGATTCTTCATTGGTCGCAAGAAAGCTTGCGCCAGATCGTCGTATTATCGTTGCATCACCAGATTATATTGAACAATTTGGGAGACCCAACAAGCCCCAAGACTTGACGAATCATGAGTGTATTAACTTAGTTGGAATGAATAATTGGTCATTCAATACAAAAGATGGAATGTTCAATGTAAGAACTTCTGGTCGTTTTAAAACCGATAATGGTGATGCGATGAGAGACGCGACGGTAAACGGGTTAGGTATTTCTATCAACTCGGTTTGGAGTGTTTATCAAGAATTACAAAGTGGTCAGCTAGTGGAAGTACTCGAAGATCACCCTTTAGCGATGGATGCTGGGATTTGGGCTGTGTACCCAAGCTCTCGTTTAATTGCGCCTAAGGTGCGTGCCTTTATTGATTACTTTGCTGAATACTATGGCACGCCACCTTATTGGGAGTTTGCGGAAAAGTGATAACAAGTTTCACTTATCGAATACATTGTTTTTAAGGTCCGAATAAAAACGAACCTCAAGATAATTCTTAATTGTTATTAATAGAGTTTGCTTAAGATTAATTCAATAGTATCAATTATCTGCTGTGTTTTGCTTTGATCTAATGCATCAGGGTGTGGGGGCGCGAATGCTTCAATGTCATTATCGAAGTACATACCATGCGCTTGAGCAAACTCTTCTGATAGCGCAGCGCGAGTTAGAATATCTGCCCCTAAGCGGATATCACCACCAGCAACCCCATAAGCATCTTTAACCATCTTACTACCTAGGAATGATTTTGGGTTTACTGATACCAACATAGGGCCAGTGTTCTTAAGCTTTAGTCCGATTGCTCGTGACCACATCGTTAATGCCAATTTGCTTTGGGCATATGCTTCGCCATCTGACAATGGTTTATTACCGACTAAAGCGCTAGTGTTCACTGTTGTTTGTGCAGCTGAAGACAAATTAACCACACGACCCGTATCTCCGAGCAACGGCAATAGCTCTCTAGTGAGTAAGTAGGGAGCAATGGTGTTGACTGCGAAGCGTACATCAAGACCCTCTTTAGTTCTTGGATTTGGTGTTGCGTACACACCAGCATTGTTAATGATGACGTCTAAATGATTGAACCGTTCTGTTATCTCCATCACTATCTGTTTTACCGCATTGGGAGAGGATAAATCAGCAACAAGGCTTTCAACTTTACCACTTTTCATCTCCCTCAAACTTTGCTCAACTTGTTGAACTTTCTCTATATTCCGGCCATGGATTATTACGTGTTGTTCACGGTTAATTAACATTTTCGCGGTTTCTAAACCAATACCGTCAGTAGATCCAGTAACTAGAATTGTCTTTCGCATGATCGCTCTCATTGTTGAGGGTTATTATAGAACGATCATAGTGGCATCTATTGCATTCGACTATTGAGACTAAAAAGAAAACACTTTCTAGGAAAAATTGAAAATAACTTTGTTGTTCTTTTTGTGGGCGGTGCGACGAATTAACGTCTCATTAGATGCTACGGTTATACATGTGGTGCTCGAAAATTAGGCACTAGTTTGTACTCAAATAATAGCCAAGAGGTCTCTATGTTAGGTGAAAATCACTCATTAACTCATGAATTCCCAGAACATTTGGATACCATTACTCAGCTTACCGAAAACGATGCATCATTTGCTGAAACCGTTAAAAACTACAATGCTTTAGATAAGGAAATCCGCGTACTAGAACTTCAAGGAAGCCCGATTGATGATCACGAAATGAACGTGTTAAAACATAACCGGGCTGAGCTCAAAGACTGGCTCCACTCGCGAATAATGGGTTCTTAGTGACGAAATGATCATCGGCTCGTAAATTGCGGGCCGATTTTAGTTCCAATGGACGATGCCAGTGTGCAAACATTAGGATTGCTGAGCAGGAGCTTGGAGTGGCAGGTGGCCTGTTTTTACCCAAATGATCGTTTCTTGCTCTACAAAAGGAAAATGCTCACTCATATGTGGGCTTCGGATCCAAGAGAGAGCGGGATAGGTACCGAGCTCGTCTCTAAACTCTCCTGACAATACGAAAATTTCTTCACCACCAAAGTGACGGTGTGGTTGAAACTTCTCACCTTTTGGCCATTTAACCAACGCGACATGTTCGTGCTCAAAATTATGCAGCGGCATGACTTGCAACCCACCGACACCACTCTGCCAGCTCGCTTGGTTTGTATTAATGCGAACTGTTTCAAGATCCTCAGATTCGAACTGATTTAGTTTAACTAAAATCACACAGCCTTCTTCGCTAAATGGTGCGTGTTGACTTCCTGGAGGGTTACGAAGGTAAGTGCCGGCAGGGTAGTCACCGTATTCGTCAGAGAATACCCCCTCGAGCACCAATATTTCTTCTCCTTGAGGGTGAGGATGAGTCGAAAACTGCGAATTTGGCTCGTACTTAACGACGCTGGTGGTATGCCCTGATTCTTTGGCTTCTCGTTCCAAAGGTTTGCGCCACACACCTTTGGAAGGGCTGGCTATCCATTCCTGTTGAGCAGTATCTATCACGATTCTTTTTGAAAAATCCATATTCAACATATTGAAATTCCGTTACTTATTTAATTACTAATTCTCATTAGTATACGTATAAAAAACATCAATTGATTCATTTGTTGATAGCCCAATTCATGGATTGAGTACGAACAGGAAATCGGAACCTAATTTAAATTTCTGCTTGTGTAATGAGAATTGTTATATTATAACATCGCAAAATTAAATGTTATAACATAACAAAAAGGAAAAAGTAGTGAATAAGAAATTGGTGTCTCTCGTGATCGGTAGCATTTTTGCATCCCCTGTTTTTGCCGACACACTATCGAACCCACAGATTGGTGTTGTTGTTGATGGCTACTACCAAGATGGCCAACGTCATAATTCTGAGCGCGAAGAAGGCTTTGGTCTAGGCCATACGGAATTAAACTTCTCATCGAATATCGACGACAAGTTTTACGGTGCATTGACCGCGGTTCTTGAAAGTCACGGTGATGAGACAGAATTAGAGCTTGAAGAGGCATTCATCGAAACTTTGGCATTGCCATATGGTGTAAATGTGCGCGCTGGCCGATTCCTATCTGACTTTGGTTACCTGAACAACCAACACATGCACACCGATAGCTTTGTCGAGCGTCCAATTGCTTATCGTACTTTCCTTGGCTCGCACTACTACGATGATGGTGTACGTGCAAACATCGTGTTGCCAACCGACCTTTATGTAAAACTTGGTGTAGAAGCGCTCAGTGGTAGCAAAATGTCTTCTGTCGAAGATGGTTCTGAAGTTGGCGTGTACACCACGACGCTGAAGCTTGGTAGTGACTTCTCCGAATCTTCAAGTTGGCAGTTTGGTTTAAGTTACCTGCGTAACGAAAACGGCAAGGTTAAAGAATTCGAAGATCACGACCACGGTCATGAAGAAGAGCATGAGCACGATCACCATCATGGCGCAGCAGTGACAGGTGCGAACCTTTACGGTGCTGATTTTGTTTGGAAATGGGCACCAGACGGTAATTACAAATACAGCAACTTCACGCTATCGGCTGAATACATGCTGTTAGACGGTGTGGTAGATAGCAAATATAAAAACGATGCAGAGTCACCAAACAACTTAAGCGCTTACTATGTTTCGGGTGTTTATCGCTTCAACCCAAGCTGGTCAGCAGGTCTACGTTACGGCGAAGCAGAAAGCTACGATGGTCATGCACATGGCGACCACATGCATTTTACTGAGCTGAATGATAAAGAAATGGATGCGATGATCGCATGGGATTCTTCTCACTTCGGTACTATCCGTGCGCAATACACTCGCATTGATAACCAAGACAGTGAGACAGACAACGTGTTCACTCTGCAATACGTGATGACATTTGGAGCGCACGGTGCTCATGCGTTCTAAGCTGACATTAAATAAATGCAGTTTGGTGATGATGGCGGCAGGAGCTGCCATCATTGCTTCGCCTGCTTTGGCTCTAAACATTTTCGTTTGTGAGCCAGAATGGAAAGCCTTTCTTGAAAGCCACGCGCCAGATGCCAGTATTTATTCAGCGACAACGGCTAAGCAAGACCCACATTACGTACAAGCTCGTCCTTCTTTGATTGCGAAGATGCGCCAAGCGGACATGGCAATGTGTTCGGGCGCAGAGCTAGAGGTGGGGTGGTTACCTATGCTGCAAGTTCGTAGCAGCAATGCGGCGGTGCAAAATGGTGCGCCGAGCATGATCTACGCGACGGACTTCGTGCGCATGTTAGATACTCATGCTCACGTTGACCGTAGCATGGGAGATATACACGCTCACGGTAACCCACATGTTCAATTTGCGGCAAATGACATGATTCCATTATCTCGTAAAGTCACGGAGCGCCTAAAAGCGATTGATCCCGACAACGCACAAAGTTACCAAGTGAATGGTATGAAGTTTCGTGCTCATTGGCGTAAAAAGCTTAAAGAATGGAATGAGAAAGGGGCTGCTTTAAAGGGTAAGCAAGTTGTCGGTTATCACGCGACGTATCGTTATTTGTACGATTGGCTCGGAATGAAGCAGATTGCCGATCTCGAACCTAAACCGGGCATTTCACCGACCACATCTCACCTGCAATCACTCACCAAGTTAAATGCCGACAGTTTTGATGCGATTGTTTACTCCTCTCATCAGGATCAGCGTCCAGCGAACTGGTTGCAAGATCATACTGACAAACCTGTGATTCAACTGCCATTGACCGTTTCTGAGGGTGAAAGCTTGGATGAGATGTACGATCAGGTCATTGATGATTTACTGGATGTGTTAGTGCCGCCCGTTCCTGTGAGGATCTAAGTATGGCGGATTATGCATGGCTTTTACCTGCGGTTTTGTGTGGTTTAATTGCGTTGGTTGGCAACATCGTTCTGGGGCAACAAGTTCTTAATCGTCAGATCATCTTTATAGATTTGGCGGTGGCGCAAGTTGCGGCATTGGGGGCAGCACTAAGCCACTACTGGTTGAGCCAATACGCGCTGTTCTCAGGCTCATTCTTTGGCGAAATGATTGGCCCTTGGGTGATGTCTTTGATGCTTTGCGGTTTGATTGCCTTAATGGAGAAACGATACCAGCAACATTTAGAGCCCATGATTGGCAGCTTGTTTGTCGTGTCTGCATCGCTGGCGATCCTGCTGGTGAGTAAAGACCCACACGGCGGAGACTTTATTCAAGGCATTCTTAATGGGCAATTGTTATGGGCGACTTGGGCAGACGTTTGGCCTCTGGCACTCATTACCGCTGCGATGTTGCTATTGGTTTGGTTAAAACCTGCGTTTATGCGCGGTAGTGGTTTTTATCTGATCTTTGCTATTCTGATGCCCATTACGGTCAAGTTAACCGGCATTTATTTAGAATTTGCTTTGTTGGTGATTCCAGCTTTATGTGCGGCAGCATTGAAGGGAACTCGATTCTTTGTCGCCAGTATCAGCATTGGTATTGTTGGGATCTTATCGGGTATTGCCGCATCGGCTCGCTATGACTTACCGAGTGGTGCGAGTATTGTGATCACCCTGTTTATTGCTGGCATGTTGTTTAATCTCTTGCTTCAGCCTTTTCTGGTGAAAATAACAAAACCAGCTTTTGTAAGAGATTAAGAGACAAGTAATATTGGTCTGATGAAGTAGTATTTGATTAATCAGACCAATACTTTTCTATCCAAGTCCTCCAATCGCGTAACTTTGCGCCTTCCAACACACTTTCTTACGTTGATCTTGCCATAGTCATCAAGTTGCCTTGATTAGTTCACATTCGACTCCCAGACTGTTTCTATAGTTTTTATAAGATATAAAAGACCCTGCGTATGAGAAGCGCAGCTGTAACGCGACTAGGCATAAAAACAAAAAACGCTAGGGATACAAGCGAATTTGTAATCTCAACATTTAAGGAAGACCAAGATGAAACCGGAAAAAGTAGCAGTAGTCACTGGTGCGGCTCGTGGTATTGGCCAAGCGATTTGTGAACAATTACTGGAGGATGGATTCCACGTAATCGGGCTAGATATATCGCCCGTGGAATGGAGCCAGTCGGCGCAGCTAAGCAGTTATCAAGTCAACTTGTGTGATGCCAAAGCCGTCAGTGAAGTAGTAGAAAGTGTTGTAGAGCAGCACGGAAGAATCGATGCTCTGGTTAACAACGCGGGCATCACTCGAGATGCACTGTTGCCAGACATGTTAGAGCAAGACTGGGACAGCGTGATCGACGTGAACCTAAAAGCGGTGTTCTTACTCACCCAGCGCGTTGCTCCTGTCATGCTAGAGCAGGGTACAGGCAGTATTGTTAGCATTTCTTCTATAGTGGGAACGGATGGTAATATCGGCCAGAGCAACTACGGCGCAAGTAAAGGCGGCGTCATCTCAATGAGCAAAGGCTGGGCGAAAGAACTTTCAAGAAAGGGTGCACAGATACGCGTCAACTGTGTCGCACCAGGCTTTATCGCCACCGACATGACCAAGAACTTGCCAGAGAAAGTCATTCAAATGATGGAAGGCAAAACCCCATTAGGGCGCATGGGCTCAGTTCAAGATATTGCCAATGGCGTCTCTTTCCTAACCTCAGATAAGAGCGCCTACATCACAGGCCAAGTGCTCAAGATTGACGGTGGGCTGGTGTTATAGCTCGCTAATCAAAACGTCAAATAACAAACGCCCTTTATTTATGTGAAGGGCGTTTTTGTTTGAGGAACATTAATTGACCTGCTGGTATTTTTTTGCTCCTAAATGATTCAGTGGAATCAGTCAATAGTACGTGATGGAAGGTATAATTGCTTACTTTTATTAGCGAAGAAACTGATTGTATTGAGTGTTTTGTAGCCACTTGTTTTCTGGTAGCTTACAGCTCTTATTAAAGCTGTTGTGCCAGTCACATCTAATTGACCAAACATACAAGGAAGGAATTGTGAAGTATACGCCAAAGCCTATTCGACCTAGCAACCCATCTGCATTAGAGTTGGTTATTTATTACTACGAATGTCAAGCGGCCTGAATATCACGACAAAAAGAATAGTGTTGCGCTTAACAATGAATCTAAAGAAGCTTGCAAGCAGCGTACTGATGCTTTGGAAAAGGATTGGGCACACCTTCAGCATGAGCGAAAAAAGATCACTTCTCAGGTGATGCTACAGCAGGATCTTGAAACATGCCGTGCTGAAAACAAGTTGAAAGATGAAGATGAGTTGTTCGAGGAGGCTCATCATCCGACTTGTGTGCTGGCTCGTAATCTCACTGCAGTTGGTGAACCTAAGCCGAGTAGCATCCATGACCCACATCATATCATTCCGGGTAAAGGGCGGTTTCAGCAGGTTAGACTTGTTGTGACACGATTAGCTCTTCATGCTCACGGTATTGGAATCAATGACCCGTTGAATGGCGCTTGGCTACCTCGCTATAAAAATGACAAAGGTCACTGGGCAGGCAGTGAAGCACCAGCTCATCGAGAGATACATCGGTATAACTATGAATCATGGATTGTGAATACGTTTAGTTCTCCAATGCTGCCTGAGCAGGCAATGATTAGTCGCTTACAAAGAGTAAAGCACAAACTTCTGCATGGTGGATATCCGCAGAAAATTATTGAAAAGAAAGACACTAGCTGGAGCGGTCAATCATGAAAATCTACCAGTTAAAGCAACGCCCTGAGGAGTTTAAAACTCTAACTCTGGATATTATGAATCTTGCTAATCAGCTTGGTAATAAAAAGCTAGTAAGGCAACTCCGACTGCAGCCTTCTACTAATGAGCCTTTACTACCAATTTGGAAAGATGGTGTGGTTGGCGATTTTGAGGATGTTTTAGGAAAAAACTCTACGATGCCGGACATATCAACATGGTATAGCACATATCTAGCGCTAACTGCAGGTGCATGCGATAAGCTAGAATCGGTACTAGCGTCTGAGGGGGAGTTCTTGCCTATAAACGTTGGTGACGAAACCATATATGCTTTTAATTGCCTTAGTTTTGGCGCTGAAGATGAGTCTATGTGCCTTAAGAAACATACCGATGGTTTTGAAGATGGTCTGGAAACCATTGAATTTGATGAAGAGGATATCGAACCACGCTATGTATTCAAATCTCGCTTACAAGGCTGTACAGTGCTCTATGCTACAGAATCTTTCAAGCTTTTGTGCGAAGAGCATGGACTAGAAGGACTTAAGTTTGATGAAGATTTGCTGGATCCGTTTTAGTAGTTGACCAATGGGGTTAATGAATCCAACCACTACACTAGAAATTTGCAATACCTAAGCTAATGTTAGTGGGTTAATCGGGTCGTGGTTTTTCACAGTAGAGCCAAATTAGAAGTTGCATTTATTGCTAGTTCTGTCTTTTCTTTAGTAACAGTAGAATATGAAATCATGCAGTCGAGGCGTCAGGTGGCGGGATTGCAAAGCAGTCTTTATCTCTAGTATCAAAGAGGACGGGGAGCCGCTTTTTACAGGCGACTATATCGAATACACTAATTAGCGCAGTTTTAATAAGCGTAATGAAAATGAGAAGCTGAGAAAGCCCGAGAAGAACTATTAAGTCGAGATTCCTTTCTAATATGTAGTGAGTGGGTTGATTTGGCCAACCGACAAAAGGATTTGTAACATCTATAATTGTCCATTAAATGCTAATTTAGCAAAACCTACAACTCAATTTTCCAAAAATGAGTTTCGTTAGCTTGAATTAGAATAGCAAAGCGCTCTTCACGAAAGTTAAGGGCGTTAACAGCCTTTCATGTTGTTTGAACCAAGGTATCGAGATCCGCTTCGCTCTTAGTTACGTTCAACCTTAGCTGCTACTTTTCATCAACAAATAGAGATGAGTTACCATCAAGTAGCATAGGGAAGCGCGTGAGCACTATTCTCTCAAATGAACACTAAACCCCTTCTTTGTAGCCTGTCACCTTCAAACTACTTCCTCTAGCGCTAACAATTAATTCAAATGTGCGCTGGTTAATGATTTTTCTGTAAGTAACACAATTGAACGTGATAGAAGTAACAAAATCACCTCTTTGCGGTAACGTTCCCGAAAAGTTTATATATTATCGCCCTCATTGATATAAGTAGTAGAGACGCTCTGAGTACGAGCGCTCTGAAATTCAGGCTTTAGATGGACATTTAAAGTCACCATAAGTTTGCGATTTTTCTTGGGAACGTTTGCAATATGCCTAAGTATAAATTTACGTGAGACTATGGAAATGAAACTACACACTTTGACGATGGCAGTAGCGCTTGGACTGGTTACTGCACCTGCATTCGCAGCAACAGATGTTGACGCTCTTGAAAAGCGAATTAATGAATTAGAACAGAGACTTGAGCAGACAGAAAAAGCATCCACAGAAGCAAATGAGAAAGCCTCAAGCTTTGAGTTTCATGGCTACGCTCGTTCCGGGCTACTGATTAATGACGATCTGAATGGTGCAGTGGGTACTGGTCCTTACATGACGGCAGCTGGTGCTATTGGCGCTCCAGTTGGGCGATTAGGGGTAGAGGATGATCATTATGTGGAAGCAAACCTTATTCACAAACGTTTTGCAGATGATGGTTCCAGCGCATTGTTCCGAATCATGTTGGCAGATAGTACGGAAACCAATAACGAATGGACGGCGAGCGAGAGTCAATTAAACGTTCGTCAGGTATATGCTGAGCTAAACAAGTTGAGTATGTTCTCTGAATCAAGAGCTTTTGCTGACGCGACGTTTTGGGCTGGTAAACGATTTGATCGTGATAACTTTGACATTCACTTCTTTGACTCGGATATTGTTTTCTTATCTGGCACTGGTGCTGGTGTGTATGACGTCCAAATGAGCGAATCATGGAAAGCAAACTTCTCGATCTATGGTCGTGATTTTGGTGAGATTGATAGCTCGTCAACGGATGTTGAAAACTATATCGCGACAATGAACAACCGCTTCGGTAATTGGCAATTGATGCTGAGCGGCATGACGTCAGCTGATAACAATGATCGCGTAGAAGGAGCAGCGGACAAAGGTTTACATGCGATGTTTGCCTACCATGGCGATAACTTCTTTGGCATGAGTGAAGGCTTCTCTAAAACCGGTATTTTGATGGGTGATGGATTGGGTGCGGAACTTAAAGGCATCGGTTCAAACGGAGATTTGTTAGAAGACGCAAAAGCCGTACGCTTGTTTAGCTATGGTGTAACACGCATCGGCGACAACTGGCGTGTAGCACCTGCGTTGCTAGCAGAACACAGCCAAGATCGCTTTGCTAAAAATGATGAATTTACGTGGGCTTCGTTCAACATCCGCTTAGCGCAAGAGTTTACGCAGAACTTTGAGATGGTTTATGAAGGCTCATACCAATACATGGACCTAGACAATGCGATTGATAAAGCAAGTGGCAGTTTTTACAAAGCGACAATTGCACCAACGCTTAAGATGTCTACCGCTGCAGGTTTCTTTGACCGTCCGGAGCTACGTTTTGCAGTTAGCTACGTTGATTGGAGCGAAGACTTGAATGGCTACTCGATTAGCCAGGATGCGGGTGCTGCAACGATGGGTGATGGTGGTGAAGTTCTGTTTGCACTGCAAATGGAAACTTGGTTCTAAAGGGACCTAACCTACAAAGAGTAATAAGAAAAGCGCCAACTGATTTCAGTTGGCGCTTTTTCATTAACAGGACTGACGCTCAATAGTTTTGAAGGTTAGTACCATCTTACTCATTTCAAAACTTCTGTTGGCAATTCTATCTAGTAACAGTTTCGCACCATTTTCCCCTGCTTTATCAAATGCATAGTTAAATGTTGATAAGGTTGGGGTGCACACTGATGCGAGCTCATCATCACCAACGCCTAGCACTAAAACGTCTTTACCCGGTGTTAACCCGAGCTCTTGAATCGCTCTCATCGCACCGATAGCAATACGGTCTGTCGCACAGAACAAGCCATCTAGCTTAGGGTTCTTTGTTAAGTGTTGTTTTGCCAATGAATAGCCAGAATCGATGGTAAAGTCACCACGAGCATGGAAGGCGAGCTCAAAACCATGATGCTGTAGCGCTTGAACAAATCCTTCAGAGCGTTGCTTATCTACCGCGATATCGTCACCTTGCACACCAATAAAACCCATAGTTTGGCAACCTTTTGCAACCAGTCTATTTCCCGCTTCAAACCCTACTCGTGCGTCATCATGAATGATGCTTGGAATGTTAAACATGGAACCATCTTGACCGACGAGCACAACTGGAACGGCTGAGTTTTGAATTGCTTTTACCAGCTTGGAATCGAGGTGGGTGGCGTAAAGAATGATCCCTTCAACCCGTTTTTGGTTAAAGATCTGAATGTATTCCAGTTCTTTTTCGTGGGCTTGGTGAGTGCTAGCAAGTAAGACATGTTTCCCGGCTTTTTCAAGGACATCGGTTAATCCATCGACACCTTGGGATGTGGCATGAGAGGAAACCCGAGGAACAATGACACCAACCAGATTGGTCTTTTGAGATTTTAGATCTTTAGCGACTTGGTTCGGCACATAGCCACACTCCGCTACTGCTTGGCGGACCTTCAGTTTTGTCGCTTCTTTTACGCCATATTCATCGTTTATAACCCGTGACACTGTTGATTTTGATACGCCAGCCAGACGGGCGACATCATGCAGACTCGCCATTGTTCCTATCCATTCTGTTTTTCGTTTTTGGGATTGTTTGCAAAGAGAAGATGAAAAGCTCTTTGATAAGTAGCGATTCTAACCTCCTATACTGCTCTTAGGGAGAGAATTTGACGATCATTCTCACATTCTCTCTGCTTTATCTTTGATCATTTGGTTTTATTGAGCAAAAATCTGTTTTGCAAACGTTCCCGAAAATTTCGCAAGCTCAGATAATAATCCAATGGGGTATGAAATGAATTATCCGGCAGTAGCAAAAGAGTTGTTAACTCTATTAGGTGGTAAAAGCAACATCACCGCACTTGCGCATTGTGCGACACGCTTACGCCTTGCCGTTGCAGATGAGCAAAAAATAGATGAACAAGCGATTGATAGCCTTGAAGGAGTAAAAGGGCAGTTCAAAGTTGCGGGTCAGTACCAAATCATTTTTGGATCAGGCATCGTAAACCAAGTTTATGCAGAAATGGCGAAGTTGACGGGGATGAGTGAAATGTCCACCAACGACGTTGCGTCTGCTGGCGCAGAGAAACAAAACATTGTTCAGCGCGCGGTGAAAGGGCTGTCTGATATTTTCGTCCCAATCATTCCCGCAATCGTCGCTGGTGGTTTGTTGATGGGTATCTATAACCTATTGACTGCTCAAGGCTTGTTCATTGATGGCAAATCTTTGATTGATGCCAACCCAGGACTGACAGACTTGGCGAACATGATCAACACGTTTGCGAACGCGCCGTTTGTTTACCTGCCTATTCTGCTGGCATTTTCAGCCAGTAAGAAGTTTGGCGGTAACCCATATTTAGGGGCGGCGCTAGGTATGTTGATGGTTCACCCTGACTTGCTGAATGGTTGGGGATTCGGCGGCGCATCTGTGTCTGGCAACATTCCGGTTTGGAATATTCTTGGCTTTGAAATCCAAAAAGTGGGTTACCAAGGTTCGGTGTTACCGGTTTTGGTATCGGCATTCATTCTTGCGAAGGTTGAGCTAGGCTTACGTAAAGTCATACCTTCTGTTTTAGACAACCTTTTAACGCCATTACTGGCGATTTTCATAGCGGGTTTGCTGACGTTTACTGTCGTCGGTCCGTTCACGCGTGATATCGGTTTCCTATTGGGTGATGGTCTGAACTGGCTATACAACACTGCTGGCTTTGTTGGTGGTGCGGTATTTGGTCTTATTTATGCTCCGTTTGTTATTACTGGTATGCATCACAGCTTCATTGCGATTGAAACTCAACTTCTTGCGGATATTGCGACGACGGGCGGCACCTTTATCTTTCCTATTGCGGCGATGTCTAACGTTTCTCAAGGAGCGGCAGCGTTGGCGGTGGGCGTGATGAGCAAAGATAAGAAGATGAAAGGTATTGCGATTCCATCGGGTGTTACGGGTTTGCTGGGTATTACAGAGCCAGCCATGTTTGGTGTTAATCTAAAACTACGTTACCCATTTATTGCGGCAGTTTGCGCTGCGGCGTTATCGAGCGCGTTCATTACAATGTTTAATGTGAAAGCTCAGGCATTGGGTGCAGCAGGTCTTCCAGGCATCATTTCTATTACGCCAGAGAAGATTGGATACTACATCGCGGGTATGGTGATCGCGTTCTTGACCGCATTTGTTCTCACCATTGTTCTTGGTATGCGTGACCGCGCTAAAGTTGGTAGAAAAGCAGCGGCTTAATCTGAACTCCTTAAGGGTGGAGTCCCCCAAAATCCACTTCTTTTCCTAAATGTTTGGGGTGCTAGCCAAGCACTAATGGCTTGGCTAGCCTTTTTCAATTTTTACTTGGTAGTGAAGGTGTTCAACACGTTGGACTATCAGGGCTTTAATTTCAAGGTAAGCAAGATGAATCAAGTGTGGGTAACTGGTGATGCTGTTGTCGATCTAATACCGGAATCTGAGACTTCTTTACTCAAATGTCCCGGTGGTGCACCAGCGAATGTCGCCGTAGCAATTGCTCGTCTATCTGGTAAGAGTGCGTTTTTTGGACGTGTGGGTGATGACCCATTTGGTCGCTTCATGCAATCAACGCTCGATCAAGAGGGCGTGAGCACGGAGTTTCTCGTTAAAGATCCTGAGCAAAGAACATCAACAGTGGTGGTGGATTTAGACGAGCAAGGTGAGCGCAGCTTTACGTTTATGGTAAAACCGAGCGCTGATCAGTTTATGTCTGTTGAAGACATCCCAAACTTTAAGCAAGGTGACTGGCTACACGTTTGCTCAATTTCACTGGCAAATGAGCCAAGTAGAAGCAGCACGTTTGAGGCGATCAAAAGAGCAAAAGCCGCTGGTGGTTTCATTAGCTTTGACCCTAACTTGCGCGATGAAGTGTGGCAAGATCAATCAGAGATCCAAGCTGTCGTGATGAAGGCTGTAGCGATGGCTGATGTGGTTAAGTTCTCTGAAGAGGAGCTTTTGTTCTTAACTGACTCAACATCGATGGCGCAAGGTTTACAACAAATAGCCTCTTTGAATATTGCTTTGGTCTTGGTGACACAAGGTGCTAAAGGCGTTTGGCGCGTCTTTGAAAATCAGAGTGAGCTGATCACTGGTCAAGTCGTTAGTCCGATTGATACCACAGGTGCGGGTGATGCTTTTGTCGGAGGGCTACTGGCATGTCTGTCTCAGCATGACGATTGGAAAAATCATCCTGTTGTTAGCTCTGCGATTCAATGGGCAAATGGCTGTGGTGCATTAGCGACGACGCAAAAAGGCGCAATGACTGCGCTTCCGACCCAGACTGAGTTGCTGCAATTTATTGGGCAATGATCTCCAGATCCAATTTCAGTTGAGAAAAATTATGAGCTTAAACAACCGTTGGACTGTAGAGCAAAGATATCGCCGACTTGAGCAAATCCCTCAGTGTGATATCGAAGAAATGACACTTTTACGTCAGCAAGATAAAGGCTTTCCTAGTTTTCATATCGCCCCTAGATTTGGGCTGTTAAATGACCCAAATGGGTTGTGTTATTTCAATGGTGAGCACCACATCTTTTACCAGTGGACGCCTGTGGGACCAGTCCATGGAATGAAGTATTGGTATCACCTTTCTACTAAAGACTTCATCCATTTTACTGATCATGGCGTGGGTCTTCATCCTGACCAAGACTACGATTCACATGGTGTATATTCGGGCGGCGCTTTGGTGGAAAACAACAAGGCTTTGCTGTTTTTTACTGGCAACAAGCGTGACCAAAACTGGAATCGAATCCCAACACAGTGTTTTGCCACCATGGATTCAGACGGCAACATTGAAAAGCATGGTGTGGTCATTGAGAACGAACATTACACGGAGCACTTTCGTGATCCAAAAGTTTGGAAGAAAGGCGACGACTATTTGATGGTGGTGGGTGCTCAAACCAAAACCGAGCATGGTTCAATGGCGCTCTATCAAAGCAAAGATTTGAAAACGTGGCAGCATAAAGGTCCTATCAAGACCAAGTTTTCTGACCTTGGGTACATGTGGGAGTGTCCTGATTTCTTTGAGATTAATGGTCAATCGGTGATGCTGTTTTCTCCACAGGGCGTGAGCAGTAATAATCCTTATGATTTCAAAAACATCTATTCTGTTGCGTATATCGTGGGTGATCAGTTGAACCTAGAGTCGATGATTTTAGAAAACCACCAAGATATTTTGCAGCCAGATTATGGGTTTGATTTCTACGCCCCACAAACCTATTTAGATGAGAATGGGCGTCGCATTCTTATTGCATGGATAGGGTTGCCAGAAATCGACACACCATCGGTCACACACCAGTGGGCAGGAATGTTGTCTCTTCCTAGAGAACTAACGTTGAAAGATGGTTTTCTTGTTCAAGCTCCGCTCCCTGAGCTGAAGAGTTTAAGAAAAGAAGAGGTGGTCTTTGCACAATCCCATACACTGGAAAGCACAAGTTGTTTGATCCAATTAGACCTTGAGGGCGATGGCTTTGAACTTGAGCTGAGTAACCTCAAAGGTGACAACATCGTCTTTAGTGCGACAGAGCACGAGTTTATGTTGGACCGTCGTCACATGTCTCATTTGTATGCAGAAGAATTTGGTAGCATTCGAAAAGCACCAAGATTGGACGCTAAGCAGACGATTGATATATATATCGACAATTCTGTCATCGAGATTTTCATTAATGGTGGCAAACACACGATGACCAGTCGTTTCTTTATTGATGACCTTAGTAAAGTAACGTTGATAGGGTTGGAACAAGCAAGGCTTTTCCCTTTGAAAGGTATAACTGGTTTGTTTGAATCAGCTAAGTAACGGTTTCGAATACATTAAAACGCCCTTCATTGATTTAGTGAAGGGCGTTTTTCTTTCTAACTATCTAACTTAACTGCCTATCACGCACGTAAGTTGTTTGAACTAAGGTATCCAAAACAACTTCACTCTTGGTCACTGTATAGTTTAGCAGCGGTCCTAAATCACCAAACAGAGGAGCGCAGCCGAGTGTAGCTTACTCATCGTTGGCATCTCGAACCTAGTTCACATTACCGTGACGTTTTTACTTATAGCGTGAAAGAAAATCCCATAACCAAAGGTTCTAACTAAAAGAGATTGCAGGACTTTTATTTAGCGAATTCGACCTAATATCTTGAGTATGCCTAATCGCAGTTGGCGAAGAGGTGATGTTAATAATGCTTGCTGGCGCGTAAGACCCGTCAGTTTGAAGATGCATTCAAACACAATAAGGGAAAACAATGGCTAACGAATACATTCCACCAAAAGTTTGGACAAACGATAATGAAAACGGCGGTCAGTGGGCGAGCATCAACCGTCCGGAATCTGGCGCACGTCATGAGCAAGAGCTTCCAGTTGGTGAGCACCCATTCCAACTTTACTCAATGGGTACCCCAAATGGTCAGAAAGTGACGATCATGTTTGAAGAGCTTTTGGCGGCTGGCGTAACGGCAGCAGAATACGATGCATACCTGATTAAGATTGGCGATGGCGACCAGTTTGGCTCTGGCTTTGTGGCTGTTAACCCAAACTCCAAAATTCCGGCATTGGTTGACCGTTCGGGTTCTGAGCCAGTGAACGTGTTTGAATCTGGCAACATCTTGTTTTATCTAGCAGAGAAGTTTGATCATTTCTTACCAAAAGAAGGCGCTAAGCGTGCTGAGGTAATGAACTGGTTATTCTGGCTGCAAGGTTCTGCGCCATATCTAGGCGGTGGTTTTGGTCACTTCTACGCGTACGCACCAGAGAAGTTCGAGTACCCAATCAACCGCTTTACAATGGAAGCAAAACGTCAGTTAGATGTATTAGACAAGCGTCTTGCGAACAATGAATTCCTAGGTGGCGATGAGTACAGCATCGCTGATATCGCAACATGGCCATGGTACGGCAACCTTGTGTTGGGTCGTGCTTACGATGCGGCTGAATTCTTAGACGTAGAAAGCTACAAAAACGTTGTGCGTTGGGCAAAAGTAATTGATGAGCGTGAAGCGGTAAAACGTGGTCGAATTGTGAACCGTTCATGGGGTGAAGAATGGGAGCAGTTACCTGAGCGCCACAGCGCAGAAGATATTGATAAAGTATTGAAACTTAAGCCATAAGCAATCTTGGCCTAGCTACGTCAAATGAGTTTAGTTTTATCTATGCTTATACAGTGACCTTAATCAAATCTATAGCGCACCATATACGGTGCGCTATTTTTATTCTCATTTAGTCTCGAAATGCTAATTTATATCACCTCTTGAAGAGCATTTAGTTCGTAGATGAATCTTTAATGTATTTATATATTATGATGCAAAACAAAGCTCATATTTCCATGTTAAATATGGACTGGTCATACTGCTTTCTAATAATTAAATTATTTAAAAATTATAAACTAATTTTATATCCATTATAAATAAAATTAATGATAATTAATATTTGACATAACCACTAAATTTATGTGGAATATGCGGGTTGATTTGTTTTGAAGAAATAAAATTAATTTCTAGTACTTTTATTTAAGACAAGCTTAGCTTTTAGCGATGTTTAATTATTAATGCTTATATCATGAAAGAGGATATGTATGATGTCGTCGTTTGAGTCGTACTGGGTTGGGATACGTCAAAGAATAGCCGTACAAACCGAAGGTAACCGCAGTTTAAAGTCTCTAGTCATTAAAAAGCAGCGTGTGAACTTAAATAACAGTGGGTTATCCTTTCGCGCTAAGTCCGGATGCCTTATCCCTCACTGTTATACCAAGTTCTCTGATGAGATAAACCTAAAAACATCGAAAAAATCGTCTCTTAGTTTTAAAAAAGGAAAGCTGTATTTTTCTCCAGTTTAATAATAAATGAAATTTGCATAAATTATAATATTAGGTTTTTAAATTTATCGATAATTAATTACGATTTTATGATGCGTTTTCAATATGTTTTCTTGGTAAATAATTAGCTGGGCTTATTGTTGATTGTTTTTGTTGTTTCCTATTTAGATATGGATAAAAGCTCAACTACTTTTCCTATACCAACTTACTCCCTGAATTGACTTGCGCGCTTTTTCTCCCCTCTCAAAAAACATAGCGTTACGGAATTATTTTCGCTCCTGTTTCATTCTTCAAGACGAAAGCTCTACCTACCTCTCATTATTTTCGACAAACATTGAGTAAAAGTAACCAATCGTAACAAGGTGGCTGTAACTGAGCGCCGTTTCAATATACTCGTTTTTTAACTAGGTAATCCCGCGCTTTGAATTCATTCGGGTACCGTTTGTAAGCCTTAAATGCTACTAAGATAAGATGTCATGATGAGAAAAAGTACTATATTACACACAATGTTAATTACAGGGTTCGCTGCTGTATCCTCGTTAGCTTATGCTGCGCCTTCAGTTGTGCCAAATGCGCCGGAACTCAGTTCTCGTGGTTATGTTTTGATGGACTTCCATACGGGGAAAGTACTGGTTGAACGTGATGCCCACAAACGTTTAAACCCCGCGAGTTTAACGAAGTTGATGACTGCTTATGTAGCTGGTCAAGAAATTAATACAGGCAATATTACGTTGAATGATGAGGTTGTCATCAGCCGAAATGCTTGGGCAAAAAATTTCCCAGATTCTTCAAAAATGTTTATTGAAGTCAATACTTCCGTTTCTTTGTCTGACTTATACCGTGGTCTGATTGTTCAATCTGGTAACGATGCCAGTGTTGCTATTGCTGAGCATGTTGCGGGAAGTGAATCAGGGTTTGTGAGTTTGATGAATAGTTGGGCCGACAAGCTTGAATTGTCTAACACGGCATTCACCAACCCTCACGGCCTAGACAGTGACGGTTTATATTCGACACCTTATGATATTGCCAAGTTGGGCCAAGCGATTATTCGTGACTTACCTGATATCTATCCGCTGTATAGCGAAACCTCGTTTACTTACAATGGCATCACTCAATACAACCGTAATGGCTTGCTTCGTGATCGTAGTATGAATGTCGATGGCATGAAAACTGGTTATACAAGCGGCGCGGGTTATAGTCTAGCGACTTCTGCAACACAAGGTGATATGCGTTTGATTGCCGTAGTGATGGGAGCGAAGAGTGAGAATGTTCGTGAATCAGAAAGCAAGCAGCTGTTGAGTTATGGCTTCCGCTTTTACGATACGGTAATGCCGACTGAGGCGGGTGCGGAACTTGCGAAAGCTCGAGTTTGGATGGGCGAAAAAGACGAGCTTACTGTCGGCGTAGCTAACGATGTTTATCTCACTTTGCCAAAAGGAGATGTAAAAAATCTGCAAGCGGAAGTTGAATACAACGGTGATTTAGTTGCGCCAATTTCTGAGCAACAAGTGGTTGGTAAAGTGCTTTACAAAGTCGACGGTAAGGTCGTAAATGAAGCCGAGCTCGTTGCATTGGAGTCCGTGGAGGAAGGCAGTTTATTCAAGCGAATTTTAGACTGGTTTAAGCAATTGGTCGCTAGCTGGTTCTAAACAGTAGCGAACTTCTGTCTATATCACTCTATCTTGTTAATGTTCTATTAAATCAATTTACTAAGGCGACCAACGTGGTCGCCTTACGTTTTTGGAATACTCGTTGCGTTAAAACACAGGCCCTCTTGTAAGGGTGTGTTTTTACCTGACCAAGAGCGTTTTGTGTTTTTGGGTGCGAGAGAAAAGAAACTAGAACAAGAATGGAGTGACACGTGCACAAGATTTTATCTTTGACATTGATTTTATCGCTCATGGGCTGCGCTATGCCTTACCAGCAGGAGGTCGATAGCGGCCAATGTGTTGGAGTCATGACCTCTCAGGATGCATATGGTTATTTAAACCCAAACCATTACACGATGCAGGTACTCGCGCTAAAGCAAGAAAAAGATGTGAAAGATTATATTCGCTATATCGATCCTAAGCATCCGGTTTGGGTTAACTGGAAAAACAGCCGAGGCACGCGTTGGTATACGGTAACTGTTGGTGATTTTAAAACGAAGCAGGATGCCTACAATGCGCTTTCTTCATTACCAAGCCGTGTAAAGCAGTCATCCCCGTTTGTGCTGACTTTTGCGGAAATGCAGCGTAAGCAACAAACGAGTGTTGTCAGAATGCGTTAGCCAACAAAAAACGGAAGCGATGGCTTCCGTTTTTGTATTTAGGAGTAAGCTTAAAGCGCCGCTAAAATCGTTTCTGCTTTGCTTGCTTCAAACTCTTTTGGCTCTTCAACGTTAAGCTTAGTCACTGTGCCGTTTTCAATGATCATCGCGTAACGTTGTGAGCGAATACCACCAAAGCCGCCTGTATCCATTTCAAGACCTAATGCTTTAGTAAAGCTAGCGTCGCCATCACCCAACATCAGAATCTCAGAAGCGTTTTGAGCTTCGCCCCACGCTTGCATCACAAATGCATCGTTTACAGAAACGCAAGCAATTAAATCAACACCTTTTGCCTTTAGCTCATCAGCTAATACCACATAGCCTGGTAGATGAGCTTCTGAACAGGTAGGGGTGAATGCGCCAGGTACAGCAAAGAGTACGACTTTCTTGTTCGCAAACAGTTCTGTAACGTCGTGGTTAACCATACCATCGGCAGTCAACTCACTAAGAGTTGCAACTGGTAGAGCTTGGCCTTGTTGAATCATGATTCTATTCCTTTTTGTGTGCTAGTTTAGCTTTCTCAGTCTAGCGTTTATAAATGCGGTTAACCACAGAGTCTTTGTAGGGTTTTAATACCTACGCGTTTGACCTAAGGCGTGGCACTATGTCTTTATTGCAACGCTTCGTGCTGGTTTACGTATTGGCTAACAAGGTGACGATATTTCGCCTTTAACTCGTTATCGATAAAGCTGGCATCAATCGCGTTCATTGTAAATTGGGCAAGTTCACTCTTACTCATTGGATGTGCGTTGTTGACGGCCAGAAAGTTATCCGTCATGTAGCCACCAAAGTACACAGGATCGTCTGAGTTAATCGTTACGGCGACACCTTTTCGTAGCAAATCCACAATATTGTGATCTTTCATATCGTCGAATACACATAGCTTAAGATTCGATAACGGACACACTGTCAGTGGCATTTGGCTTTCGATTAAGGATTCAACTAATGCTTCATCATCAACACAGCGAACACCGTGATCCACGCGGCTCACGTAAAGCATTTCAATGGCATCGCTAATATTTTGTGCGGGGCCTTCTTCTCCTGCGTGAGCAACGGTAAGTAAGCCTTCTTCTACTGCTTGTTTAAATACGCGCTTGAATTTAGCTGGCGGATGACCTTGTTCTGAAGAGTCTAGTCCAACACCAATGATCTTATCACGGTGTTTCAGAATAGCCTGTAGGGTCTCTATGGCGCTCTCTTCTGAAAGGTGACGGAGAAAACACGCAATAATTTGCGAGGTAATGCCAAGTTTTTCGTGACCATCTTTTAGCGCACGAGCGATTCCATTGATAACAGTGTCAAAGTCTATGCCGCGTTCTGTGTGTGTTTGAGGGTCAAAAAAGATTTCGGTATGAATAACGTTGTCTTCTTTACAGTGCAGTAAGTATTCCCAAGTGAGATCGTAAAAATCTTGCTCAGTACGCAGAACTCCCGCTCCTTGGTAATAGAGGTCGAGAAATGATTGTAAGTCTGTGAACTGATATGCGCTGCGTAGTTCACTCGGAGAAGAGTAAGGGATCTCGATGCCGTTTCGTTTTGCTAATTTGAATAAGAGTTCCGGCTCAAGTGAACCTTCGATATGTAAGTGCAGCTCTACTTTTGGAAGACCTTGAATAAATGCGTTCATATTCCACCTTATGTGTATTGTGGATGCAGTTACTCTAAGAATAGGTATAGATAGAAATAAATCGAACGCTATCACAAAGAGTAAGACCCACGATGATCTCAACTCTTCGTAATCAGCACTTTGCGGGAACTGGTAGAGACCCCCAAACCATATCATTGGGGTTATACGAAGCAAACGAGAGGGATTATACGCAAAAATATCGCTTTGGCTATACGCAAATAACCTAACTGTCATTAGTCACGGGTTTTCCTGTGAGCGAAACGACTATTTGCAAGTCACTTGAGTATAGAGGAGCCAGTTGTTTTTGCGTGTGTGAGAGGCACGTGTAATTAGAAGAGTAGTCTAAAAGAGTGGAGATTCGTTTGAGCAAAGGTAGGTGGCGGTACCTTGCACAACGATAAAGGCAGAGAAAGCACTAGAGAGCATTTATAGATCGAATAACTTATCAAATTCTCTTTGTTCCATAATGTCTTCTATGCGGCGTCGAGTTTTCTGCTTTACCGCCGCCGCGTTTTGTTCAGACTCTTTTGTGTCTTTTTCTGACTGCTTCTTACTTTTTCTAGCCATTGGATACCTTCCAAATTAGTTGCATTATCCATTAATGCATGAAAACTGAATCAGTTAACAGTAAAACTTCCTAACTTTGAACCTGAATCACAGAGAATAGTTCCAGATTGCGTTTTCTCACAATATTCAAAATCGATCATGAAGCTATGAGAAAGAAGTTTCGGTAATACGTGCCTTCGTAAAATATCACCATTTAATTGATGTATTTTAACGTTCCAAGAGGTTTGAGGTTGTTCTAAATTAAATTCAATTTCTAACATTTATTCTCCTGTTTTTTAGTGATTTTCTCTTTGTTAAGTAATTGATACCAATGCCTTTGACGGCCAGTTCTTTTTGAGGACATGATTTTTCCTATAAATAATAAATTAAGCAGTACTATTCAGTTTATTTTAGATAGCACAAAGCAATGCCTAAAATTAGGCTGAGTGATTGATGAAAGAATATTTTTGAAGGAGAGAGGTTTGGTGCAGCATGGGCATGCTACACCAAGAAAAGCAGTCTTATAGAGGAGTTACTTCAGTCGCTTGAGGACCTTTTTTACCTTGCTCTACATTGAAGCTTACTTTCTGACCTTCAGTCAGTGTTTTGAAACCGTCAGAAACGATAGCGTTAAAGTGTACGAATACATCTTGGCCGCCGTTGTCTTGAGATAGAAAACCGAAGCCTTTAGTTTCGTTAAACCATTTTACTGAACCAGTTACTTTAGACATAAAAATACCTTTGAATTAAACATTAAAATTATGATTTGTTTTGTGGATCTTTTCTAAGCTATTGAATGTTCAATCAAGAGGAAGTTGTACGCAGGTGTCTGAATTGGGGATTCAAGATTTTACTGAGAGGAAACTTAAACTAAATGTTGCATTAACAGCTCTCTTCTAAGAGCCAAGGCACACTATACACCTTGTTTAGAAAATAGCTACATTTATTTTAGATAAATTAAATGTGCTCATTATTAACTCGATAAATTGTATTATTCGAAAAAGTTGAATAAGTAGAACGAATAGTATGGCTCATAATTTTAGCTCATCAACCTAAAATAGAACCTTATCGATAGCCATAGATTGAACATGCGACTTGCAAGCGGTCACAAAGATAAACTAGGAGAACTAGTATGAGTACATTCAGAGAAATTCGTCAGCTTATTCCTGCACAACCTACTGCTGATGGTGATGGAGTGAAAATTCGCCGTGTAGCGGGTTTCAATCATGCTAGCTTTTCTCCATTTTTGATGATGGATGAACTCAAATCAGAAGACCGCGCTGACTATATCGGCGGTTTCCCTCCGCATCCGCACCGCGGTATTGAGACGCTTACTTATATGTTGAAAGGTCATTTCCAGCATCGTGATCATATGGATAATGTTGGTGAGCTTCGTTCCGGTGGTGCACAGTGGATGGCGGCAGGAAGAGGCGTCATCCATAGCGAAATGCCTATTATGAAGGAAGGCGAATTGCATGGTTTCCAAATTTGGATTAACCAGCCTGCGAAAAATAAGATGCAGCCAGCTCAATATCATGACTTTCAACCTGAAACGATCACTGAGTTTGATACTCCGAATACGGGGGTTGTACGTTTGATTGCGGGTCATATGACTATAAACAACGAACGAATTCAGGGGCCGCTAACAGAGACAGGTGTTGCTGCCACGGTAGCCGATTGGAGAGCGATGGGGGGGCAAGCTTTGAATTTGAACACGGATCAAGACAACAACATGATGCTCTATGTCTATAAAGGTCGTATTCAATTAAAAGGTCGTGAGATCAATCAAGGCGAAATGGCCATTTTATCGAAAGGTGAATGGGTTGAATTGCAGGCCGAAAAAGAGAGTGGTGCACTGATCTTTATTGGTGAGCCAATTAATGAACCCGTGGTGCATTATGGCCCTTTTGTCATGAATAGCATGGAAGAGATAGAACAAGCCATCCAAGATTACAACTCTGGGTTGTTTGAAACTTACTAGTTTGGACTGCCTACTCGCTTTTTCAGTTAGCGAGCAAATTAAAACAGTTTTGAGCCTGAATATTGGGCTCGACCAGAAGCAAATACGATAATCCACTGCCATCGAATTTGCGTTAGCCACGTTTAATCCACGTGGCTTTTTTCTACTTCTGACTCCATCGTATGATGGCTTCCTTTCCTGCTTCAATTCCTAACTCATAAGCATGACGCAGTGGTGCTGGCGATCGACTCAGCCGTTTCAACTTGAATGTTTCAGGAGGACACACTTGAATGATTTCGATACCAGGTGGTGGGTTGTTGATCAGCGCTAAGGTCTGATTGTAGCGAACTTCACGTGTCAACATAGGTTCAATTAATCCGGGCGTTTCTTTCAACATCCTCCTAGTTAGGGCGCTGAATTTTCCTCTTGGCTTTTGATAGCTTGCGGGCTGACTGCGTAAAACCATAATCTTTTTGGCTCCTCGCTTTATTGCTTCTGCAACAGGAAGTGCGTCTGAGACGCCACCATCAACGTATTGAATTCCGTTCAGTGATACGCCATTTCGGTAAAGTACAGGCAGTGCGCTGCTGGCTTTCATTGTTTCTGCCAAGTCGTCGATATCAGGAAGGTGGTACTCCGCTTGCCCATTGTCTTGACGCGTCACGCCTAAAAAGAAAGGTCGTGAATCAGCTTTGAGCGCAGATTTATCGATGCCAAGTTCTTCGAGGGTGACATTCCACATCCAGTCTAAGTTCATCATATCACCACCACGTAGAAGTTGAGATGGAGAGATAAATTCTTTTCTTAAGCTGTAATCGAGGTAGATTTTTAAGTTACGTCCGGGCATTTTAGCTAAGTAGGCAGCCAAGTTGCTAGCACCCGCAGACACTCCCCAAAAGCTATCAAATGGAGAGAACTCGCTAGCAAGAAAATGATCGAGTATGCCGCATGAAAATACGCCTCGCATGGCTCCACCTTCGACAATCAATGCTCGAGAGCCTACTTTTTCCATCACTTCGCTCCACTCTTTATCAATCGGATAATAGCGTGCAGCTTAACGCATAATGGTTTTATACCCAAGTGGGCCAAAGGTCTAGGTTGTGTTCCTTTGAATAAAAAGGGCATCAACGGATGCCCTTGTCACTTTTAGCCTATGGAATTGCGGGTAATTGAGTCGCTAATTTAGTGAAGGAGACCGAGCCAATTAGCCCCCTTACATAGAGCCATACCTGTAGTCCCATACTGATCGTTGTTGGAATAGTTTGATGATCACTTGTTAAATAGGCATACAAACACTATCCAGAGCGTTGTAAGCAAAAGTAATGGGGTGAATACTTTCTGGATAGAAGCGCCATCAGTTAAATTGTAAATTTTGATGGATTCATTATAGAACGCTCGTTTGAATTCTTTGAAGCTAATGTCGCTCTTCGCATGCGACTGTTCATAGTGCTGGTGCGCAGCGTCCGATAGCTGGTATTCCAAGTCTTGGAGCTCGTACTCCTTGTTAAAAAACGCATCCCAAGCCGAAAGGCGGGCTATCGTTTTAGGAGATGGATCCCCATTTAGTTTCTCTAGACGCTTAGCATAAGCTGCTTGATATTTATCCACGGTATATTCCTGTCTGAATAGACGTTGAGTTAGAACATATGTAAAAAGAAAAATAAGTAATAAAAGGTTTTTTACGTTCTATACCTGTGATAAATGCTAAAAAGTTCAATGCTCTAGCACTCCGATGTCGCAAATGATATTGATGGAATTGCTCTGCGACAAATAAAATAATTACTCTAGATAACAACGAATTTTTGTTGTTTTTTAAAAAAACTGATCATGAGATTGAGTGGGGAGTTTTACCGAGAAGAATTTCGCTACTGTAACTCTCTATATTTACTCAAAAAGAGAAAATCTTAGAAGCTTTCTTTGATTGATGTGAGATATTTTAGGTCGAAAAGCATTAATTTTGGCTATGATTATAGTTCGTCTTTTTGTTGTTGAACTCTACTTCGAGGGAGAGAGAACCCATATTTCGAGCATAGGATAGCTCGCTTTTTCGTTACGTCGTTCTTGGAGTTTGAGTCAGTGACGACGCTATGAGTCTAGCATCTTGAACTCGATTGGGCGTATTAATTAATTATAAAAGTAAAGCAGTGCTGAGCTAGGATAAACTTCAACGTAAAGGTGACGGTATGAATATACAATCAGCCATTATTGAATATGCGATAGCGATTATAGGCTTACTTTTGACGGGCGTTACCCTCTGAGCATGACTGCCCAGAGGATAGAAAGTGCATTAGCCGATCGCTAACGATTGATGTTATATCGAGCCATTGCAGCTTCTTCAGACGATACAACCGTTTTACCAATTGGTGCGAGTGAAATAACCGCTAGTTTGAGGTGTTGGAGCGCAAACGGAATGCCGATTATGGTGACAAAGCATGCTGCTGCAGAAAGTACGTGACCGATAGCTAACCAAAGGCCTGCAAACACAAACCAAAGGACGTTACCAATAACGCCGAGCGGACTCGTGCCAATGTCCATTTCATTGGTCAATTCATCGCGTGAGATGGCCTCTTTACCGAATGGGAAAAAGGAAAAATTACCCATAACGATACACGCACGCCCCCAAGGTATTCCGATGATGCTAATAAAGGCCAAAATACCAAAAAACCACCATAGCAACCCCATAAATACGCCACCAAATACAAACCAAATGATGTTACCAAGTGTTCTCATTCTATTTCCTTTATTCTTGAATGTGATGATTCAGATACCTGAGAGCACCGTAAAACAAATCTAAACCGTCTGTTTTGTCAATGTGTGCTTTTGTGCCCTCATTCACCTGATTGATAGAATAATCGCCGTAGTCTTAACAGAGAATGAATGCCTTCCTTAATGCAAGTCTTTTTAGTATAGAGCGTAATACTCAATCAAGCATATAGCCAAGAATCGCATTATATAGAGACAACTTTCTCGAGATATTGACAAATTTGCTCTGCCAATCGATGGCTGGCAATGTTGCGTGTTACTACTTCATCAGCAATATTTCCAGACTCAACGACGCCAAACCAATCGAGCAACATCGAATGGAAACCTTTACTCGTCAGCATTGGCGTCCAGTCTTTCAAATTGATTTTTTGCTCTTGGTTAGCTTGCCATAGTTTGCCTTCAACGAAGGAGTCGAACTCAACTGCCTTGTTTGCATAACAAGCTTGAACGCGCTCTGTAGTGATACCGAAGTGGCGATTCATCGAGGCGTGGAGCAAAGTATCTCCATGTTGCCACTGAATATCTAAACGCGCCAACTGACCACCTTCAAGTTGATGAGTTACATAAGCATCTTTTAGATCTGCTTTGGCTGTGACGTTAACGCTGTCTAATGGGTGAATAAAATCATCAAATATAAAGGTACGAACATCCCCCGGTAGTTGGTGACGGTTCTTTTCCCAGCGTAGCGACTTTAAGTCAGATATGTTGCCTTGCTGCACTTGTGGCATATGTTGGTTATAAAGTGGAATGTGACGACGGTTAAAGCCCACATAGAGTGGCTGTCTCTCTTTTTCGGCAATATCGTACAGCTTTTCGACGTCATCAGCACTGTTCGCTAATGGTTTGTCGACAAAGGTTGGGATTCCATGTTGCAGAAAAAATGCCGCTATTTGAAGGTGTACGCTTGTTGCCGCATGAATCATGACGGCATCGACGCCAAAGTGCAGAAGTTGTTGGTAGTCCTGGCAGATCTCTGAGATTCGATACTGCTTAGCCAGGCTCTCAAGTGTGTTTGGGTTGCGGGTACAAAATACAAGTTCGATATTTGGAAGCTGAGTGATAACAGGAAGGTATGCTTTCTGAGCGATATCCCCTAGACCAATAATACCAATTTTCATCCTAGTCCTTATCTCGATGTATGGATCGCGGACTGTCAGTATAACGCTTGGCGCGGCGATGAGTTTAAATACCTTGTTAGAAAAAGCCTGATTCACACTTTGAGCCAGGCTTTATTGAATGATTTAGGAAACGGCTCGGCAGGCTTTGAATATATCTAACTTGCTATCGTAGGCTTGAGTTTGTACATCCATAATGCCTAATAAAGAGTGGAACACGTTATCATGTGAGTATTGGCCTGCATTCTGTGCTTGTTTATACAAACAGTCGGTATTGATCTGCTTCGCTTGTTTAAAGCCCGAAGACAGCCACATAATCAAAGGAACGCGTTTTTGGAAATCTGGTGCAAGGCCATAAGGCATACCATGTAAGAACAATCCGTTTTCGCCTAGTGACTCACCGTGATCCGATATGTAAATTAGCGCGGTATTATACTCAGACTCTAACGCTTTAAGTTTTTTGATGGTTTCTGCCAATACAAGATCGGTGTAGCGTATTGTATTGTCATATGTGTTCACTATTTGTTCGATGCTACAGTTTTCGATATCTGCACGTGGACAGTCTGGTTTAAAGAAGGCGTTGTCTCTTGGGTAACGCTGAAAGTAGGTCGGACCGTGGCTTCCTATAAGGTGCATGGCGACCACTCGGTTACCGTGCATATCCGCGACTTCCTGATCAAAATGATCTAATAGCGCCATGTCGTAACAAGTTTGGCCATTACACATAGGGCTTACTTGCTTTCGATCCACTTCGATTTTCTTGATCTTGTGGGCTACTTCTTTATCCCCACCGTCATTTTCTTTCCAAATGAGGTCAACCCCGGCGCGCTGCATTATATCGAGAGCATTGTCCTGGTTATCCGCTTTGGCGCGTTCAAACTCGTTTCGCGTGAGCTGTGAAAACATACAAGGCACAGATACAGCAGTCGCGGTGCCACAAGACGCGACGTCTTGAAATGAGATAACATCCAGTTTACTAGTATAAAG
Organism: Vibrio sp. 1159; assembly: GCF_033340395.1. Lineage (NCBI taxonomy): Bacteria > Pseudomonadati > Pseudomonadota > Gammaproteobacteria > Vibrionales > Vibrionaceae > Vibrio > Vibrio sp. 1159. Next base: position 176,574 of record NZ_JAWOWL010000002.1, on the reverse strand, counting down.
GTTTGTCTCTCGTGTATAGCCATTGAGTTGGTAGTTCTGAGTTCGAGCGGTTTCTCCTACGACAAAAACCAGTAGTGTTGGTTTGCTCTGTGCTTGCTGTACGGCGCTATTTGACTGCTTTGCATCTGTGCCGATTTCTCGATATGGCTCTGGCGTGGTGAAATATTTTTCCTTCACATACCCGGTCGCGCTATAAACGAACTGGGTGGGTATGATGATTTTTTTCAGGTGGCTATTGTTGCGCCCTACAGATGCGTAGTCTTGATAGTACACGCTGGCAATGACGGCGATGACAGCTAGCGACGACAGCATCGATACTAATTTGGTAACAGAGAAGTACAGTAATTGGTGGCGTTGAGATTGCAGCTTGACCTTAAAGACAATTATCGCTGGGATAACTCCCATAATCAGCGTCCAAATTACAGAGTGAGCACTCAGGTAAGAACTCGCCTCGCTCGAATCGGTTTCAACAATATTGGCAATCATTCCAGAATCGAAAAGTGTGCCATAGTTATAGCTTGCGTAGCTCACCATACTTGAAACAATGATTAAAATTATAAAGAACGGCTTGCCGATCCAAGGCCAACTAAATAAATTAAAAAGGAAATTGAGCGCGGCAAGAAAGAAAATTGGTATTGTGATAATGAATCCAATCTTGACATTATCTAAGTGTGTAAAGATGCCGATTAGTTCTTTATAAATAGGGATATTTACGACGAGAGCGAAATACAGCGCCAACAAGAAAGTAAAGGTAACGTAAGAGATACCTCTCTGTTGTAAATCATGTGTCTTCATAATGAGTGTCTTGAATAAAAATTAGAGCAAGAACGAAGCCCAAATAAAAAGGGCAAGAGTTAACGCAACAAATACTGCTGCTGAGCCAATATCTTTGGCTCTACCACTGAGCTCGTGCCAGTCATCGCTAACACGGTCGACAACCGCTTCTACGGCGGAATTAATGAGTTCGACGATCAATACCAAGAACAGGCTACTGATCATCAGCACTCTTTCGTATGTGGTGACAGGAAGGAAAAAAGCACAGACGGAAAGCACCAAGGCGAGAATCAATTCTTGTCTAAAAGCGGCTTCGTGTGTCCATGCGGCTTTCAATCCTTGAAATGAATAGCCGGTCGCATCCATGACACGGCGTATACCTGTTTTACCTGGCTTCAAAATATGACCTTACTATTTAAGCATTGGGATGGAACACATATCCCAGAGAGGTAACGAGATTAATCGTTACAGCGTGAAACATTTGTGAATAGAATCCATCGCGCGATAATTTAAGAAAAGTGCTTATTTAATCAAGATCGTAGACGGTATAGCCTTTGTGCTGGAGGCATTTACGCAATACGAGAGATTGAGTTTTGGTTGAATCATTTGTTCCACTCAAAGCACCAGCTCCAGCTCCTACAGCACCGCCGGCAGCAGCACCGACAGCCGCTCCACCTAATCCGTCTTCTAGCGCACCAGCAGCTGCGCCGATCAATGCGCCTGTAACTGCCCCATTAGTGGCTTCAGATTTCGCTGCCTCTGATTTGTCGACATTTTCTGCATAGCCTTGGCAGTAAAGAAAGTCTTGTTCATATGTACTAGGGTCGACATTGGTCATGTCGACGACAGGTTTTTGGTTGTAGGCGCAAGCTGTAAGCGTAGAAGTAAGCGCCATAATCAGGATAAAAGATTTATACATGAGTACTATCCATTTAGTGTGTGAATCTTATGGATTAAATGTACACTGTTTTATTGTTGGGCTCTGTCGCTTGAGTGTATTGAAGTGTCGTCTTCTGTAAACGGGGTAGGAAGGTTAAGTTAACTGTCTGATTTTTTGAGGCTAAGTGTGAAGCAAGCTCCTCCAAGTGGGCTATGGCAAATCGAAACTTCTCCACGTTGAAGCTCCATTATCTGTCTGACAATCGCCAAGCCGAGCCCAAACCCGCTCGTCTTTTTGTTGCGAGATTCATCCGCACTGTAAAATGGTTCGAATAGATGAGGCCAATGCTTTTCTTCAATACCTATGCCATCATCATGAACATTGATGAAGCAGCGGTGCTGATCGTGTTTTATCTCTACTAAAATCTGCTTATCCGCGTACCGCATTGCATTGCGCAGCAAGTTATCTAAGGCTCGCTTTAACAATTTTGGGTCAGCAAACGCGAGAACGTTTTCTGAGTTTACTTCTTGAAGCGAGATAGCGAGCGTAGTCTCTTTTTGCCATCTCTGTCGTAATTCTTTGACTAAGTTGAATAGGACGACTTCTTCTTGAGTTTGTAATGCTGTGTCAGGACGCTCCATCTTTGCGTAGTAAAGCAATTCTTCAACCATTTCTTCCATCTCGTCAATGTCTTCGACGATACTGTAAACATACTTTTTCTGTTGTTCAGTTAAGGTTGAATCCGATAACAAATCTGCTTGCCATTGTAAGCGGAAGATTGGGGTACGCAATTCATGTGCAACGGCGTTAGTTAGCATTTTATTGCTAGTGATCAAGCGAGATACTTTATCGGCCATCGTGTTAAAGCTTTTGTTTAACGTCCCAACAGACTTAGCGCTTGAGGTACTAGCTCGAGCCTTGAAGTTACCTGAGGCAAACTCAACGGTCACTCTCTCTAGCTCTCGAATCCGACGGCTTAAGAACCAGATCAACAATATGCAATACAGAGCAAATCCAGCTAAAAAGAACAACCAAACGATATTGTCATCAAAGTTGGCTGCTTTAACCACAGGACTATTCGGATTATCGCTCATTTTAAAGATAGGCGTGCTCGCATCTAGGCGGAACCAGATATCCCTTTCTTCATCGTAAGCGACGTTAACGGAGGTATCACTTTCAAACGCCTTTTTGATGTCTGTTGGAAGCTCTTCAAGCGTATGAGGCACCAACAAACGATGGCTTGATGTGGCAAATTGTTCCAACTGTTGTTGAGTATATTCTAATCCGTGTTCTTTATAGATAGGGTAGATCAGATCGTGAAAAGCTTGACCCTCATGCTCTTGTAATAGGTAGTCATAATCTGTGTTGATCTCATAAACTAAGAACTCGTATCCCCACAAGCTAGCCATAAACAGAATGATAAGGCCAACAAAGCTTTCCAGATAAATCCGTCTCATTATTCATTCCATGCATCAGGCATAAATAGGTAGCCTTTGCCGCGAACGGTAATGATTTTTTGTGGTGAGCAAGAAGCATCGCCTAGCTTCTTTCTCAGTGTCACTATGCGATTATCAATGGTGCGGTCTGTTCCATCGTATTCAATACCACGTAGTGTTTTGGTCAGCCACTCACGTGATAGTGTTTTTTCAGCATGCGTAGCAAGAACCCACAACAAATCGAACTCGCCGTCTGTCAGCGCAATTTCTTCTTGGTTCATTACGCACGATTTACGCAATCGGTTTAAACACAGAACACCAATTTGTAGGCCGTTTTCGGACTCGGTAGGCGCCGCCTCTTTTCTTCTTAATAGCATGCGAATACGAGCCAGTAATACGCGAGGTTTGATGGGTTTAGTAACAAAGTCATCTGCGCCTATTTCTAATGCGGCGACATGATCGAAGTCATCATCACTTGCTGTTAGCATCAACACTTTGCCTTTGTAGCATTCTCGGATTTGACGACATACACTCAGACCATCTTGCCCGGGTAGCATCAAATCTAACAGCACCACGTCTGGTTGTGTGTCAATAATCGCATTGGGTGCGTCCGTCCCATTGTCGATACATTTGACCTGAAAACCTTGTTCAACAAAATACTCACCCAACATAGTTTGTAATTTGGGATCGTCTTCCACAATGATTAGAGATGGTTTGATTTGTTGTGCGTTCATTTAAGTGATGTATACAATATTTAATATCAATGGAACTTAAACAAATTTACGAATTATTTCAAATAAAGCTTTCTCAGAATAAGGTTATCGGATGAGTTAAATGGATAAAATTGCCAATTAATGTTTTAAATCTAATCACTAATCACATTTCGAGAGATGTAAAAAGGCGCAACGTTTGCGCCTAGGTATGGAATCTTAAAGCGAAATTACCGCTTATTCGGTGGTACACACGACGCTGTTGTCGCTGCCAAAAACATTTGGAACGTAAGCATCAGCTTGTGGGTCATTTTCCCACTTCGCATCATCGAGCAAGTAACGGAACTGAACATTCTGCGCTTTAGGTAAGCGGGTTTTAAATTTAAACTGACGACTTTTCTTCACTAATTTCATCGGTTCTGGCTGCCAGTTGTTGAAGTCTCCAGCAATTTGGACAGAGTCCCACTGATCTTTATCTAGCTCGAACGTGACTTCGACTTCATCTTTTGTCTTAAAGAATCTTTTTTTAAGCATTGATCTTTCCTTGTTCGTACAAAAACTGTTCTAACTATTACTCATGTTTCATAATGATTTCAAGTTTTATCGAATTGTTGCTGGTATCTGATGAGGGGAGTATCCGAACGGTGAATAGCTCGTTGTGCTGATTTCGTGTACTGAGGGAGCGTTAGAGAGAAAATTCACTAGCCTAAAATGGTCAAAGAACAGAGTTTGTTAGCGAGCCGAGAGTCCGTATCTTGAAGTCAAATCGTTATCATGTATTATCTTAAATCACCATTTTCCTTGATGTAGCTATGTTGAAGTTTAACCGTACATTGTTGACTGCGATAGTTTGCTTAGTTGCTATGCTTTTGAGTAGTGTCGCTCCTGTGGCGCAGGCTTCCGCTCCGATGAAAACAATTGAAGTACGCGATCTTATTGTTCAACAGGCTGCTCTGCACAAACAACTTGGCATCAATGACGACTGCGTAGAATCACATCACGATGAGTCAGCCATCAATAAGGCACAACAATCTCACACGAGTTGTAGCTCTTCCTGCATGGTCAAAATTCCCGCCAACTTATCTCAAAACGACTTACTGCTTCTTCCTTATAGCCTTGCATTGATTGATAGGCCTCTAGTCGAAAAAGTAGTGACTGTGATCACCAAGCTTTATCGTCCTCCGATTGTTTAATTCCTCATCTCAAATTACTTGGGGTTTACCCCTTTTTACCAAATGAAATGATTTGGCATTTGAATGCCACAAGGAAATAAACAATGAAAAAACTACTTGCCTTATGTAGTGCACTTTTACTGACTTTTACCGCTCATGCAGCGCAATTTGAAGAAGGGAAGCACTACAAAGTTCTGGATGTTAAGAAAGCATCGAAACCTGTTGTGACGGAATTCTTTTCTTTTTATTGCCCACATTGCTACAAGTTTGAGTCGCTTATTGAGCGTTTAAAACCTGCTCTGCCAAAAGAGGCAAAGTTTGAAAAGGTGCATGTGGGCTTCATGGGCGGAGATATGGCGATTCCGATGGCCAAGTCCTACGCGACGATGGTGTCGCTAGGAGTTGAAGATACAATGATTCCTGCCATGTTTGCCCAAATTCATCAAAAGCGACAAGCGCCAAAAGACGAAGCTGAGCTGAAACAGCTGTTCGTTGATAATGGCGTCGAAGGTAAGAAGTTTGATGCGGCGTACAATAGTTTCGCCGTAAACTCAATGCAGAAAGGTTTTGATAAGCAATTCTCTGCTAGCACGTTGAGAGGGGTTCCGGGTGTGGTTGTGAACAATAAATACATTGTTTTGGCCAACGAAATTCGTACTTACGACGAGTACAATCAATTAGTTAATTACTTATTGACTCTGTAACTATAAATAGCATTGAAGCTTAAAAATGGCGACGGTAGAGTCGCCATTTTTTATGCTTATCACTTTCGTATTATCTAAGAACGCTTGTACATGCTTGAGTCGGAACACTAGTCATAAATATGGCATGCGGATAAAACAAGCTAGCAGCAGTGATTGCAACATTACATGGCTGAGCAATCGTGGTTTTAATCACATTGGTAAGCACAGTGCCTGTATTATTTACTGTTTGAGCGGCGGCTTGTTGTGCCTGGTAAGACACGCAACCTGTCGTTGCGTTGATCATCGCAGTGCTAAACAAAAGTTTGCGAAAAAACATATTCATATCCTTTGTGAATGCTTTGAATTACTTATATGTGGATTGATTCATAAATGAAACAAAACAGTGTTCAAAATATGTGTGCATTCACGAAATGAACATTGTTTTATAAAAAGACGTTTTTTTGTGATCTTAGTACTGGACAGACCAGGTTATGAAACTAAAGCCAATCCGTGCATTACGATTACGCCGAAGGTCAGTTTGCTCCTCATTCCTTGATATCCCTTGGGCTCGGCGTCTTGTTCGACTTTCCTCACGAGCTTTTCTGCATACCAAACAGCAAGATACCCAATTGCTAAGAGTAGGGTAGCGACCGCGTAATGTTTGTGGCCCTGCAGTAATGCGCCCCAAGCCAGTAAGACAAAAAGGTTGCTGAGAATTAATACATTTCGGCTAAGGCGGTGGTAGTAATGCTCAATGCCATTACCCCAAAGGATGCCAGATAAAAAACTTAATATAACGGCGCTATATGCGATGAAAAATTGCTGACCACTTAAATTGAAGAGTGAGATGTCAGTGAAAATCAGCCCTAAACTAAACACAAATGGAACCAGGCCTAAGTAACCGAGTTGTAGCATGGTTGAGCGTGTTGTCATGGTCGTCACCTTACAATTGTTGCTCTATCATATTGGTAAGCGTAGTACTTGTCGGTGATGTGGAGCTTGGAAAAGTAGCAATAACTTTACCTTCAGAGCTAATCAGAAACTTGTAGAAGTTCCATTTTGGTTTTATGCCTGCTTGGTTGGTAATTTGGTTGAAGACTGGGTTCGCATCTACACCTAATACTGAAGAGCGAGCCATCATTGGAAAGGTTACCCCGTAATCGAGATAACAGACTTTCGCAGTGTTCGTTTCGCTTCCTCTATCTTGTCGAAAGTCATTGCTCGGGAAACCGATAACGGTGAAGTTTTGGTCTTTGTAAGTTTGATAGAGGGTTTCTAACTGTTCGAACTGAGGAGTGAAGCCGCACTGGCTTGCTGTATTGACGATTAGTAGTGTCTTTCCCTTAAAGCTTTCGCATAGATCGACTTCTTCCGTTGAGTTTAACAACCTTTGCTTACCTTGAAGAATATCAGGGCACTCAGATGCAAGAGCAAGCGAATTCATGGAGAGAAAGCTAACGAGAGCGGCGAAGTTCAGTAATCCTTTCATGGTGTTGTTCCCCTTGTTTTCAATAAGTATAACTACTTAAGTGCAAAGAGGATCGATCAAAAAAGCCGCACAAATGCGCGGCTTTTTCAAGAGCTGAGATCTGACTATGCCAGTTTCAACTCGAACTGGTTCAGGTACATTACCATGTCTTCAATCGTCAGTACCGGCATGTTGTGCAGGCGACCGAATGCTACGATCTCCGGTGCCTTTGCCATCGTGCCATCTGGATTGGTCACTTCACACAGTACGCCAGCGGGTTGAAGCCCTGCCATTTGCATCAGATCAATCGTACCTTCTGTGTGACCACGGCGAGTCATTACACCACCTGGACGTGCGCGCAGAGGGAATACGTGACCCGGGCGAGCAAGATCTTCCGGTTTTGCGTGCGGGTTTGCCGCCGTTTTAATGGTCGTTACGCGGTCTGCTGCTGAAACACCCGTTGTTACACCAACTTTCGCTTCAATAGAAACCGTAAATGCGGTTTGGTTTGCGCTGTTGTTGTTTACCACCATTGGAGGCAGCTCCAGTTTGTCTGCTTGAGCATCTGTTAAGCACAAACAAACGATGCCGCTACATTCGCGGATCATCAATGCCATTTGCTCGTTAGTGAGGTGCTCGACTGAATAAATGATATCGCCTTCGTTTTCGCGATCTTCATCATCAAGAAGCAGTACGCCACGGCCTTCTTTTAAAGCGATAAGTGCGTTTTCAACGCGAGTAATTGGGTCGCCGAATTCGGCAAGTAGTGATGACTGATTCATGGTTAACTCCTAAATTTCACCAGAATCAGGGCGGTATGAGAGATCGCCGTAAAATACGATCAAAAAGAAGTGCACCGGCATTTTTAGCGATCTGACTCGCTATGCTGGTGTATTCTTATTCTCTTTCATCCGGACTATAACCGTCGGCTCTGGCATCTCACCAGATCTGCTGACCTCGACGAATCGAGCGCTCGCGGGCTCACTTGAAAAAGTATACCGCCGGTGGGGAATTTCGCCCCGCCCTGAGAACAATTAAAAATGTACCACTTCATCCAAGTTGTGAAGAAGTGGAGCTAGGATAGTACTGCGAACTGAATAGCTTGGAAAGTCGATTCCATCTGTATGATGGAAAAGTGTGCTATCGACGGAAATAATCTGTGCGAATAAAGTGATCAATCTGCTGCGGCACGAAGGTGTTGTAAATCAGGCTCGTATGCGTTTGCTTCACTTCGATATGATCTTGCATACCGTCCAGTCTTGTCTCTTCTACGGTAACGGTACCGTCCGACATGGTGTTGTCATTACGGATCAACAATGGGCGAGCGCCAATCGGCATCGTTCCTGCGATACTGCCGAGTTTTTGAGGGAAATCCCAAGCGTCATCATGTTTGTTTAATCCGTGGTGTGGCGAATTGCCTAAAATTGCACCCAATCCGAGATCTTGAATTCGACCTACAATGGACGCGCCTTTCAGAGGCGAACCGATAGCGACAACATGAGAGATTAAGTTAGTGCTCGGTTTTCTGTTGGCGAGATAGCGCTTAATCATCAAGCCTCCCAAGCTGTGTCCCACGAGCACGTTTGTGGTCAGTGGATTAAGCGAATGATCAATAGAATCAAACAGTGAAGGCTCATCGATAGCAACGGTGTTATAGCTGAGTACTTGCGTTTCGTATCCGAGTTTTCTCAGCTTTTGGCTAAGAGGCTGCATGACCAGCCCATGCATATAAAGACCATGTAAGATGATGATTTTCATAATACCTCCTAGATTTATGACATCGTAGATATCCTACTCTAATTAACAAGGAACTACTTGTGCTTTGTGGTGCATATTTACGTTTTTCTGCAAAGTTTGACTGCTGTAGCAAGCGACTCAGCCCAGTAAATCCTGTACTTGTTGTTGCAATTGATGACGATTTAAAGACGCAGGACTTAACACTTCACCGATAACAACATCCACTTTTGACCAAAAACGAGTCGGTCGTTTTGTGAGAGCATGTCCGCCTTTATGGCTGAAAAAAGAACCCCAAAGCCCTTTTAACGCCATAGGGATGACAGGAACAGGGTTACGTTCAAGGATTTTTTCCACACCAGGGCGAAACTCACCCAATTGACCGTTAGACGTTAAACGACCCTCAGGGAAGATACAGACAACCTCACCGTCGTTAAGTGCTTGTTCAATCTGTTCAAATGCTCGTCGGTAAGTGTCGGCACACTTACGTGGAGAACAGATCGGGATAACACCGGCATGACGGAATACATATTTAAGAACAGGTAGCTCGCTGATGGACTTGTCCATCACAAAACGAACCGGGCGAGTAGAGGTTCCCATCAAAATCAATGCATCGACATAGCTAACATGGTTAGCCACGATTAACGCAGCACCTTGTTCAGGAATATGTTGGCGCCCCTTTACGGACACACGATACATACAATGGCTGAGTAAATAACTGATAAAGCGTTGTGTAAATTCCGGTACTTGGCGATATACATAGATCGCCACGAAAAAGTTACCTATTGCCATCATGGCAAACAGTTCCACAATAGAAAGCTCTAGTACGCTGAGTACAACGATCGAAACCAAAGCAGACACCACCATAAACAACGCATTCATGATGTTGTTAGCAGCAATGGCACGTGCACACTCCCCTTTGTTTGAACGCGATTGGATGAACGCATAAAGAGGAACAATAAAGACACCGCCGCTTACACCAACAAGGAACAGGTCAATCATGACGCGCAGATGTTTTGATTCAGCAACGAAGCTTTGCACATCATAAAAGTGCACCGGAAGTGATGGATAACTTGGGACTGCCCATAGCAAGTCGACGCCAAAGACTGTCAGACCAAGGATACCGAATGGCAAAATACCAAGCTCAACGTGGTTGAAAGAAAGTTTTTCACACAACCAAGAGCCTGTCGCGATACCAATCGAAAACAATGCCAACAGTAAAGAAACGACAGTGCTATCTGCGAACAAATGTTCGCGTGCGAAGTTAGGGAATTGAGTTAGGTAAGTCGCACCCATGAACCAGAACCAACTGATGGCAAGAATAGACATCCAGATGCCTCTCTGTTTTTTTGCCACTTTTAACGTGTTCTTTAAACCAGAAATCGGTTCAAATTTCGCTTTGTCATTCGATTGGCTAGGCATCGTTGGAATATTCACGCTGCTCATGAACCCAAGCAAAGACAAGGCAATCACGGTACAAGAAGCAATCAAGGTACCATTAGGAATGGCTAGCAGCAGGCCTGCGCTAAGCGTACCTATAAGAATCGAAAGAAACGTGCCCATTTCAACCCAAGCATTTCCTCTAACAAGCTCATTTGGTTTGAGCGCTTGTGGTAACAAGGCGTATTTCACGGGGCCAAAATAGGCCGATTGAGTGCCTGTCATAAACAGCAGAACCAGCATCAGCATGGCACTTTGGGTGGCAATAGCGGTTGCTGCGCAAGACATGATAGCCAGCTCGATGAGCTTTAGACGTCGGATTAATTTGGCTTTGTCCATGCTGTCAGCGACGGCACCAGCATGCGCTGAGAATAGAAAGAAAGGTAGGATGAATAAGCCTGCCGCCAAATTAACGAATAGATTGACGGATATTGGTAGGTTATCAATTTGGCTGTATGTCACCATCAATAACAGAACGTTTTTGTAGATGTTGTCATTGAGTGCGCCAAGGCATTGCGTCACAAAGTAAGGAAAAAAGCGTTTTGAGAAAAACATACGGGCCCCGATTAAACAAAGTCGAATGAGATGGGAGCACTTTATGCTCAATGAACGATTAAACCAGCTTTCTCTTTCAAGTGACGTTGTATGCCACCAAAAGTAACGAAATTCGTTACTTTCATTTCCATTCGTTTATTGAGTTACTAATTCCGAGACTTCTGAGCAGGTTTTCTTTCCCATGGTTCAAACAAAGGGAACGTCCAACGACGCATCGCAATAATCAGAGAGGTGCCGTGCTTTTCGTCCATATCGAGAGAGCTATCATTTTGGCAAGCCTGATAAAACTCATCGATGACCTTTTGCAGTTTCTGTTGTAGCTTCTTGTTGCTTGGTACACTCATCAGTCCTGTTGCCATGGAGAACTTTTCATCTTCACCAGAAAAGTAGCTTTGGAAAAAGGCGTCTTGAACTTGCTGTTGGAAGAACCGTTGAATAGGGCCGCCCATCTGCCACTTAAATGTCGGAGATATACGCAAACGAATTTTGTTATTTGGCTGCAAGTCGATGATGTTCAGACGATCCAAATGAGCAAGCTTTTGCACCAGTTCAAACTCATTGAAGGTGTATTGCTGAACGATTTGCTCAAACTGATAGCCATTTACAACACAGATTGCCACGAGTAGCAGGGCTTTATCATCAACCAACTGCTTTTCTTGCTCTAACGTTAGCGACTCTAGACCTTTATTGTGCGCAGCCGCGATCTTAAACAGTTCCGCCATTTCTAAACCAATCAATTGGCAAATGCGTTCTAAGCGTTCAAGACTAATGTGCTGACCTTCAGCGAGTAAACGTTTGACGCTTCCTTCACTTAAATTAAGGTGTTGTGCAACATCCGCATAATGCAGCCCAGCTAACTTTAGTTGGCGTTTAAGCTCTTTAATTAACGTATAGCTTTCTGACATTTACGCTGTTACCTCGTCGTGTAACTGCTCTAGGTACGTTTGCATAAAGGTTTTGCGTTTTTGCGCTTCGCGTCTCGCTGACTCCGTGTTCATGGTTTCAGCGATTTTGAATAACTTGGTTTGAAAGTGATCCAGAGTGAATTGTTTATCGTTAAGTTCACGTTCTTCGGCAAATATATCGCTGTCGTTGTAAAGTTGCGCGTTAAATTGAGTGCTGACTTGAATGCATCGCGTCACGCCAATTGCGCCTAAAGCGTCCAGACGGTCGGCATCTTGGACGATTTTGGCTTCCAACGTATTTGGCCTGATGTTTGCGCTAAAGCTGTGTGCCTCTATCGCATGAGCAATGGCATCATGATATTGCTGCGGATAATCGATACTCTCTAAAAATGCGACCGCTTTTTTGGCTGCGATGATTGAGCTCTCTTTGCGATTTGGGTGATCTTTCGGGTAAGTAAAGCAATCATGCAAATAGGCAGCCGGTAATACAATCGCGATGTCTGCATTTTCTTCTTTGCAGAGCTGTTTCGCTGTTTTGACCACGCGTTTTACGTGTTTAAGATCATGAGCTGCATCTACTTGCATCTCTTGCTGCATAAATTCCAAAAATTGCGGTTCTATCTGGCTTAATGACGTCATGGTTCATATCTACAACTAAAATGAAGTCAGAAGTATGCCCAACGCTTAGAATAATTTCCAAGTGCGATGGTGTAATTGAGATTCAGCCACCAGAACCTTGTGCAACGTTTGGTACTGAGCCGTTTTATATGGCCTTTCAATGTGTTCAGTGGTTTATGAGACAAGAATAGACAGAGCGAGCAGTGATGTTTACCAGTAGAAAAAAGGCCTGACGATGTCGTCAGGCCTTTTTCGTTTCGCCGATCTTTTTAGCGTTTGAACGTTACTTGCTCTGCTTGTTCAAGATGAATATGAGTTGTCGCAGGCTGTGTTTCTGCAATCACTTTACCGTGACGAACAGAGTAACGAACCGGCACTTGGCGACGTACTGCGTCAAAACCATTTTCTGCGGGAAGAATCAGTAAACTACCTGGTTTGCCTTCTTCAATGCCGTGCTTGTCTTGAATGTTCAGTGTACGTGCTGAATTGTTGCTGATCAGATCCAGTGAGTTGTTGATTTGGTCGTAACCCATCACCTGACACACGTGCAGACCCATATGCAGTACTTGCAGCATGTTTGCAGTGCCTAGTGGGTACCAAGGGTCAAATACATCATCGTGTCCAAAGCAGACGTTGATGTTGGCATTCAGCATCTCTTTCACTCGTGTTACGCCGCGACGTTTTGGGTAATCATCAAAACGTCCTTGTAAGTGAATGTTCACCAATGGATTTGCCACGAAGTTGATACCGGACATGCGTAATAAACGGAACAGGCGAGATGCGTATGCACCGTTGTAGGAACCCATCGCTGTGGTGTGACTGGCCGTGACTTTATTCCCCATATCAAACTTGTGCGCTAATGCTGCCAGTGTTTCAACGAACCGAGATTGTTCGTCATCGATTTCATCACAATGCACGTCGATCAGGCGGTCGTATTTTTTCGCTAACTCGAATACGTAGTGCAGCGATTCAATGCCATATTCGCGTGTGAATTCAAAGTGTGGAATCGCGCCAATCACGTCCGCACCTAATTTGACGGCTTCTTCTAGCAGCTCTTTGCCATTTGGGTAAGAGAGAATTCCTTCCTGCGGGAAGGCGACGATTTGGATATCTACCCATTCTTTCATCTCTTCACGCACTTCTACCATCGCTTTTAGGGCAATTAGGGTAGGGTCTGAAACATCGACGTGGGTACGAACGTGTTGTACGCCGTTTGCTATCTGCCATTTTAAGGTTTGTTTTGCGCGCGCTTTCACGTCTTCAATCGACAGCATTTCTTTGCGCTCAGCCCAACGTTCAATACCCTCAAACAATGTGCCAGAGATGTTCCAGCTTGGCTCACCTGCGGTTTGAGTTGTATCTAAGTGAATGTGTGGCTCGCAGAAAGGCGCAACCGCCATACCGCCTTCAGCATCGATGATGTCACCGTTATGACTAAGCTCCACATCGTTGCTTTCAATGCGCTTGAATTGACCATCTTCAATCAAAATTTGCTGCAGACCTTCTTGTCCTTTTAGCGTTACGTTTTTGATCAGTAGTGTTGTCATGATGGTTCCTTACGCTGGCTGTGTAGCCAGTGCTTTTTTGTTGAGAACAGGATTAAGAATCAGGAAGCTAATTGCGCCGCCAAGTACAGCGTTAATCGGCACTACGCCAGGCAGGAAGTGTCCCGCACCAACGCCAATCACGACAGCGATAATGCCAGCCCAGTTAACGTTTTGGAATTGGGCGGCTTCAAAGTTTGCGTAGCGTTTACGGTTCGTGAAGAAGTCAGCGATGATCACACCGCCAATCGGTGGAATTGCCAAAGATAAGAAGGTCAGCCAGCCAACAAAGTTATTGTAGAGCCAGAGAGCGCAAAGTGTGCCAACAAGACCGTTCGCCATTGAGATGTATTTACTTGGTAAGCCTGTGATGTTGGAAAATCCAAGACCCGATGCGTAGAGCGCGTTGTCGTTGGTCGTCCAGATGTTCAAGCCAAGAACGATGATAGCTGGAATAAGAAGACCTTGCGCGATCATCACTTCAGAGATGTCTGATTGACCCGTCACCGACGCACCTGCCGCGCCAAAGATAAACATTAACGAGTTACCGATGAAAAATGCCACCATGGTGATCATCACGGCGCTGCGCGGCTTTTTACCAAAGCGTACGAAATCCGCCGTTAATGTACCAGCACTGACAAAAGAGCCGACAACCATCGCGAGAGCTATTGAAAAATCGAGTGGCTCGGTTGGTTGAACCTGTTGTAGTTCGCTTATACCGCCAACACTATTTACTGCCTCGATGACAGAGTAGCCGCCAAGTAGCGCAATGGCAGGAACGGCAATTGCTGACAACACCATCAGTGCGGAGATGCCAAAGTAAACGGTCGCGGTCATGAGCAAACCGGAGACGAGGATCAAAGTATTGGTATCGATGCCCGTTGCTTTGTGCACCGGAATCGCAAACATCGCGACACCAACTCCAAACCACCCAACTTGAGTACCGCCAAGAAGAGCAGAAGGAAGCCAAGAGCCTTTAGAACCAAAAGAGAAACGAGCAAGAAGGTGAGTAGAGAGACCAGTAGAAGCGCCGATGTAACCGAGGAAAGAAGTGTAAATACCGAGGATTAGGTTACCGATGAGAACAGCGAGGAAAAAATCATTAAAGGAGAGCCCAGTACCGAGAGAACCCCCAGTCCACATACTTGCGGAGAAAAAAGTGAGTCCTAACATCACCATTGTAAGTGACGCCACGCCTTTTCTGGCCGTGTTAGGAACTGGTCCAAGACTGTAGTTATTGTCTCCAGCCATTATTACCTCCGCACATTGAAATATTAAATTATAGCACCTGATTTTCAGGCAAACGGCGCGTATTATCGTGATGTAAATTTAATAGTCAATGATAAAATTGCAATTTAAACGTTTGCTTTGTTTTTGATGTGTATTTTTTCTTTTAATAACAATGGTTTGATTTTTAAATTCTAAAAGTGGAAATTTTGATTTTACGTATTTTCTATGATTTATAGACAGGTTTTCTATTTGAAATGAATGTTTTGAATTGCTATTTGTTTTTATGGATTAAATTTATCTATAACTCTGGATTGTTCAGTCGATTTCTATGAAAAGAAAACGATTTCATGATGAGGTTTTTGGTTTGGACGTTATTTGTTCTTTTCTTGGGTGTGTTTTCTTGGTTTTATTTTGTGTAGGTGATTTATTTTTGTTGAAGCTGGCATTTCTAATGGTTTAGTGGGCGAATATTTGAATTTTATAAACAGTAAACAATCTGTTGTGGGTAAGAAAAGTACAACCGAGCTCGGTCAGAGGATAAGAGGGCAATAGCCACATAAAAAAATAGCCAACCGCAAAGAGTGCGATTGGCTTATATACATGTGAACAAAATCAAGTTCACTAACAACGTCAGTTGGCTAGGTGACCCTCGGCTTAAGAAGGGTCGATTTATATAATGCAGTTACTGTGCCAACTTTAATATGCCCTAAAATACGTAGTTTCTGTGACATGCGTTGCTTAAAGTTTGAGTGTGTTTGCAATTTGCAACTGCGTTATGCAATTTGACTCTATTATGCTAATGATTGATTAATAAACAATGAACCTTTTAAAGCATGACTAAACTCGCCGTTCCTAAAAAGGCGAAAAAACCAACTACATCTGTCACTGTTGTTAGAATCACCGAGCCAGCCAAAGCGGGGTCCAATTTAAACTTATCCAGAATGATGGGAATCAGCACACCAAATAAAGCTGCGGTAATAATATTGACGATAATGGCCAGCGCGATGGTTCCCCCAAGAACCGGAGATTGAAACCACAATCCGGCGAGCCCGCCGATGATTAACGCCCAAGCAATGCCGTTCAGAGAGCCAATACCCAACTCATTTTTCAATAGCTTGAAACGGTTACCTGGGGTGATCTGATTAAGCGCCATCGCACGAATCATTAGAGTGAGCGTTTGGCTGCCAGCAATGCCCCCCATGGATGCAACAATTGGCATGAGCACCGCCAAAGCCACCACCTGCGCAATTACATCTTCAAATAGTCCGATAGTGACAGACGCCAAAATCGCAGTAAGCAAATTGATGCCTAACCAAACACCGCGCTTATGCGAGCTTTTTAATACTGGCGCAAACAAGTCATCGCCTTCATCCATACCTGTACCGGCCATCAAACGTGCTTCGTAGATTTCACGCTGTGTACTCAATGCAAACTGCCAATCGACTTCACCGATCAGTGTTTGGTCTGCATCAGTTACAGGGAGAGCGGGCAGTGTGCTGTGTTCTAATGCCTCTACCGCTTCAGGAAGCATCATTTTACTGTCTAGCACCGTCACAGCCTCAATAACGAGTGTTTTTAAGCGAGTATCGGGGTCACCACGCAAGATATCGAAGTAGTTGACCGTTCCACGATACTGTTTATTACGATTAATCAGATACACCTGTTGAGGCGTGTCGTAGCTATAGCGCTCCATTAACTGCTTAGCTGTCCCAATCGTAATGTTGAAGGGCAGGGTGATGATCTTACGTTCAGCCCAGTGGCCGAGTTCTTCATCAGCATACTCGTTTGCTTGATCGTAAAGTTCCAACTCATCTTTTTCTATCAACGAGAGCGCTTCGTTGATGATCGACTCTGGCAACGAATCGGCCCATTCGATGAGCGACAAGTTGTCGAGTTTAGCGAGAGTGAGCTTTAGCTCGACTTCAGATAACGCATTGATGATAGAGAAACGTACGTCCGCACGCATTTCCGTTAACACGTCGATATGTAGCTCTAGTGGTAAAGCTCGCCATAAGCGAACACGATCGTCGATTGGAAATGCTTCTAGAATCAGGGCAACCGCGCCGGGCTCGAGGCCCGCTTCAATAGATTCATTGAGCGTTGCGACTTGATCCGCTTCTTCGGCTTGGCCAATTTGCTGGATTAGAGTGGAGAGATCTTGAAACTTGCTCACCGAGTACCCCGATAGTTAATTCGTTTTATGGAAGTATGGCATGTTATTGAGATGCACAACTATGCATCTTAACCTTGCTCAAGGTACTTGAAAGTAACAGAAAAACAATAGGCTATTCGCTGTTGATGGTGAGATATGGCTGTACCAATTGGCGAATGTTCACTTTTGCGCCAATACGGGCTGCCAGCAAGTACATTCCGCCGATTTTTCTGTGTAAAAATAGGGCATCTGCTGGTGGAGTATGCCAGTATTCTTGCTCCATGCTTAGAATGGTGCCAGCCTCGCGAAGCTTTTGTGCTAAGCCGCTGACTTTGAAATCATAGGGCTCATCGACCAACATAGGTTCACATGCCATTTTCACTAGATCGAGAATCGCTTGGCGTTGGTCTGGAAGGATGGTTTGGCTGAAGAAGCCTATTTGTTCAAGCGCATTATTCAAGCCTTGTTCGTCATTGTTAACGACAGATGCGAAAGCTTGGCGATAACCAGTGCTGAACCGCTCGCTGTACTCGCGAGTGGCCCCGAAATCTAGCAAGCCGATTTGACGAGTGTTTTCGATATATAAGTAGTTGGCGAAATTTGGGTCGGTTTGTACCATCTTAAATTCGAACAGCTCTCGAAACAGTAATTCGAGTAGGCTGTGCATGACAAAATCTCGCGTACTCTGATCATAATGTTCGATTTGCTCAATCGGACTGCCATCAATGAATTCCATCGCGAGAACGGAGTCTGAGCAACTTTCAGTATGAATCTTGGGCACCACAAAATGAGGGTGCTCCTTCAAAGCGTCATGATAACGAATGGCAAATTGTGCCTCTCGTGCGTAATCGGCCTCGTCATGTAGCTGCTTTTTCGCTTCTTCGAGCAATCCTTTGTAGTCGACAGACTCGGGAATCAACCCAACGACCTTGAGCAGTGTACCGACATTATCGACGTCGCTATCGATACTTTTCCGTATGCCCGGATATTGCACTTTGACGGCTAGGTTATCGCCCGCATCGCTGTAAGCTTGGTGCACTTGTCCTATTGATGCACTGGCGATTGGTTTGAAGTTAAATGACAGAAACTCAGCTTTCCAATTCGTTCCTAGCGAACTTTCCATTACTGCGTTGAGTTGTTTTGCAGGCATTGGGTCTGCGTTGGAACGAAGACGGGAAAGAATATCGGCAAGTTCAGGTTCTAAAACATCACCAGCATCCATTGACAGCATTTGACCAAGCTTCATTGCAGCGCCACGTAGGTGAGCAAGTTGG
Source organism: Vibrio sp. 1159 (assembly GCF_033340395.1). Lineage (NCBI taxonomy): Bacteria > Pseudomonadati > Pseudomonadota > Gammaproteobacteria > Vibrionales > Vibrionaceae > Vibrio > Vibrio sp. 1159. The sequence continues at coordinate 157,999 of NZ_JAWOWL010000002.1, read as the reverse complement.
TCAGTTAAACGCGCGATGTTCTGTGGCGTCAGCAAGAGGTCTTTCGCTTTTGGTTTGTTGCCTTTGGCTATCTGCTTCGTGCCTTCTGTAATCACATTGCCTGCGACACGGGTAGCAAGTGAAGCGAACTTGCTGAATCTTGAGATGCGATGGGTAGGTAGGCTTCTTTCCTTTGCCGACATGAATCTTCTCCGCTATTTACTAACTAATTGTTATACGGGAAAAGGATATGTTTGGATACAAATGAAAAGAAAACCGCCAGCGTAACTGGCGGTTTGCGAGTTTAGATAGAGTAGAAGAAGTACAGTTGAGACTTCATTCGGATGATGATCCCGCGAATCACATCCAAGAAGGCCATGAAGCCTATCGGTTTTTCACCGCTGACCCATGCGAGGCCAACAGAGCCAACAGGGATGTCGTAGCCTTCTGGCTCATCAATCTTAAGACGAACAAAGTGGTGTTTGTTCTGTAAGTTCTTTCCAGTGGTGACACGTACGGAATCATCGAAACCCAGTAGATTACCTTGTGACTCACCTGTTGCTTCAACAATGCCTTCGACGGTCGCTGAGAAGATCTTACCTGGGTAAACGGACGAAGAGAATTCCGCTGGCTGACCCGGTTTGATGTTACGAATCGCCTGGTGGTTGACTCGCATCAGCACGTACTTCTCGTTAGTGTACATGTTGATACGCGGCATCATCGATACACGCTGACCTTCACGCAGGATAAAGTTGGTGACAAAGCCATCTGTTGGGGCATGAACTTTTGTGCTATTCAAATCCCATTGCGCTTTTGCAATTTGCTCTTCAGCTTGGCGCAGTTCGGCTTGTTTAGTTTCAACTGCAAGTTCCGCTTTATGAATCGCCAGTTTTGCACGGGAAATATCGACTTGTTTCTTCTTGATTTGAGACTCAAGGGTCAACACGTTGTGACGTGCCATATCAACCGCACTCGATTGTTTGTCGATATCGCTTTCCGTGATGGTGTTGTGCACTACTCGGTTTTGCTCAACATAACGATCTAGCATTTTTTTCTGCAATTTGTAGTCAACTTTCGCCGCTTCCAACTGGCTCTTTGATGTTTCTAGATCTTGCACTAGCGCTTCGTGGTTGGCTTCTTCAATCTCGATGTCGCCTTTTGCCGTAGCTAATGCAACGCGAGCAGAATCAGCGGATACGTTCGCTTGATTTAATGCGATTTTGTATTGCGTTGGGTCAAGTTCATAAATTAGCTGACCTTCTTTAACTTTCTGATTCGGCTCAATGTAAATGTGGTCAACTTTACCTTTTACATTGGTTGAATCTGGACGCAATTGGATGTGTGGTGACTGCACGACAGAACCGCCGGATAAATCCATCGGGGTGAAGTTAATCAAACCTACCCAGACGAACATTAGCCAACCCAAGCCGCCAAGATAAGCGAACGATTTGGTTGCTTTGTTCCAAGGCATGCCAACCAAACGCAACAGATAGATGAAGAGTGCCCATACCGCTAAACCTTCTAACATTATGCTTCCTCTTTTGGCTGTGTTTCTGTTTGCGGTTTACTTTTCCATGTATCACGCAGATTGATGATGGCTTTTTCCATATCAACAAATGCAAAGATCACGGCTAGCACCCAAACCCAGTGCCAGACAAACCCTATCCAGGTCAGCGCAGTGATGAGCCCTATCTGATGATGGTCTTTGCTGTGTGCTTTATTGATAGGCAATTCATGGATTTTCCAAAAGCCGTAACACGCGCCCGCGACACTCGCGATTAAAACGACAGCAGCGACAACATGTAACGCCGTATCTGCGCCTGTACCGACAAATGGGACACTCAGTAAACTCATTAAACACTCCTCTATCAAACTGTTGGCGTATTGTGATCTGAATTTGATTTGCGGCTTTCTTTGTGACAGATTCAATCACTATAGGATTAAATTTGATGTAATTAGTTATGAAAACGGTTCGGTTTATTCGCGCGATGGGCATTCTAAACATGCATAACCTCGCGTTATCTAAATACAATTTGGACTCGGATGAGTTAGGGATCCCAGCATCGGTGTTTCGTAACCCAATGACACTGATCCCGCTAAAAGCCGTTGCGGAATGGTATCGTTGTGTTGAACAAGCTAGTGGTGACCCGGATGTGGTGTTGAGTCTCAGCCGAGGTATTGAACTGCAAAAGCTAGGGCCAGTGGGACGCTGGTTATTCTCCGGCAATGATTTAGCCAGTACCATTCGGCGAGTGAATTATGGTGTGAGCAACCTACAATCAGGGGCGTTTTTTGCTGGCGAACAGTCGGGTAAAATCATCAAATGGACTTACCACAACCCGTTTATAGAAACGTCAGTAAAGGTGCACGATAGTATCCGCTGTGCGGTATTTATGATTAAGGTGTTGCGCGAATTTCTTGGCAAAGATTATCAGCCTTTACGTGTCAAGGTTTCAGGCTCGAGAAAAAATACTGAGCGATACCGGGAATATTTCGGCTGCGAGGTGGAATGGAGTCAGCCAAAAACAGAGATATGGATCCCAGGAGATGACCGACTAGCCTCCCGCCAAGTGAGCCATCGAGAAGACAGCCGTCTAGCGATGAGTTTTTCCGACTTGGATGATTTGCTTAATATGCCCGATCCAGAAGACGAGTTGAAAGTGATTTATGAAGTGGTGAACTACAGCAGCCATTATGGATTGCCAACGTTAGAGCGCGTGTCTTCTCTGCTTGATTTATCTGAACAGCAGTTTCAACGTCGTTTGCATAAATTAGGGCTCAATTTTTCGACGGTTTCTGGCTATGTATTGAGTAATATTGCAGCTGGTTTGTTGAGTAAGCGCGTGAGTATTGATGACATTGCCACGCGCCTTGGTTACACCAATGTGGCGAGCTTCAATCGTATGTTTAAGAAACATCGTGGATTAACGCCCAAGCAGTATACGGGAAGATTAGAGAAGTAGTGCTCCACTTATCTCTATGAGTACAAGCAATAAAAGCCCTCAAAGTTGAGGGCTTTGTTATTTTTTTGTGTCGTTTTATGTGGTGGCTATTTCTTAGGACGCCAACTTAGTGCACTTGCAACAGCGCCGATGGCAATTACATCCTTTTTTTGTTCGCTAAGTTCAGGGAGCATCTGTACCGCAATGGTACCGTTCGTCTGCACTGCGGCAATTTCTTGTGTGCCCTCCTTAAAGCTATAACCCAATGGAATGTCTACCGCCATCATGGCGTCAGGACTAGTATGTACAGTTTCTACATTAAAGTGGGTGCTACCAATACGCACTACGCCCGTCTCTTTTTTTTCAAAGCTGATGTCGATGAGAGCCGATTTTGGCTCCATCGCAAACTCACCGACTTTTTTACCATCTTGAGTAATGTCACAGGTGTAAGGATCATTCCCACCAAAATCGACGCCCATGTAGTTAACCGACATACCGCCTCCGGTGCAGTTCAAAAGCCAAGTTTCTCCGCTGTCGATACGAGTCACTTCTGCGCCCATTGAACCTTCTTTGAAAGAGATACGGTTAAACCAACTTGAGTTAGAAGCACTGCGTGAATACTTGCCTTTGTACTTACCAGCAAAATCAAAATGGCCATCTGCACCGAATCCCCAAAAATCACCGTCGGTTTTGATCAGCATTTCTGGTTGTGCTTTTACGGCATCAGTACGATCCATGACGGCTAGGCCACCACAACCAGCAAGGAGCAAGGGAGCGAATAGAATAAGTTTCTTCATGTTTTTCATTGTTTATAGCTTGGTTACATCTAGGGTTTGGTCGGTGAATTGGATGTTCTGAATGTCGTACAACTCGTCAGTGCCTGTATTTGGGCACTCAACAGAAACGCTCTTTGCTTTGATAACAGTACATTCCGCCAGTTTGTGTGGCACGATATAGGTGTTGATACCGCCTTCACCATAAATGCTGTTGTCTTTGCTGTTGCCTTCAAAAGTATTGTTTTGATCATTACCGATCACATTCATCGCGTCGTCGCCAATGATCTTCACTTTTGTTAACCACTGAGATTTGTAGGTGTACGCTTCTATCAAACCGTCTTTGTTGGGAGCCATACGGAAGGTAGGTACTGTGCCTGGATTTGTCTTTTCTGTGTAGAGCTTGACGCCCGCAGAGTCGATATTCGCGGTATATTGCAAGTATCCGTGGAATAAGCCACTGATCCAATCAACGGCTTGTGGATCTTGGGTTTGCATTTCTTCACGCGTTAACGCTTGGTAGCCATCTAAACCATGTCCGTTTGCTTTTGCTACACCCATGTAAGCTTCAAAAGCGGCAGCAAAATATTCGTGAGAATATGAAGGGCCCGTTTTTTTAACACTTTCAGGATCGAAGTCGTCCGATTTCCAATCGTCCCAGTCATACTGAGTAGGGCGCCACACCGTCGGTTTGCCCGATTGAATATCGTTATAGATGCTTAACGCATGAGCTTGAATGTCATTTTGCAGTGCCGCAGTCGCCGTGTTAGGTGCAATACCTTGCGCTTGGACCAAGTGTAAAATTTCTTCAAAAGCGGCGTCTCGTTCGGCTTTTTTACCAAGATTGGCGCAGTAATCGGCAAAATTACTCATGTAATGGCAATCGCCTTCAACTGTCAGTTCTCGATACATTAAAGATTGGCTATTCCTTAGCCAGTTTGGTGTTTCTTTACTAGTTACTAATGTTGACGCGATAGATGTGACAAGTGTATCCATATCATCTTCGTTAAGTACCATCATGCTTACAACAAACTTTTCTAGAGAACTCGTATCAAAAGAGTGTGCTAAGCCCGAGCTTGTAACTGCATCGTTCAATTTGCCTTGGCGAATCAGTTCGTTGATAAAGATTTTGGTTAGCATCTCATCATTCTGTTCGTCGTTTTCGGTCAGCATTAGTGTGGCATCACGCTCGGCTAATGTCTTAGCGATACGAGACTTGTCAGCGCCGTACTTAGAGTCTGGTTGGTTTGTGAGAAGGTGTTGGATGATTTTGGCTGCACGAAAGATTTTTTCATTATTCGCACCGTCATCAACAGCCACAATGTGAAATGTATCGTTGTTGTTTGCTTCGGAAAGGGAGATTTTCACATAGTGGGTGAAGCCAGCATCAGCAGCCACTTTTAACTTGGCTGGAAACTCTGTAGAAACGACAGTTGGGATTGTGACAGTGCTCAATGTTGGCACTGGTGGTGTTGGAGGTGTCGTTGTCGATGGTTTCGAATTAGATTCACTGCCGCCACAAGCAGTTAGACTTATCGCGCAAAATATGGCTAAAGGTGTTAATTTGGAATATCTCATTTCATGTTACTCGTAGACTTTATTAGAGCAGGAAACTTAGAAGCAACATAAAGTCCTGTCTATATAAGCAAACTAAGTCATATATGTTGATATTGTTTTTTGGTAAGACCTATTATTCGATATATTTAAAAATATAGTGGATTTTTATTCCGAATTTTATTTTCTATGTGAAGCTATATTCTGATAATGAATAAAACCTCAGGTTATTGCATGGTTTTAGGGGTATAGAATGATTAGGATTATCGTATATGTATGGTTTGTAAGCGTATGTAAGCCTGCGTTTTATTAAAATTATCATTTAAGTAGGTTGCGCAGTATAGGACGAGCGATATACTCCCTCCATCATATTGGTGGAGTAAATGATTCATGGTGGGTAATACAATCTTACTGGTAGAAGACGACTCAGAGATTGCTCGATTAACCAAAATGTACCTCGAAGCCGAAGGATATACGGTAACTGTCATCGATAACGGTCAAAATGCATTAGAAACGATTAAGGGGCTCAAGCCGGACCTAGTGCTGTTAGATTTGATGTTACCAGGAAAAAATGGCGCAGAAATATGCCAAGAGGCGCGTAAGTTTTATCATGGTATTATCATTGTTTTGACTGCGACCGATGATGAAATGAGCGAGGTGAGCTTATTTAAGTTCGGTGCTGATGATTACCTTACCAAACCGATAAAAGGCAATATCCTTCTCGCCCGTATTGAAGCAGCGTTGCGTCGCTATTGTCGTCAAGTTGATATCGTTGAAGAAGAAAAGCTGAGCCGATATGGCATTAGTCTTTGTCTTCGTCGCTCCCAAGCATTTTATTTGCAAAAAGATATTGGTTTAACGAGCTCTGAGTTTGAAATTCTAGAGCTCCTGATGCTGAATGTCGATAAGCCAGTATCTCGTGAATCATGTTGCCGTCTTGCCCGAGGCATTGAATACTGTATTACTGATCGTTCGATTGATATGCGTATATCCTCACTGAGGAAGAAATTCTCTAAGGCTCATATCCATACGGCTACCATTAAAACCATACGTCACCACGGCTACATGCTGACAGGTAAATGACGCATGTTTTCCCTGTTTACTCGTCTATATGTGGGGTTAGTAACTGGCCTTGCGCTGACTGTTGCTTTGTTTCTCTTTATGGGGGAAGAGTACATGCGCAAAACAGAAGTCGGTGTTTTTTTGAACGATGGTGCTTATTTTGTCGATCAATACATTGAGCAACGAGGCACTCCGGATTCTCTCTACAAGAAGTTAACCGAAAACGGCAAGCAAGATTTCTTTATCTTTGATTTAACATTGGTTGAAAACTGGGACGGATCACCACCTTGTCGAGATTGTAATCTGCTGTACCGTATGCAAGGGATACCTGTTTATCTTATTGACGGCAGTACCTATGCTGCGGTATTCCCTTTGCCTAACACTTCGAAGAGTTTAGTTTTCAAAGAAAAAACGGATTTCTTTAGCCCACACGTTGATTGGAATGAAGATTCTGAGATTGTATTTATACTTACTCTACTTTTGGTTGTTGTATGCAGTTTAGGCATTATGGTTTACATACCTGTACGACGTCTTGACCGCCAAATTCGGCAACTAACGGCTGCGCAACAACAATTTGGTTCTGGTGAGTTGAATACGCGAGTCGAGCTAAAGCAATTTTCGCAACCCGTGAAAGAGCTCGCCCAAGGCTTCAACTGCATGTCTGAAGAGATTGAGAGACGAGTGCGCCAAACACACATCTTTACTCAAGCTATTCCTCATGAAGTGCGCACTCCGCTGAGTCGTATTCAGCTAGCGACGGATTTAGCTCGACGCACGAGTGGTGAAATGCAGGCAGAGTTACATGACGATATTGAACGATACGTTGATGTCGTGACGGATTTAACGTCCGACATTGTCATGCTGTCTCGCTTGAGTGTGAAAAACCACTCATGGATCGATTCTGTTGAAACCATGGAACTGCCACTTTGGTGTAAAAGCCGCATGAATTACCTAGGCTTAGAGTCCGCCATGTTGAGAGCAGAAAATAAACTCGCGAACCAATTGATTCACTTTCAGCCTACTTTGGGTAACCTTGTCCTCGATAATTTACTGCAAAACGCCAAGCGTTATGGTGAGTCCTGCGTTGAGGTGACGATTCGAACGGTAGCGGATTGCTGGAGCATCGATATTGAGGACGATGGTCCGGGCATCCCTGAGGCAATGCGAGAAGAAGTATTTATGCCATTTTCGCGCTTAGACAAAAGCCGCAACGCCGACATGAAAGGCTTTGGTTTAGGGCTTGCCATCGCTACCAGTGCAGCGCGGCAACTGGGGTGGGAGCTTTCTGTCGGCGAGAGTCACTTAGGCGGCGCACGTTTTACGGTGCTTATTCCTGCCAACGGTTAGAGTAGGCACTGCGGTAGTCTGGCTCTGCGATACCTTCATACAAATCGTCACAAGCTTGCAGTGGACCTATGACGGTTCGGTAGGGTAGGACACCTGCCCAAACAGGGATGTCCATGTCTTCCGCATCGTCGTTGACGCCAAAATTGCTGATTTTCACTGATGCCTCCGTGAGCGGGATACGCAGTAGCATGGTGGCTTTGAGTTCTTTTTCATTACTCAAACGGACTTGTTCTGTTCTCCCCGGAGCGATCTGTTCAATAAAGTGATTCAGCAACCTGTCTTTCTCTTGGTTATCTTCCACCACCTCAAACTGGCCAAAGGCCACAGCACTGCGATAATGCGCACTGTGGTGAAACGCACTTCGAGCCAATACCCAACCATCAAACAAAGTAAAGGTTAAGCACGTTTGCACTCCTTGTTTGAGTGAGCGTAACAGTCGACTGTTGTTGGCACCATGGATATACACGTAATCATCGACACGCCATGCCAGCATAGGGATGACCACAGGGCCTGACTCGTTGGTTATCGCAATATGAGCGATTAGGCTTTCATCTATGATGGCGTGCAGTTTGCTAACATCAGAGACGGCTTTATGTGCGCCTTTCTTAATTTCCGTTCTATTGGTGTTGGATAGCATTTTCTCTCCTTGTTTGCTCACGATTACGAGCGATTGATCCTCATTCTTTGATTGCAATGTAGCGTTTAACTGGTAGCTTAAAGAGAGCCACTTTTAACTAATGGATGGATCCAGTTTGTCTTTGATTGATATCGGTGACCTGCATTTAAAAGACAGTGATGGAACGCGTCAGCAAGCGTTGTTTTTTGCTATTCGCAAGAAAATTGTTCAAGGACTGTGGATGAAGAATGGGAAGCTGCCTTCTACGCGGAAGCTTTCACAAGAGCTTAATCTAAGTAGGAATACCGTGATTTCTGCCTACGAACAGTTAGTGGCGGAAGGGTACTTGAACAGCCAAAAAGGTTCTGGTTTTTATGTTGCCGTAGAACTGCCAGAGCAGTACTTGCCTGAACCTAGTTCAGTTCAGAGAGACTCATCACCGAAAGCTCACTTTGATATCAACCGCGCATTTGCACCGGGTGTACCGGATTTGGACGCATTTCCGATGGCGCAATGGCAAAAGTTACTCACTCGCCATATGTCTCGTACTTGCTTGCTGGGTAATCAAGATATTCAGGGTAGTTGGGCATTGCGCTGTGCTTTAGCTGACTACCTCGCATCAAGCCGTTCAGTGAATTGTTCTCCAGAGCGCATTATTATTACCTCCGGGGCGCAGCAAGCGTTGTCAATTGCGACGATGGTAGTGCTCAAACAAGGTGATAAGGTTCTGATGGAGCAACCAGGTTACGCGCAAATGCGGAAGTTGATTCAGTTCCAAAACTATCAATTTGAGCCTTTGTTCGTAAGAGAGAAATTAGGTTTTGATGTGGAAGCGGTGACCTCAAGCGATGCCGATGCGCTGTATATTACACCAAGTAATCAATATCCGATGGGCACCACACTCAATACCGAGCAAAGAGGAAAGATCATCAACTGGGCGGTCGAACAATCAAGTTGGATCATCGAGGACGATTATGACAGCGAATTTCAGTTTGCTCATCGTCCCTATACCAGTTTACAGGGGCTAGCAGCTCAAATGGGTCGAGATGATCGCGTGTTGTATGTGGGTTCCTTCAGTAAAGTGATGTTTAACGGATTGCGGCTTGGCTACCTTGTAGTTCCTGAACGTTTAGTAGAGCAATGCTTAGTGGTTAAGGACGCGTTAACTGGTGATTCGCCGACGCATACACAAGAAGCATTGGCAGATTTTATTACTGAAGGTGGGTTATTACGTCATATTCGAAAAATGCGTCGACTGTACAAAACTAAGCATGAACAGATGCATGTATCCATTCAACAGTATTTTGGCGACCGTGTTTGCGTCGTTAGCCAAGCGGCGGGGCTTCATATTACGTTGAAATGGCAAGACGGTATGGATGAGCAGCGTTTTACAAAACTGGCAGAGCATGAAGGGATCATCTTGCGACCTTTGAGCTATTATGAACACCCAGATTTTCAAGCACGTCACTGGCATGGTGCCGTGCTTGGTTACGGCAATATCGCGTTAGAGAACATAGACGCTGGTATCCAACGTTTAGCTCACATATTTCGAAATGGGAAGCGATGACTATTCAGCTACACGTGTTTGTCGCTCATGTCGCCACTGTTTCCAAGGCAGTAAAAGTAGAGTAAAAATGCCAAGTGCATAAAACATTGACCAGCCTAAACATATAAAAACACCGGTACAAAGCAGTAGGGACAGTCCCGCAAGTGTTTTACCAAATCCTCGAAGCAATTTAAAAGCGGCTAACATCGCCAACATGTAAACCAGAACGAATACACTGTTTGCGAGTTTTAGGAAAAACTCCAGATCGAGCTGTGATAGGGTTCCTATCACACAAGATATCAATAATATGCCGCCAACTAATATGGTGGCTGAGAAAGGGACACCGCGACGTGAAATCTTGGCTAGTGGACTAGAAGGACGATGTTCACGAGCTTGAGCCCAGACCATTCGCGCTAGGCTCTGTGTGTATAAGTTAACGCTCGCGAAACAAGCGGAGAAACCTATCAAGCTGATTATCCATTTGGCTCCATCGCCTAGTAGTTGGGCACTAAGCCAGGGGATGGATGCGTTATCAAATTGAGCGTTACCATACGCGCCAAATTTTAAAATAACGACAGAGCATGCCCAATAGGTAGCCCCTGCTACAAAACAACCGACCACAATGGCAATAGGGAAATCTCTTTGAGGGTTTTTGAACTCTTCCCCCATATGGGCAAAAGCCTCTATGCCAACAAAACACCAGAACATCACGCCTAACGCTGCGGTAATAGGCCAAATTGACTCTTGTGTGATGGCGGGCATCACAAGATCGGCGCTGTTAACGTCGCCTTTCCATAAAAATGCGCCAACAAGTGCGAAGACACTCAAAGCAATAAGAGTTTGTAAATGACCTGATGATTTTGTGCCCATCAAGTTGACGAACACAAGAAGTACTACCGTGAGAACTTGTGCAAACAGATTGTTGCTAATAGGCTCTGGCAATATTTGTTGTAGAAAGCCTGCGGCGAGTGCAATCGCGGCCGGAACCCCTACCGGAATGACACTAACAAATAGCCAAGCGACACTACTTTCCAGCTTGGCGTTAAAGGCTTTGCGTACAAAAAAGGCTGTTCCGCCCGCGTTGGGGTATCGTTTACCCAGTTGAGCAAAAGTCAGCGCAATAGGACAAATCGCGATGAACAATAAAATCCAAGCCCATAGTGAAAAATGGCCAGCTATACCTGCTGCGATAGCCGGGATCATAAACAGCCCCGTTCCCATTAATGTGGTGGATAACTGTGCGATACCTGATGTGAGTGAAATGTCTTTTTTGAGCTCTTCCATGCGAATTGATTCATCCAATGTTATGAGGCTTATTACGAAAAAGCTTGTGGCTTCTGGTTATTTCGTTTTATGTGTTTAAGCGATGCTATTTATGTGCTGAGTACTTAAGTTGGGAATTTGATTTCAATGTGTTATCTATTTTCTGTTGAAATGGATAACAGCACTCATCTCATGCCCGCCAAATAGCATATCCAAAATGTTAATAACAAAATGATTTACTAAACCGTCAATATGACGGTTGTTTTAAATAATTCCAACAAAATGTTGGTTTCTTATGCAGTTAGAATCGGTATAGAATGAGAAAAATAAGGAAAGCTTGGTAACGGTATGGACAAGTTTGATCATAAGATTGTGGATCTGCTCAGGCACAACGCTCGGCTGTCGGTGACTGAAATTGCGGATAAAGTAAACCTTTCTCGTTCTGCGGTAACGGCCCGTATTCGCAAGCTAGAGCATGACAAAGTGATTCTAGGGTATCACGCTGAAATTGCGCCTTCGGGTGGGGATTCGATTTGCGCCTATTTTGCCTTAAAGTTCGATAAATCAACCTCTACGTATTATTGCGAATCATACGCGGACGAGTTATACAAAATTGATGGCGTAAAATGGTGTCATGCGATCAGCGGTGAGACGGACATGATGGTTTTTGTCGAAGTGCCTACTATGGCTCGCTTGAATGAAATCAGAGATCAAATTCAACGATATCCAGAGCTTCGAAACCTGATGACTCATACCGTCTTAGCTGAATTCTTTAACACGACTGGGAACCTGTTTGTGAAGTGACCATGAATGGATGCCATGTTGAAAACCCTTCTGAGCGAATATGTTAAACAACATTAATTTGCATCTACTTAGATCCTTGCATGTACTTTTAGAGGAGTGTCATGTCAGCCGGACCGCAGACCGTTTGCACATTACGCAGTCTGCCGTCAGTCGACAGCTTGCACAATTGCGCGATCTGTGTGGTGACCCACTGCTTATTCGTCAAGGTAATCAACTGATACCAACGCCACGAGCAATAGCGTTAAAATCAAAGCTTGATGCATTACTGGCTGAGTTTGACCATTTACTCGATGACCAACCTTTTGAGCCGCGGCAGTGGCAAGGTGAGCTTGTTATTGCTTCTAGTGACTACGTGGCGCAATACGTATTGCCCGATATTGCCTCTCACTTGGGTGAACAAGCGCCACAGTTAGATATGGCGTACCGACTGTGGCAACCCAACTTTCTTGATAAACTTCATGAGACGGGCATCCATATCGCGTCTTCTATGTATCCAGAAAAACCACAGAGTGTGTCGAGCGTTAAAATTGGTGAGGATTCATCAGTTTGTTTGATGAAATCTTCTCATCCGTTAGCAAAGCAGGACCAGATCAGTATTGAAGACTTGATTTCATATTCACACATCAAAGTGACTGGCGGCGGAGACAAAGATTCCTACACTGATTTAGCATTGAAAGAGCTAGGGCACACCCGCCACGTTACCTTTAAGGTTCCATTCTTCTCTGCTGCGATCAATCGCTTAGTTGCAAGTGAGCACCTGATGGTGGCTCCTGAACATATTGCCGTTAACCTCGCTAAGCATTGGGACTTAACCCATAAAGCATTACCACTCGAAACACCTATTCATCAATATTGGTTAATGTGGCACCCCAAATACGACACGGATCCTGCGCATAAATGGGTGCGAGAAGAGATTCGCTCAGTAATGCAAATCTCTGAATATTCCATTCGCTAATACGTACACCGTTTAGCTATGACTTGAAGTCATGATTAGTATGAATAACTTTGATTTCTAATTATACCTCTTCCGTTGATAGAGTGAGCTTCAAAGAGGGGAGATTCTTATGACACTAACAGTTTGGTTATCACTTTTTACCGTGTGTTTATTAGGGGCTATGTCACCAGGTCCCAGCTTAGCTATTGTCGCTAAGCACTCGTTGGCTGGTGGACGTATCCATGGATTAGCTACGGCTTGGGCTCATGCGTTTGGCATTGGTATATATGCGTTTATTACCTTGATTGGTCTCGCTGTTGTTTTGCAGCAAAGCCCGATGCTGTTCAAGACGATTAGCCTTGTGGGTGCGGCATATCTTGCGTATTTAGGGTTTAATGCTTTGCGTTCAAAAGGTGGTGTGGCTGCGAAGTTGGAGTCAGGTGAGGAAACAACGGTAATCCAGTCTGCGCGAGAAGGCTTTTTTATCTCGATTTTAAGTCCCAAAATTGCTTTGTTTTTTATCGCATTATTCAGTCAGTTTGTCGCGCTCGGTAATGATTTGAGTAATCAGATGATCATTGTTGCCACGCCGTTTGTTGTGGATGGGCTTTGGTACACCTTTATTACCCTAGTGCTATCGAGCTCTAAAGTCGTTGACAGAATTCGCTCTAAGGCAGTGTTGATTGATCGTTTGTCAGGGGTAGTACTCATGCTGCTGGCTCTTAGAGTGGTCGTAACGGTATAGACAAGCTCGCAAGACAGAAATACTAAAAGCAGCCCGTGTGGCTGCTTTTTTGTCTACTCTCAGTAACCCTTACACAATTTACGTAATTCTGACGCTAAACGTTGCTAAAATTAATATTATCAATAGTGTTACTTTGGTTCATATTCTCATTTGCTGTGAAAGCTACTTTCCAACGCATTGTTATAATGAGAACGATAGCCACTTAACGTTAATACTAACAGTGTCGCATATTAAGTCGAGAGTGCTTTATTGGATAAAAACGGACTTTCCTCTTACTTACCCTATGAAAGGGGTAGAGACTCCATGACCGTTTAGAAGGTGAGAGCAATATGCAAAGAATAGTAGATTTAGCTCCAGTAGTAATTTTGACCAGTGTTTGCAGCGTTGCTTGGATATTCTTTTCAACAAAGAGCATTTGGGTGTTTTTTGAACTGTTTGTATTTACGATGCTTGGCTTTGGCCTTTTGTACGGGTTACTACAAAAGGCTGATCCTAAACACTTTGACTTTGTTTTAAACCACATCGATGAAATTAAGAAGGAAGGCAAAGATGCTTGCCTAAGCGGCGCTCCGAAAGAATCCAACCCATACTCTGGTGTCGATGGTGATTTATGGGAGGCTGGTTACACAGCCTCCTACAACAAAAAGATAAAGCAATAAACCGCTAGGTGTTTATTCAATATTGTGCTTTTCAAAAAAGCACCCTGCCATTTTAAGGACAGGGTGAAAGCAAGAAGTTTCTCAGGAGCGGTCGGGGGAGAGAAACTCATCTAAATCTTATTTACTTACCGGCGAACCTCTTCAAATTCACCTTCAATCGCATCTGCTTTACCTGTATTAAATTCATATTCTTCGTGCATTTCTCTCTGCATTTTCTTGACGCGATTTTCAATACGCTTGCCGGTAATTAATGCTGCGATGGTCAACGGAATCGCAATGATCAAGCTAAATACTAACGTAAAAAAGCCGGTAATCAGTGCTAGTGCAGTTACAATAATCCGATTCATAATCATGACCTCTCTGTAATTTATGTGCTCAGATTAATGCTGTGAACATGAACAAAACATGAATGCTGACGTTCACTTTGTCCGGAGAGTGTCAAATGAATGAAACGAAAAAACGCCTGAGGGTGATCAGGCGTATAAACGGGGAAAAATATTAGTAATGCGCATGGCGCTTATTATTTAGAACAAATATGAGATATTGTCCGCTACGCTATGTGGTTAACGTTGTGGAGCAAAGTTCACCTATCGAGGGAATGTTTGGTAACGAACACCCATCATTTGTTCCATACAGTGCACAACTTGGCAGCTGTAACCGAATTCGTTGTCGTACCAGATGTAAAGTACACAACGCTTGTCTTGTGCGATAGTCGCTTGACCATCTACGACGCCTGCATGGCGAGAGCCAACTAAGTCAGTTGATACAATTTCTGTTGAATCGGTGTAGTCAATCTGTGCCGAAAGCTCAGAGTTCAACGCCATTTCACGCAAGTAATCGTTCAGTGAATCACGGTCTACGTCTTCACCTAAGTTTAGATTAGCGACTGCCATAGAAACGTTTGGTGTCGGTACGCGAATCGCGTTGCCTGTTAGCTTGCCTGCAAGCTCTGGCAATGCTTTAGCAACTGCTTTTGCCGCACCTGTTGAAGTCAGAACCATGTTTAGTGAAGCACTACGTCCGCGACGGTCACCAGAGTGGAAGTTGTCGATCAAATTTTGGTCGTTTGTGTATGAGTGCACGGTTTCAATATGGCCAGAAAGAACACCATATTTATCGTTCAGAGCCTTAAGGACTGGCGTGATTGCATTTGTTGTACAGCTTGCCGCAGAGATGATGGTGTCATCTTCTTTAATTACCGACTCATTTACACCGAATACAACGTTTTTGATGTCACCTTTACCTGGTGCTGTTAGCAGTACTTTCTCTGCGCCTTGACACGCTAAGTGTTGGCTCAGGCCTTCAGAATCACGCCAAACACCTGTGTTATCAACAACTAGCGCGTTATTGATACCGAAAGCTGAATAGTCTACTTCGCTTGGGTTATTTGCGTAGATAATTTGGATGTAGTTGCCGTTAACGATCAGTGCTTTACGCTCTTCATCGATAACAATACTACCGTTGAACTGGCCGTGAACTGAGTCACGACGCAGCAGGCTAGCACGCTTCTCCAAATCGCCTTTTTTACCGCCACGAACCACAATCGCACGTAGTCTTAGTGGGTAACCTGGACCACTTTTCTCAATGAGAAGGCGAGTAAGTAGTCGACCAATGCGACCGAACCCGTAAAGAACCACATCACGCGCTTTCAATGAAGAATCTGCGTCGCGAGCGCCATCAAGTGCAGTGATAAGGAAATCGTTTAGAGAGCTTGTATCGTCATGTTCATTCCAGTACATAGTTGCCAATTGGCCAACATCGACACGGCATGAAGAAATGCTCATTTCACAAAGCGCTTGAATAATAGGCATCGTGTGCTCAAGCGAAAGTGGGTTACCGGTATAACGTCTTGCAACGCGATGAGTTTTGAGAATGTCTATAGTAGTAGCATTAATAAGCGTTTTACCAAACAGAACCACTTCGATTCCTTTTTGACGATATAGCTTACCAATTAGAGGGGAAATAGATTCAGCAATCGTTTGGCTAGTTTGCCAGTCTTGGAGATATTTCTCTGGACTCATTGTTGTATTAGACCTTTCACGTTTTGGGGGCTAACCATACTCTCTGCTGTTGCCTCTTCGGCAGCGTGCAAGAGTGTGGTGGGTTATGTAATCGGGTTGTAATAGTTATGTGTGCGGATTCTAAGGTCGGAGTCCTTATTCTGCTAGGAAAATTAAATCCAGTGTAAAACACTACTTAAGGGGACGTTAGTGGTGGATTAATGTGACTAAAGCAGTGGTTTTCACGTATTGACATTTAGAAAGTAACTTACTTTTTTTGCGATGATAACGTTTGCTTTCAAATTATTTTTGTTGACAAAAATGGATATTTTGCATTTTTGTGTGATTTAACTCGATAAGGCAACTCAATAGGTAAACATACAATAGATGATTTCCTGAAAAGTGATGCGACTCTTAGTTGTGAGTGAAACTTTATTGTTTGCATCCAACTTTAAGATCAAAAAATATGACTTGAATCACAATTGCCACTTCATTAGCCGATGATAAAACACTCACAATAACCATAATCTAGGTAGGTGAATGTTGTTTGAAAGTAACAATGTCGTATATGCCTTTCAATGCAAGAAACTAGTCTAATATTAAATAAACGGATGAAATCAACCATTAGGCTGATGGATGTTGAGATTATCAATAAAAACACGCTTAGCACTCCTCGCACTATTACCCGCTGTGGTAATAGTGGTGTTTGCAGTTCAGCAGTTTTCTGATAATGCGTTGCGCGTGAGCCGTCTCAATCAAACGGTTAGCAATATTCAAGGTTTCCAATTGATATCCAAGGCCTCCCACTTTATTTACTCCATAGAGAAAGTACGCCGACAGCCTGATCTTCAAGTCTCTGCAGCCATTAATATTGAAGAACAAGGTGAAGTTATTTCTTCTTTGCATCAAAAGTTTGTGAGTAACCCTAATACTGCTGAGTATGCTGATGAACTGAAAGAAGCCATGCTGGGGGTATTGTCAGGTAGATTGAGTGAGATGGACGACCTGGGTGATTGGGCATTTCAACAGCTCCAAAATATGTCGCGCTCTTTGTTGCAAAATCATCAATGGTATGGCAGTGACGATGGCATTCGCATGCAAAATTTTATTGCCTACCTTGCTCAGCTCTCTTTTTGGACACAGAAAGAAGCTTGGCTGACGAACCGTTTAGTCCAAGACCCTAAGAGTCGGCTAAGTCAAAGTATGTTTTATCAGGCGATTGACAGACAGCAGCAAAATTTGGATGCGTTTTTAAACTTAGGTGGGTCATACGAGCAAGTGGATAAATTGCTTGGCTTGTTTACTTCGCCGAGATATCAGAGAAACTTGGCGTCTCGCGGACAATTAATGTCAGGAGACATGTCACAAAGTGACTACGCCGCGTATTTAAAAGAACTCGATTTTCGTGTGCAGCGCTTACAAGTGCTCATTGATGGGTTCACCAAACAAACTGAGCAGTCGCTTCTCACGCAGGTTCATGAACAAAAGGCCAATATAGCGATGATCAGTTTTGGCGTCGCCTTAGTGGTTATCCTGCTTTGTTGGCTCGGATTTAGTACTTGGTTCCGAGTTAACAGCAAACTCGATGCGATCATTCATACTTTAAACGCGTTGATCAACTCCGAAGAGAAGCAAACAAAAGTCAAAGTTGATGGAAGTGATGAACTGACCATTTTTGCTCAGCAAGTGAATCGAGTGGTTGAAGAAATGCAGAGACAAACTGAAGAAATACTGCATGCAAAAGAGTCAGCAGTGTCGGCTAATCGTGCAAAATCTGTGTTTCTTGCCAACATGTCACATGAAATCCGCACGCCCCTTAACGGGATCATGGGCATGACAGAAATACTCTCTCAAAGTGAGTTGTCTTCGCATCAACAAGAAGTTGTTGATGACATTGACTCATCATCTCAAACGCTGCTTACTTTACTTAACGATATATTGGATCTCTCTAAAATCGAGTCTGGACGATTGGAGCTGTCACTAGTAGAAGCGGATATCCGAGAAGTCGTGTATCAGTCGATGATTTTATTCCAATCCAAAGCAACATCTAAACAGCTAAAGTTAGGTATTAATTTAGCTGAAAATATCCCCATTCGCGTGATGGTCGATGATCATCGTGTCAAACAGGTAGTTACGAATCTGGTATCGAATGCGGTTAAGTTTACCGAAAGTGGGCATGTATGCGTTGATGTTAGTTATGAAGAGTTACCTGAGAAAGAACGTGGAGTGCTGACGTTTAAAGTAGAAGATACCGGAATAGGCATTGATCAAGATAAGTTAACCACGATTTTTGAACCCTTTACTCAGGAAGATGAAGGAGTGTCGAGGCAATTTGGCGGCACAGGGTTGGGTTTGGCAATTTGTTGTCAGCTTGTGTCGATGATGGGGGGCAAGCTCGTAGCAACATCTACAAAAGGGGTGGGCACATGCTTTGAATTCTCGATTGAGGTTGAAGCAATTCCGGTGTTTGGCTGGCGTTCTGAGGTGATTAATAAAGGGCTTTTGATCTGCTCAAATTACGACTACGCCGACCAAGTATTAAAAGAGTGTCGCTTAGCGAAAATCAATCTCTTTGGTGTTAATAATGTGAATGAAGTGCAAGCGATAAATGATGACTTTGATGTCATATTTCTGTGCCACAGTAACGACGCTAATACCGATGAAATCTTGGATAATCTATCATTTAATTACGATCTTCGCCGTGTGATTATTTGCCAGCATCATTTATCCACTCCCTACGAAAATGCAGAAAAAGTACATGCCGTACTCACATTACCTTTCCTTGGCAATCGATTTAAGCATGTCATTGATGATTTAGCTAAGGTTGAAAAGACTATATCAAGTGACAATGTCACCAATAATGTTGTCAGCTCTGAATATCGAGCGTCGCGCTCTCATCGGAGGATCTTAATTGCGGAGGATAACTTGATGAACCAGAAAATAGCGAGTTTCTTTCTGGATAAAGCAGGTTATGACTATTTGATAACAAGCAACGGTCAAGAAGCGTTAGAAGCCATCACAAAGGGAGAAGAATTCGATGCAATTTTAATGGACTGCATGATGCCCGTGATGGATGGACTGACCGCGACGAAAGAAATTCGTCGTTGGGAAAAGAAAGCAGGACGTGAAAAAACGATGATTATCGCACTCACTGCGAGTGTTTTGGAAGAAGACATCCACAACTGTTTTGCGGCAGGCATGGATGCTTATTTACCTAAGCCGTATAAATCGAACCAGTTGTTTGAGCTCTTTAGTGAATTAAAACTCGCCTAGCTAACATTTCAACTTAGACAAGGTGTCAAAACGATTAAGCCCCATTTCAGGGGCTTAGTTCTGATTATTCATCGTTACGCGTTGGCTTGAGCGCCTGCGAGTTTGCGTATGGTTTGGCGATAGGTTAGGTATGCGGAAACACCAGCTAACAGGTTGCCGATACAAGCGCCTAAGAGTAAACCTCGGATTCCATCCATTTGAGCGCCAACCCACAAGCACGGTAGGAAAAAGACAAACAAGCGCAGCGCTGAAATAGTGAGCGCGGTGTAAGATTTGCCTAATGCATTACAAAGAGAAACCATTAGCATACAAACCCCTAATGAACCCAAACTGATCGGCACTATCAGTAAATGCATTTCCAAGACTTGCTCCACTTGCACATCACTTGTCATCAATAATGCGAGTGGGTTTGCGACGGCAAATGTAATGGCAGCAATCAAAA
Source organism: Vibrio sp. 1159 (assembly GCF_033340395.1). NCBI lineage: Bacteria > Pseudomonadati > Pseudomonadota > Gammaproteobacteria > Vibrionales > Vibrionaceae > Vibrio > Vibrio sp. 1159. Next base: position 138,060 of record NZ_JAWOWL010000002.1, on the reverse strand, counting down.
GTTGGAAACCTAGAATGAATTTTACGGCAATACTGACGAGCCTTTGGATATCTTCATAGTTCTTTGCTCCAAGTAAGCGTCCAACCATTGGAGGCATAGACATTGTCAGCGCCAAGACCGAAACGATAGCAAAGAACTCATAGCGTGAACCAAGCGCCCAAGCGGCGACTGCTGCGGTTCCAAAGCTTGCCAATAATTTTGTTGCTAGCATGGAAGACAACGGTGGCAGCAGTTGGCTAATCATCGCAGGGCCCATAATGTTACCGATAGATGCAACACTTTTGGCTACGTTAAGATCTTGCCATTGTGTCGTTGCCCAGTGATTCTTTTTCACGCGAGGAGCGACGACTAAAATACCAAACCCAAAAGCGACGATGGTTGCTATTGCCGCTCCGTTAATACCCAAGTCAAATGTGAAAATAAATAGCGGATCGAGCACAAGGTTCACGCCGCTGGTTATCATCATCATTGTGCCAGGTAACATTGTATTGCCATTAGCTCGGCAGATACTGTAATAAAAATACAAAACCGCACCAGTCCATGAGCTTAATAACCACCAAGGCCAGTAACTGTCGATTATCGGCATAACAGATTCTGGAGCGCTTAATAGAGCTAAAATGGGGTAGCGCAAAAGCCAAATTAGCCCGCCAAAAATAGCGACACCAATTGAGCCGATCATCAATACTAATCCGCCCAGTTGTTTGGCATACCGACTTTCATTCGCCCCAAGAGCTTTAGAAATGACCGCTGTCGTTGCGATCCCTAGACCGACTTGAATGCCGATAATGACCATTTGCAAAGGCAGAGTGAAACCTTGAGCGGCTAACGGTAAAACGCCGAGCTGACCGATAAACGCGCTATCCACAAGCTGAAAGCTCATTAAAGACAGAACGCCAAAAAGCATTGGCCAGGTCATCGTAAATAATTGTTTTGCAAGCGTTGGTTGTGTACTTGTCGTAGTTGAAGACATAGAAAGCTGAATGCGTTAGGAATAAGAGTTAGATTGATTGTACACGGCGGTTAGTTTAGAGACAAAAATAAACCCCGAGGAAGATATTCTTGCTCGGGGTTCGAAAATCTAGCTTACGCGTTTATTTTTTGCCGCTAGTTTGCTTGTCTTCTTCAGTCAGCTCACGAATGCGACGGCTGATGTCACGACGTGCTTTAGAGATCTCAGCGCTTTTAATGATGTGGTCATCTACACGATCTTCATAGTCTGCTTTCATATTTTTGATGATTGCGACGATTTCATCGTGAGTCATTTCTGGTTTGATGTAGTCTAGAAGGTTTTCTAGAAGATCAACACGTTTGCGGTTATCACGAACTTTCTTCTCGTTATCAAGAAGCTCACGTTTTAGTTTGTTTTTACGACGAGCTTGGTTAACGATTTCAAATACGCTACTCATAGTTCTCTTTCCTAATTTTATGAATATCTTCCTCGATTAAAGCACAACATCCAGTGGCATAACAGTCTTTAGATCAATAGCAATGCAGAGTTGAACATTTCTCAACCAATTGCGCTGTGTACATATAATCGTGCTGCTTTCTTCGAGTTTTGGCCAACATCGTAGAATCCATCGATTCATTGTCATAACGTGGCCTTCACTATATTATCAACACCATTGAATGCAAAATGATGAACTTGATATGGACTCTGGTAACACTGCGGAGCAAGTAAATAGTCAAGATAATGAGCAAGTCACTCGCTCTGTGGCTGAAAAGTTAAAAACGGCGTATATCAACGCCCGTGAGCAACTCGAAATCATCGAAGTTGAGCTTAATCGTTCAAAAATAATGATGGTCGACCAAGATGGCAATTTGACGAGAGTGCCGATTCTCTCGGAGCATTGATACCTGACCCTATTCGTAAGGGGTGTCAGGTCTTACGCTATGCTTTAGCCTGACACCAACACCTGAACCGCTAACGCTTCTTGCACTGCTGTGTGAATTTATGGCGTATGATTTCGAAGCGATTTAGGTACAAAGTCAAATGCAAAAATAATAAGGAAATGCATTATGAAAGTTGAGCTAACGGCAATTGAAGCACGAGTTATTGGTTGCTTGATCGAAAAAGAAGTCACTACCCCAGATCTTTACCCCCTCAGCCTAAACGCATTAACCAACGCGTGTAATCAAAAAAGCAACCGTGATCCTGTGATGTCACTCTCTGAGTCAGACGTTCTCGATGCCGTTGATGCTCTTATTGAGCGCAGGCTTGTCAGTGACGAAAGTGCGTTCAACAGCCGCGTCAGCAAGTATCAACACCGTTTCTGTAATACGGAATTTGGTGATTTAAAGCTGACAGAGCAGGAGAAGGGCATTGTATGCTGTATGCTTTTGCGCGGTGCTCAAACACCTGGGGAAATTCGTACTCGTACTAATCGTCTCGCGACATTTCATGATGTAAAAGAAGTGGAAACGGTCCTTGAGCATTTAGCAAGCGAAGAGAAAGGACCATTAGTGGTCAAATTACCACGTGAGGCTGGTAAGCGGGAGTCGCGTTATATGCATTTGTTCTGTGGTGATGTTGATGCGTCCGAACTTGCAGCGCCTGTGTCTGCTGCAAGCTCGAGCTCCGATCGAGTAAGTCAGCTAGAGCTCGAAGTCGCTCAGCTGAAAGAAGAGCTGGATGAATTAAAAGCTAAGGTTGAGTCACTGCTTTCATGATGGAAAATACAACGCAGCGTTGGAGTGTCTACCTGATACGAAATAACCGCAACGCGTTGTATTGTGGTGTTACCAATGATGTTGAACGAAGATTCAATCAGCACCAAACCGGAAAAGGAGCGAAAGCTTTGAAGGGAAAAGGCCCTTTGGTATTGGAATGGTCATCGGATTTTGACTCAAAGACGCTTGCCATGCGAGCAGAGTACTATATTAAGCAACTAACTAAAGCGAAAAAAGAGCTGCTCGTTATGTCAAAAGCAAATATTGTCGTCGACGAACATCAACAAATGATGTTAGAGATAGTGGCACTCTGATAAGCCCTTGCTACGCAAAGATACACGGAAACCGCCTATGTCACATTGGCGGTTTCTTTTTGTTTTTGGAGTACCATGTAGGAATAAACTGACGCATAATGGGCTGGTGTTCTGTTTAAAGGTCCTGAATATGAAAAGCGCGAAATGTCTCTACGTCATCGAGACAAAGGAAGCGACTCAATGTACTTTATTTGCATCCACTCAGACCAAGAACCAATTTACTATTGAAACAGACACTAAGAGGAAGGTAGATTACAAGAGTATAGGATGACTCGGCTAGGTAATGAATAGAGCTGAATTAGGCTCATAAAAAAGCTAAAAGAGCAGTAGATGAAAAAAGCGTTAGTATTCTCCCTGATTTCAATGGCCGCTTTTACGCCGAATGTGCAGGCCACCCAAGTTCTTAATGGGTATTGGGCATATCAAGAATTTTTAGACCAGTTTCCACAACAGAAGCAGCTAACTAGTGCGTTGGCTGAAGTGGTAAGAGAAACCCCTGTACCCGTAGCAAAAGACAAAAAGCGTCCACTGAAAATTTCTGTTGTTTATCCAGGGCAGCAGATCTCTGATTATTGGATTCGAAACATCGATGCGTTTGAAAAACGCCTAGATAAGCTTGATATCGACTATCAACTAAATCAAGTGTTTACTCGTCCTAATGCAGATATAAAGCAGCAAAGTTTGTCTTTAATGGAGGCGTTGAAAAGCAACTCCGATTACTTGATCTTTACTCTAGATACCACAAGACATCGTAAGTTTGTTGAGCATGTCTTAGATTCAAAGAAAACCAAGTTAATTTTACAAAATATCACCACACCTGTTAGGGATTGGGAACATCATCAGCCGTTTCTTTATGTTGGTTTCGACCACGCAGAAGGAAGTCGTGAATTGGCCGTTGAGTTTGGCAAGCGTTTCCCTAAACATAGCCACTATAGTGTTCTCTATTTCTCGGAGGGCTACATTAGTGACATCAGAGGCAACACTTTTATCAACCAAGTGAACCGCGATAACCAGTTTGAACTACAATCTGCTTACTACACCAAAGCAACAAAGCAATCTGGGTATGAAGCTGCAAAAGCCAGTTTGGAGAAGTATCCGGACGTTGATTTCATTTACGCGTGTTCTACCGATGTAGCATTAGGTGCTGTTGACGCTCTTAAAGAGTTAGGTCGTGACGATGTAATGATCAATGGTTGGGGCGGCGGTTCAGCAGAGTTAGAGGCGCTTTCTAAAGGGGAGTTAGACGTTACTGTTATGCGTATGAACGATGATACAGGTATTGCAATGGCTGAGGCCATTAAGTGGGATTTAGAAGGAAAGCCAGTTCCCACCGTTTACTCTGGTGATTTTGAAGTCGTTACCAAATCGGACTCTCCAGAAAGAATTGAAGCATTAAGAAAACGTGCATTTAGATACTCAGATAATTGATGACAACTACATCAAAAACAAGAAAGCGTCGCTCACTGTCGACGCTTATTACCAAAATAATTATTCTCGTACTTGCTCCGATCATTCTAGGCATCTTTGTTCAGAGTTATTACTTCTCGAAGCAGATTATTTGGCAGGAAGTCGACCGAACCAAGCAGCAGACCTCTGCCCTGATCCTGAACATTTTTGATAGCCATTTTGCAGCGATTCAGATTCATCACAACAGCAATTCGAAAAGTGATGTTGTATTGGATTTTTATACAGAACGTGATGAAGAGGCACTCAATTACTTTTTCATGAGTATTGACCAGAGTGATCCTTCCCATACACCGGAGTTTCGTTTCCTAACCGATCATCAAGGTATTATTTGGGACGATGGCAACGCGCATTTCTATGGCATCAACAACCTGATACTTAGCCGACTTGCCAGTCAGGTGACCTTTAGCAACAACTGGTATTATCTACCCTCACAGACCCCGATGGGAACTCGCCATCTGTTACTTCGTCGCGTACCCGTTTTACAACCTAAAACCGGTGAAGTGATGGGGTACTCTTACAATGTTGTTGTTTTAGATAATAACTTTGGGTTGATGGAAAGGTTAAAAAATGAAGGCAACGTCGACAATGTTGTGTTGGTCGCTAACAACACACCATTGGCAAGCTCATTAGTAGGAGATGAGGCTTATCAAATATTTGACGTACTCAAACGACGAGAGTCCCAGCACAAGCTTGACCAATTATTGATCATCAAAACCCCTATTGAGGTAAATGCTGCCGAGACTGACTTGTGCTTGCTTACTGTGCAAGACAATCAGAGCGTGGTGACATTGCAAATCCAACACCTGCTAGCAATGCTAGCCTCAGTTATCGGTATGGTCATGATTGCGCTAATGACTAAAGAATGGATCGAGAATCGAGTAGTTGAAGAGTTAGGATCCCTGATGGCATATACCCGCTCGGCTCGTGAAGAAAAAGGATTTGAGCGTTTTGAGGGGTCAGATATTGAGGAATTCGATCATATTGGTTCGACACTAGAAAACACTTTTGAAGAGCTTGAAGCACAAAAGCGCTCTTTCCGCGACCTGTTTAACTTTGCGTTATCACCTATTATGGTGTGGTCTGAATCGGGTGTACTTGTCCAAATCAATCCGGCAGCACGCAAAGAGTTAGTCATGGAAAACGATGTTGAAACCATGCACCCAGTGTTCAAAGGTTTCAAAGAAAAGTTGATGCCACACCTTCGCATGGCGGCTCAGGGAGCTACGTTGACAGGCGTTAATGTGCCAATTGGAGACAAAGTATATCGCTGGAACTTATCGCCGATTCGAGTTGATGGAGATATTAGCGGTATTATTGTTCAAGGTCAGGATATAACCACGCTTATTGAGGCGGAAAAACAGAGTAACTTGGCGCGCAAAGAAGCAGAAAAATCTGCTCAAGCCCGTGCCGACTTTCTGGCTAAAATGAGCCATGAGATCCGAACGCCAATCAATGGAATTTTAGGGGTTGCTCAATTGCTAAAAGACTCTGTGGAAACAGAAGAGCAGAATAACCAAATTGACGTACTTCGGCATAGTGGTGAGCACTTACTTGCTGTTTTGAATGATATTTTGGACTTTTCGAAGATTGAGCAGGGTAAGTTTAATATCCAAAAGCACCCGTTTTCTTTCACTGATACAATTCGAACGTTAGAAAACATTTATCGTCCTATTTGTGAAAGTAAAGGCGTCAACCTTGTCATTGAAAACAAAATAGATCCCAATGTTGAAATTTTTACTGACCAAGTTCGTCTGAACCAAATTTTATTCAACCTAGTCAGTAACTCAGTAAAGTTTACGCCCTCGGGTAGCGTGCGCTTGCATGCTGAACTTGAGCAGTTCTATGGCGCTGACAATAGCGTGCTGGTCGTGGAAATTACGGATACAGGTATCGGCATCGAGTCTGACAAACTCGACCAAATGTTCGAACCTTTTGTTCAAGAAGAAGCAACAACGACTCGAGAATACGGTGGCAGTGGCTTAGGGCTGACCATTGTGAAGAGCCTTGTCGACATGCTGGAAGGTGATGTTCAAGTCCGCAGTCAGAAAGGCTTAGGAACGACTTTTGTCATTACAATGCCAGTGAAAGATCGTGAGCGAGTACTCACCCCTCTTGATTCGAGTTTGCGAGTTAAGCCAGGTGAACTATTTGCAGAGAGTCTCAAAGTGTTGTTGGTAGAGGATAACCATACTAACGCATTCATTCTAAAAGCGTTTTGTAACAAGTACAAAATGCAGGTTGATTGGGCGAAAGATGGGTTAGAAGCAATGGAATTCTTAAAAGATCATACTTACGATTTGATACTGATGGACAACCAACTTCCGCATCTTGGTGGAATTGAAACGACCAAAGAGATCCGACAAAAGCTAAAACTAGGCACGCCAATTTATGCGTGTACTGCTGACACCGCGAAAGAAACCAGTGACGCCTTTATGGAATCGGGTGCGAATTACGTGCTTCTCAAGCCGATTAAAGAAAATGCGCTCCATGAAGCATTTGTGGATTTTAAGCAGCGGTTCTTAGTCGAGCGAACATGAATAATTGGCTCACTACGGGATAACCCAATTATTCATTATCTGAAAAGCACAACACCATGACTGTGGGTTGTGCTTTTTTGTATCTGACCCTTTTACTCTTATACAAATCAGACTTTATTGGTCTCGACGTTTGTTGTGTACATCGCTGCATTTCAAATTCAAACATAGTGTTGTGTTACTTAGATTTCTGCCCCTTCACTGACACACCCAGCGTGATTTCAATCACAAAAAGATATTTACTTAGCGTGCTAACTATTTTATATTGCTTAGCACGCTAAGTAATTGAGTAGATCTTATGATTCAAGACATCAACAGTTTGCGAGACCTTTCTCTGGCTGAAAAATTATCTCGTGTTGCTCGTTTGTGGAAAATGGTTGCAGATCGCGAGTTAGAGCCTTTAAACCTGACGTATCCGCGTTGGACTGCGTTATGGAAGCTTTATCGAATGGGTGACAACATCAGTCAGAAGCATTTGGCTGAAGCGCTTGAGATCGAGTTAGCGTCGTTGATGCGAACATTAAAATTATTAGAAGAGCAATCTCTGATCACTCGCCATTGCTGTGAACACGATAAGCGAGCACGTATTGTTAGCCTCACAGAAGAGGGGAAAACCCTACTAAAGCAAATGGAGGCTCGGATTCTTCAAGTTCGAAGCAAGCTCCTAACGGACATCAACGACCAGGAACTTCAGCAGCTTTCATTGATTCTTGATCAGATTGCTCACAATGCGCTTGATTCACTTAGCGAATAAGTCAGAAAACCGAATAAAAAGAGAAGTAAACGCCTATGACTCCAGATCAAAAATTCGCACGTTGGATCAAATATTCTTGCGTCGCGTTTGTCCTTGTCTTTGCCTATTTTCTAGTTGCAGATCTCGCTATGCCGTTGACGCCTCAGGCAATGGCAACGCGTGTGGTAACTAAAGTGGCCCCCCGTGTGAGTGGGCAGATTACGCATCTTTATGTTGCCAACAACCAAGAAATAAGCCAAGGCGATCTACTATTTCAGATTGATCCCCAGCCTTATCAGCTCGCCGTAGAAAAGGCTCAACTTAACCTTGAGCGTGTGATTCAAAACAACGAACAACTTGATGCTTCTATTGCTGCGGCAAAAGCAGACGTTGAAGCGAGCAAAATCGTGGCGGAACAAAAAGTTCGCGAAGCAAAACGTCTTAATACTCTGTTTCACCGTAATGGTACTTCACAACAGCAGCGCGATGACGCACAGAGCAGTGCAACGGCAGCTAAAGCGAACTTACTGGCCGCACGTGCTCGTTTAAAAGAGTTGGAAGTAAACCGCGGTGATTTAGGCGCGACGAATGTGAATATCCGCGTAGCGCAAAACCAGCTAAAACAAGCGGAACTTAATCTGTCTTACACTCAAGTCTCGGCGGAACATGATGGCGTTGTCGCTAACTTGCAGCTGGAGACGGGGGCCTATGCGGCAGCTGGTACACCTCTTGTCGCTTTAGTCTCCGATGACGTGGATATCATTGCCGACTTTCGTGAAAAGAGTTTACGACACTTTAATCAGAACAGCCGTGCGTTAGTGGCTTTTGATAGCTTGCCTGGTGATGTATTTGAAGCTCGTATTACGAGTGTGGATGCCGGGGTCAGCTCGGGTCAATTCGATGCGGATGGTCGCTTAGCAACACCAACTGACTCAAACCGTTGGGTGAGAGACGCGCAGCGCTTACGTTTACATTTAGCTATCGATGAACCTCAGCAGCGCGCATTTCCAGCAGGGGCACGAGCAACCGTGCAGTTGTTGCCAGAAAACGCATTATCTGGCTGGTTAGCGAGGTGCCAGATCCAATTCTTGAGTCTTCTTCATTATATTTATTAACGAGGAGGCGATATGAAGTTATGGGACCACCCCATGTCGGAAAACGACTTCCGTCAGTGTTTGCGCATTGCAACTGGTGCGACCATTGGTTTCACTTTATGTAAAGTATTTGGTTGGAACTATGGCGTATTCTTTACTGTAACCCCGATGCTGTTACTTGGAATGGTGCCAGTCATGAGTCTACATGCCGCACGACAACTGATTTTTTCAGCGGTTGTGTGTGGATTAGAAGTTGGTGTTCTTGGTGGGTTATTTGGTGGGCACCCTGGCATGATGACAATCATTGCATTCGGGTTGTTTCTGTATAAATTCGCCTGTATGTCAAAAGGGAGCTTATTCTTATTTGGAGCGAACAGCGTACTGAGCTTAAGCATCATGCTGCATTTTGCGAGTTATCCAACCACTGACTTAAATGACCTAATATTTAGCAATCTGCAAGCGAATGTTATTTCAGTGATCGTTGCTTATGTGGTGACATTTTTGATTCCCGATGCGGAACCTCGTCAGCCACCAGCGAAACCGTCGCAGCCTAAACAGAGTCATCGCATGCGTCATGAAGCCCTTATGGGGGCGAGTATCGCTACAATGTCTTTCCTTGTATTCCAGCTATTTGACCTCAGTGACTCTATGTCTGCTCAGGCGACAACCTTGCTTTTATTGTTTCCTATGCATTGGAACGGTGCTTTAGGGTATGCGCGAAAAAGAGCAATGGGGACCTTGATGGGGGTGACCTTTGGTATCGTCGGACAACTTGTATTATACGATTGGTCGGATACCTTATTGTTTATCGTCCCATTGCTTTGGATTGGGGCTATGATGTTCAGCTATATGCACGTGAAAGAGTCTAGCGGTTCGGGAGCCGGATTTGGCGGCTTAACCACATTAGGCATTTTGTTCGGCCAATATCTTACTCCGGATGGTGACTTAATGTTCAGTGCGCTGTATCGCGTGAGCAGTATTTTGTTTGCTATTGTTGCGACGCTGCTTGTGACCTATACGGTTCACAGAATACTCAACAGCTTTGAGGCGACGCGCTTTAGCGAGCAGTAAGTTCAGACGTTACTGGTTAGAAAGGATTGCTCCAGTAACTCTGTTTTTAGTTCGTGAGTCATCGCAATGGGACTGGCAAACTTAATTCCAACTACCCATCCCTTCACCAATTTCTTAATGTTGGCAATGACACATCGATTTTCTTCTCCGATATAGTGGCTTAACGGGCATTCGATGGTAACACTCTCACCCACGTTGAATTCGGGTTCAATCAAGGTTGATATACCAACACCTGCTAGAGAAAAATCGATAAGGCTACCGTCGTAGACATTCCCTGCATGAATAACGTTACAGTCCATTTGCAACTTGTAACGCTCATGTTCCCGAACTGGTTTGGTTGCAAATGTTCCTGGAATGCGGATAAACAAAAGGGGGGATGGTCGAACGGTCGTCGTCAGCACGCTGGACTTAAACGCAATGACATGGCCTAACTCCGTATCTGATACTCCACGCACGATGATATCGGCGTTGGGGAGTTTTCTCATCACTTGCTCTTCAAGCAAACGCATTGGTATATCAAGAATCAAATAAGCATTTTCTTTCATCCCAAGATAAGTGGTGGAATACGTATATTGATCCTTAGGCCCAAATTCGAAATTAGTAGAAAGTTTCATTCCCGGTTTGAGAAACCTATGCAGTTCATCTTTAGTATGAGTGGCTGGCATCACATTGGCGTTTTAATTTTTAGTTAAGCTGAGGCTATCAAAACGCCATTTTGTTATTCAAGATAGTAAGGCATAAGTTTTTGTAAAATCATCGCTATCTGTGAAGTGGTGGGCGATAAGTTTGGCTCATTCCACCTTTCATAAAGATTTGGCTTGCCACAATACTGCCGCATGTGACCAACATCAGCGCTAACCAAGTGAGAGAATCTGGTTGTTCACCAAAAATTGGAACGGCAAGAAGTGTCGCGACGACTGGAGTTAATGAACCAAAAGCTGCGCTGGCTTCGGCACCGATGATCCTAATTGCATAAATGAAAGTGAAAGAAGCGATTAAACCTGCGCCAACACCTTGTAGCATCGCGTGGCCAAATAACTCCTTCCATGGCCACTGGCTGAACGGTGTTACCACCAAATAACTGTCTACCCACCCGAAACCAACGGCGATGATGAGTAGAGCCAAAGACGCGATTGCAACGAATCCTGCACAGACGTGTGCATTAAGATTAGCGACACGAGCGCTGATGGTGAAAGCAGCCCACATGATGCTGCCAGTTAGAAACAGGATATGCCCTTGCAACTGAGACCAGTTGTACTCTGCGCCGCTATTAGAAAGAAGGAATACGAAAATCCCTAACAACACCGTAGAAAGCCCGATTAAGCGGTGAGCACTCAGCGACTGTTGATAACAAAGTACCGCGATAGCAGAAACAAACAATGGCAAAGTGCCAGGTACTAATGCACTGCCGTGCGCCACGGGAGCGAAATGCATAGCCGTTCCGACGACCAGAAGATAGGGAAGGCCGCTTCCAACCACAACACCAACCAGGTAGCGTTTAGGCACTACGCGTAGCGACTGTTTATGCTTAATCACAAATGGTAATAAAATTATACTTGGGATTAGAAAGCGAACTAACGCGATATCGGCTGGCTGCAAGGCAGAAATTGCGCCCCCTTTTAAAGAAATAAAGAAACCAGACCAAAGCAGTAAGGTCGTTAATATAGCTGCGTATCCCAAGATCATTATCGACATATCCATTTGTAAATGATGTGTTAATTGTTGAATAAAACTCTTGCCAAAGGGAGGCAAAGTTTGACGTAATTAGGCTTGATGTTGGTGATAAATTGCGTATAAATGTTAATTATTAGTGATTAAAGGCACAGAAGAATAAATGGATAAAATTGACAGGCAACTTATCAACCTAATGCAGAAGGATGCCACTCTGACAACTGCAGAACTTGCTGACCAAGTAGGGCTATCGGCATCACCTTGTGCAAGACGCATTAAGCGTTTGGAGCAGGAAGGTGTAATAAGTGGTTATCGAGCTATTGTGTCCAGAGACACTGTAGGCATCGCGATGACTGTATTTGTTGAAGTGAGTTTAAATAACCACCAAGCTTCTTCGATTGATGAGTTTGAACATGCCGTTGTTGAGATGGATGAAGTGATCTCATGCCATGTCGTATCAGGGGCCTATGATTACCTGTTAGAGGTGGTCAGTAAAGATCTCGCTGGTTATGAAACATTTACTAGAAAGTTACAGCGATTAGAAAATGTGAAAGATATTCATACCCACCTGGCGATTAGACAAGTGAAAGGAAATGGCAGTTTGCCGATTTATGCATAAGAAAGATGAAATTTTTCGATAGACTTAAGATTGCCCACTATCATCGAAAGCGATATAGACAGTTTGGTAAAGACAGAGCCCGAACTCTGGGATGGGCAGATAAGTATAGTCAGATCAGCCGTTTTGAGGCGTTGTGCCGAGGGTTAACGTTAGACGGTTCAAGTATTTTAGATATTGGGTGCGGCTACGGAGACTTGTTAGCGTTTATCGAACTTACGGGGGGGCTTCCTCAAAGCTATATTGGCATTGATCAGCAAAAACAGTTTATCTCTGAAGCCAGAAAACGAGATTTTCGTACGCAAAGTAAGTTTATATGTGGCGACTTTTCAACGTTGGTATTGCCTCGTTGCGACTTTGTTTTTGCTTCCGGATCATTGAACTATCAATCCACCAACCCAAATCATACCATTGAAATGATTGATAAAATGTACCGAGCGACAGAGAAAGGTTGTGTGTTTAACTTGTTGGATGAATCCAAACTACCCAGCATGAAAATGTTAGCGTCGCACAATAAAGAAGGTGTCTTTCGCTATTGTCGGTTGCTGTGTCCGAATACACGATTGATTGAGGGGTACTCCGAGCACGACTTTACGATTGCCATGATCAAAAAAGCGGGGTCCGTTTCCTGACTCCGCTTTATAAATTCTTAAGCCTTATTGGTTTTTGTATTGTGAGATTTCACAGTTACCTGTGTATCTATCAACCTTGAATGAGAACGCGGCTGAATGGTATTCCCTCCCATCACTCCATATTGTTTCTCCGAAGATTTTACAAAGATCCAAATCACTGATTGAACCGAACTCTTTTACGTGCCTAACTACTGACAAAAACTTGGCTTTGGTAGCATTAGGACATTCCCTGTTACTTAATCGATTGATAACCATGTTTGTAGCATCATCTCCAGCCAAATGTGACTTTTTATTAAATTTTATTAATGGCTAAACTAACCAAAAAATGTCCATAAGTAAAGCATTAATGTGACGTATGTCTCTATAAATTGATTGTCTTGGTCATGGTTTAGTCAAGTTTGTCAAAGGGAACAATCCCATTATTTACATTTGATATCATTCACGACTAAGGAAAGATAAAAAGCACGAATAACGTCCAATATTGGAGTGAAAAACCAACATCGTCTATTCAAAACTGGCTCTGTTTTTACTTCGAAACATCTTGAGCGTATTGAAGCGCTCGAGCTTCTTTATCATAGACTTGTGACAGAGTTTGATATTGTGAAGAGAGGCGCTTGTAATCTTCAGCAAGTTCCAAAGCGTTGGTGTTATACCATTCCGCAGTTATTTGATTGGCTGTTTTGTTTGACTCGCGGCACTTCTGGGCCAGTATCTCCCACCCATTTGCTGACCATTGGGATTGTGTGCTCAATTTAAGCAGCTGATTCGCTTTAGTTGTGAGCTCTTCTTTGTATTGAATCGATGCTTTTAATTGCGCTTTGAACACATTTTGGTTCGACTTGGCACGCCAAAGTAGCACGAGCTCATGCAGTGAAAAGGTTTCGGACAATAACTGACGCTGTTTATGTTCGGTCAAAAGTGTATTGAATACCTCAACATGCTGATTGTAATTGGACTCTAAACGATTGAATTGGGTAAGATTGTCATTCCACGACGATGGGTTACATTGAATATTGGCGTGCCCCGTTATCGGGAACAGAAGAAATAGTTGTATCCAATTGAGTCTGTTGATCATTATTGCTCGCGTTAGTTGACCTGCTCTTTTGAGTATATACCCAAATTTCTACGACATGCGTGCTGCTGGTGGGATAAGAATAAAGAATGAAAAGGAAAAGGGCATGAAGAAAATTCTCGTCGCATTGATTGTCATGCTGTTGCTCGGCGGAGCGGGGGCTGGATACTATTTCTTCTTTATGCAGAAAGATGAACCTGAAGCACCAAAGGCTACACAAGTCGAGCAATCGTCACTGCAAAAAGAAACATCCAAACCGATTCTGGATTTAGAAGCCGTTCCCCCGGAAGTTACCGAGTACTACGTTATTGAGCGTCGTGTCAATGTTTACAACAAGCCTAACCTTAATGCTTTAGTTGTCGATACGCTCTATAAGGGAGAAAAAGTATCGGTGTTAGAAAAAGTAGATGGGTGGTACCGAATCTCCGGCTATCTTGTCTATGAAGAGGGTGGAGAAGAAAAAGCCGAATGGTTGAATGCTGAAGGGTTATCGGATGCAGAGCCAGTTATTAAAGAGCAAGAGCGCTTAGAGATATTGGATGAATACCTACAGAAGTCGGATGATTTAAAAGTTCACTTGGATATTTTCCGTAAGAAAACACAGCAATTGTTAGACGATGAAACCTGTGATCCGAGTGATTTTGAGGAGCTCGGGGGTTGGGTGCGTTCTGTGACGTTCAAAAAGCGCAACGTTTACTTCATCTATTGTGGCGGTTTGGAGCAAGAGAATAAGATCTACTTAGATGTTGATAAGGGCGATATTTTTTATCGATAACTCACCACCAATTACACTCGTTCTCTAAAGACGTTTTAATAAATGCAATAACGATGCAAACCTGAAATCAGAGATTTATAACTTTTTAGTTGTGAACCATAATCAATAGGAATACTATCAACGAGTCAAGTGACCTAACTTGGCTCTTTGTGTTTTTAGTGAGTTCCTATGCCTTGGATTTACCTTAGAAAGTTGATTTTGCTGCTATTTGCAATGGTATTGCTACCAGTGCATGTATCTGCTGCGCAAATCGACCACAAGGCTCACGTACCGCACTTTTCTAAGCTACAACCTTTTGTAGCCGTAAGTGTATCGCCAAACTCTTCCGTCGATTTTTCTGAAGTTTCAGAAGAAAGCTCTCAATCTCCAGTATCTGAAGGCCATGCAAGTCTCGATTCCGTTGCTTTGTTTAACTCTCAGCGCTGGACGTCTTACTTACGGGAAGGGCTTGATGACGAGCACGTAGATTTTGTCGGCGATCTCACTACTCCGTTTTACGCTGATGCGGGTTACGCATACAGCTTGATGGACATTAACTGGCGTCACAACCAGTCCACATTTTATCATTTCACAAGCGATCATCGCATTTCTGGTTGGAAAGAGACCAATGCCATGTACGTCGCACTCAATAGTCAGTTTTCTGCCTAAACACCATCTATTTGCACCATTGTGCACTCTTAGCACGACGATTGTATTCGACAGGACGTGAGCGTTCTGAGCATTTCATACCCTGAATTTATTCTGGGAGCATCTGTCGTGTGTTAAGCCTTGTTATTAAAAGCTTCACTTCATTGTGAAGGGATGATGTTTACATGAAAAAAACACCAAAGCAGCAAAAGAACAGAAAGCTGATGAATCACTACTCAGCTTGGAAATATGTCGTATTAATCACGACAGTCATTATTTTAACCCTAAGTGCTATACCAACTTGGTTTGGTGAACAGCCTTCTATCCAGTTGACGTTTGCGGATCAAAACAACAGCGAAATGTCGGTTGTTCATCTGAATCAACTGCTAAAAACCAACCATATTTCAGCCGACAAAATCATCGAAAAAGACGGCAAAACAACCATTGTATTCGATGGTGAAGATGCGCAAAGTAAAGCTCGTGCGTTGTTAAACAAAGAGCTAAATAAAGACGACAGCATCACTTTCTCATACGTATCGGTTGCGCCAGAATGGTTAAATGAGATGGGCTTTAGCCCAATAAAGCTCGGTCTTGACCTTCGTGGTGGCGTTCAGTTCTTGTTGAATGTTGATGTGAATAAAGCGTTTGAAGAACAACGTGATGCGTTGATTGATGAAATCAAAGCGAACCTACGTGATCAACGTGTTCGTGGTGTGCAAGTTCGAGCAGAGAGCGGCAACCGAATTACGGTAAACAGTGACAGCGAGCAAGCATTGTCGGAAGTGAACAAGTTCTTGCGTCAAAACTACCCGGGCTGGATTTCAAAAAGTTCATCTCGTGGCTTTGTGCTTGAACCGAGTGAACAAAATATCCAAGAATTTCAATCGTCGACTCTTCAACAAAACCTGAAGATCATGCGTGGTCGTATTGAAGAACTTGGTATCACAGAAGCACTAGTGCAACGCCAAGGTAAAGAGAGCATTCGAATTGAACTCCCTGGTGTACAAGATCCTGCTCAAGCGAAAAACGTTATTGGTGCAACAGCAAGCTTGGCGTTTTATGAAGTGAAAGATGCGAGCCAAGCACACAGCAGCCAAGATCTTGTTCTTCAAGATAATGATGGTCGTACTGTGATTTTGTCAAAACGACCAGTTCTAACGGGCGAGCACATCGTGAACGCTCGTGCTGGTGTCGACAAAATGGGCATGTCAGAAGTCAATATTTCTCTTGACCACGCTGGTGGTAAGAAAATGAGTGACTTCTCAGCAACTCACATCGGCAAGCCAATGGCGACCGTTTACCGTGAATACAAAACAAACGATCGCGGTGTAACTGAGCGTAGTGAGCGCGTTATCAGCGTCGCGACTATTCAATCTCAGCTTGGTAGCCAGTTCCGTATTACTGGGGCAGGTAGCATGGACGATGCGCAGCAGTTGGCGCTATTGCTTCGCGCGGGGTCACTGACCGCGCCGGTTACTATTGTGGAAGAGCGAACAATCGGTGCTTCTCTGGGGGCAGAAAACATTGAAAACGGTTTTGCAGCACTGGCTTTAGGTATGGGACTAACACTGACCTTTATGGCACTTTGGTACCGCCGCTTAGGTTGGGTAGCAAACGTGGCGCTTTGTGCCAACATGCTTTGTTTGCTTGGCTTAATCGCCTTGTTACCAGGAGCGGTTCTAACGCTTCCGGGTATTGCCGGTTTAGTGTTAACCGTCGGTATGGCAGTAGACACCAACGTTATTATCTTTGAACGTATTAAGGACAAAATGCGTGAAGGCCGCAGCTTCGCTCAAGCGATTGATCTTGGCTTTGACAGCGCATTCTCGACCATCCTTGATGCCAACATTACTACCATGATCACCGCCGTGATTTTGTACGCCATCGGTAATGGCCCAATCCAAGGCTTTGCCTTAACACTCGGATTAGGTTTGTTAACCAGTATGTTTACAGGCGTATTTGCCTCTCGAGCAATGATCAATTTAATTTGGGGCCGCGATGCCCGTCGTGATGTGAGGGTTTAATCATGGTCGAAATGCTAAAACAAAATATTCGTAAAATTCGCTACTTTACTACGCTAGTTTCCATCATTTTAACGGTGATCGCGATCGTCGCTCTAGGCTTTAAAGGGTTGAACCTAGGTTTGGACTTCACTGGCGGTATGGTGACAGAAGTAAAGGTAGATAAGCAGCTAACTAACCATGATCTGCTTGACGTTCTGCAACCAAAGCTTGGTGAATCTGCGTCAGTGACACGCTCTGGTGAAGATGGCCGTTGGGTGATTCGTTACTCTGCGCCGGAAGATGGACAAACGTTGCCAAGTGTAGAAGAGGTGTTGAAGCCAATCTCTCACCAAGTTGATGTTGTCAGCAACAGTATAGTTGGCGCTCAAGTTGGCCAAGACTTGTTTGAACAAGGTGGCTTAGCATTGTTGATTTGTGTGTTGAGTATTCTCGGTTACTTGTGTTTCCGTTTTGAGTGGCGTTTGGCCAGTGGTTCACTGTTTGCTTTGGCCCATGATGTGATCTTAGTGCTTGGTTTTTTTGCAGTTACTCAAATGGAGTTCAACTTAACCGTTTTTGCAGCGGTGTTAGCAATTTTAGGTTACTCATTGAATGACTCTATCATCATTGCAGACCGAATCCGTGAGCTGTTGATTGCGAAACAGAGTTGGAAAACAGAAGACATCAATGATCAAGCTGTTATCGCGACGTTTTCACGCACCATGGTGACATCTGGTACGACATTGATCACTGTTGGTGCATTATGGATTATGGGAGGAGCGCCTTTGGCTGGTTTCTCAACCGCCATGTTTATTGGCGTTCTGTCGGGTACATGGTCTTCGATTTCGATTGGTACTGTTCTGCCGGAGTGGTTGAAACTGGAGCCGAAACATTATCTTCCAGTTGAGATCGACGCTGCGCCGTAGCATTATTTTTAAGGTAAAAGTGCTTGCGCCACTCATCTTGAGTGGCGCTTTTTTGTGCTTATTTCACGCGCATCAAGCGATGTTTCACAAGTCCCAAATCGAACTCTAAGACTTGTGAGCGCTTCATTGCTTCGACTTTATTCAACATCGACTCTTGGTAGCCTTTCTTCTTCATCCACTGAAGAGGTACAGAGAAAGCATCTTCATTAACGACATAAGACTCGCCTTTATGCTCACCGCTATAGACGTTCACAACCCAAACTCGGGCTTGAAAGTCCAATACTTCACCCATGACTTTAGCGATTTTATTCAGAATATTTTTCATTGTTTCCAGTTTGCCTTAGCTTAGTAGCAACCAAACACCAACTCCCATCATTAAAGTGCCTGCGATACGGTTCATTAGGCGTACATTCTTAGACTGACCTAATACGTGTTTCAACCCTTTACCACCAGTAGCGTACAGAGACATGCAAATGAACTCAAACAGTAAAATAATAGAGACAAGTATGATCAGTTGCGGTGCAAGTGCTGCGTTTTGGTCTATAAAAGGCGGTAAAAGAGAAATCATAAATGCCCAGCCTTTTGGGTTTGCGATTGCAGTAACGAAGCCTTGCATGATCAGTGCGATATTGTCACTCTTTGGTGTTTCTAAGTTGTCGACATTAATCGCAAGTTTCCCTCGCGATCGCCACATTTCAACACCAAGATAGAGTAAATAACCGCCACCAATGAACTTTAACGCGATAAACATCCAAGGATAATTGAGCATAATCGCAGCGATACCTAACACCGCAGAGACTGACACCAGCGCAACACCGAGAAGTTCTCCTATCATCATCCATAACGTGCGACGATAACCGATACTCATACCTAACGTTAGGGCGAGAGTCATGCACATACCAGGCGTGATTGAGACAAAAAAGAAAGTAGGGATGAACATACTGAGCAATGCAAGATTCATATCTGTTGATGATTTAGTGATTAAAGAGAAGCCACAAAGATAGTGCAAAGTGGAAAAGGATGCTACTACAAAGCGAACGATTACTTTCACTAGTAGCTAGTTGATGTTCTTCGAGTATATAAATTTAAAATGAAATTATATTTTAATCTATGCGTCATAATAGTGCGTATTGCACCAGTATGAGACAAGCTCTTATATCATGTTTAGATTAAATATGTTTAATTTATTATATTTTATCGGTATTAATCATCACTGTATTAAAATAATCTAATTGATAACTAAATTATCATTAAATGCAGTAATTAAATGATATGTTTGATAATTATTTTTACCGATAATTGAATTATTATTCTAATCTCAAGTTTGTTGTAATCATATAGGCTTAAAATTCAGATCTTAAATCATGACATAATGTAACGTCTACCATTCTGTATGTAAGCTCATGATATTTAATAATTATGTTTCTATTTCTGTTGGTGTGGCTTTTGTGGAAGTGTGATTTAAAACAATGACTTATGTAAAATTAACCATTTTATAACATTTCACGGGTAATGAGATCTAAATCAATCTTATGCAATTGGGTGAGTTTTTTATTTGAAATGTAATATTTCTAGGTTAACTTAAAATAAAGGCAGCACGGGATTGGTTGTCAAAAGAATAAATAAACACGTCAGTTGGTGAACTATTTCATCAGTGTATTAAGTTTGCTTTTTAAATGCCGTTAAGAATGGAGTCTTCAATGAAGAAAGTCGCTTTGATCACTGGATCAAAAGGCGGAATTGGTTCTGCTATTTCCTCTCAATTAGTCAATGACGGTTACCGTGTAATCGCTACTTATTTCACAGGTAACTACGAATGTGCGCTGGAGTGGTTCAACAGCAAAGGGTTTACCAAAGATCAGGTTCGCCTTTTTGAGTTGGATGTAACAAACACGACAGAGTGTGCAGAGAAATTGGCGCAATTGCTTGGGGAGGAGGGAACCATTGATGTTGTTGTCAACAACGCAGGAATCACACGTGATGGCGTGTTTAAAAAGATGACTGCGCAAGCTTGGAATGATGTCATCAATACCAACCTCAATAGTTTATTCAACGTTACGCAACCCCTCTTCGCTGCAATGTGCGAAAAAGGCGGTGGTCGTGTCATCAATATCTCTTCAGTCAATGGTCTTAAAGGGCAGTTTGGTCAAGCAAACTACTCGGCGGCGAAAGCTGGGATGATCGGTTTCTCTAAAGCCTTAGCATACGAAGGTGCTCGCTCGGGTGTGACAGTTAATGTTATCGCTCCGGGTTACACGGGTACGCCAATGGTTGAGCAAATGAAGCCAGAAGTGCTGGAATCCATTACGAACCAAATTCCAATGAAACGTCTTGCGACACCAGAGGAAATTGCAGCATCAGTGAGCTTCTTGGTCAGCGATGCGGGCGCCTACATCACCGGAGAGACTTTGTCGGTGAACGGCGGCCTATACATGCACTAAGGAGAGAAGATGATGGAAAAAGTATTTATCGTAGCGGCGAAGCGTACTCCAATTGGTGCTTTTGGTGGCAGCCTGAAAAATACTTCTGCTGGCGATCTGGCAGCAGTAGCGATTAAAGGCGCGTTGGAAGCGGCAAAGTTGCCTGGCGACAAGGTTGACGAAGTGATTGTTGGCAACGTTGTTGGTGCAGGTCAAGGAATGGGTGTTGGCCGCCAAGCGGCACTGTTTGCGGGGATTCCTGAATCTGTTCCTGCATATGGCGTAAACATGGTTTGCGGTAGTGGCATGAAAACGGTCATGGATGCCGTGTCCCATATCCGTAGTGGCGATGCTGAGATCGTTGTTGCAGCGGGTGTTGAAGTCATGTCTCAGATTCCGTTTGCCGCACCAAGCAGCATTCGTGATGGCAACAAAATGGGCAATCTGGAGCTAAAAGATCTGCTCGTAGCGGACGGTTTAACCGATGTTTACAACCAATATCACATGGGTGTGACGGCAGAAAACGTAGCAAAACAAATCGGCTTAACTCGCCAGCAGCAAGACGAATACGCGCTGTCTAGCCAACAGAAAGCGGTAGCCGCTATCGAAGCTGGCAAATTTCAAGACGAAATTGTGCCAGTGGAAGTAAAGCAACGCCGTGAAACCGTGATGTTTGATACGGATGAATACCCAAAAGCGAACGCGACAATGGAAGCCTTAAGCAAGCTACGTCCTGCTTTTGACCGCGAAGGCACTGTGACTGCGGGTAATGCATCAGGTATTAACGATGGCGCGAGTGCGATTATCGTGGCGTCTGAAAGCGCAGTTAAAGCGCATGGATTAACGCCGCTTGCTGAGATCGTAAGCTACGCGCAATCGGGTCTTGATCCGAAGATCATGGGCCTAGGTCCTGTTGAGTCGGTCAATAAAGCACTCGCAAAAGCGGAACTCAGTGTACACGACATCGACGTTTACGAGTTAAACGAAGCATTTGCAGCGCAAGCACTTGGCGTGATTCATCAGTTGGCGGAAACAAACCAAGTTCCAGTTAACGCGATTCAAGACAAAGCGAACTTTAACGGTGGTGCTATCGCGCTAGGACACCCGCTTGGTGCTTCTGGCAACCGAATCTTAGTCACGCTGGTTCACGAGCTTCATAAGCAAAATGGTCAATATGGCGTTGCTTCACTTTGTGTGGGCGGCGGCATGGGCACGGCTGTGGTTGTAAAGACAGTTAAGTAATTATTTAAACGGACATTTTTAATTCTTTCTCTAGGAGACAAACCATGTACACAGATTTCTTCAAAACATTTAGCGATCAAACTGAAAAAAATCTAGAACCTTACTTGAAGTTCAACAAGCTAGTGACAAAAAACGTAGAAGTGTTGACCGAGCTTCAATTGAACGCCATTCGCACATACAGTGAAGTGGGTCTAAACCAGATGAAAGCAGCGACAGAAATCAAAGACGTAACGTCATTGACTGCTTTCAACAGTCAGCAACTAAGCGTACTTACTAAACTTTCTCAACAAATGATGGATGACAGCAACAAGCTTCAAGCGATTGCAAAAGAGTTCAAAGAAGACGTTGAGAAAATGACTTCGGAAAATCTAAAGACTGTTACTCCAGCGTAATTTGTCCGATTCTCGCCGCCCCTAGATTTGGGCGGCGTTGTTTTTTCCGAATATAGGAGTAAGACTATGTTTCAACACTTCTTTTCGGACTATCTTGTGAAGCTTCAGGAAACCAATCATCAGTGGTGGCATGATTTCGAAGTGAACAAGGCAGTCGTGAACTCTCCTTTAAACAAGGCCATGCAAGAAGTGAACTTTGAGGATACTGCCAAACTGTTCGAACAAGCTGCGAATCAGCCTGCTGCGATTTTAAAGCTGCAAGCACAGTGGTGGGAACAGCAGCTGCAAATTTGGCAGAATGTTGCATTGGCAGGGAACCAAGCACAAATCGTCGAAGCTGAAAAAGGGGATAAGCGTTTCTCAAACGAAGCGTGGCAAAATGAAGCCATGTATAGCTTCATCAAACAATCCTACCTTTTATTTAGTAAGACCTATCTGGACACCATCGAGTCTTTGGAAGGCTTAGATGAAAAGACGAAAGAACGTATTATTTTTTTCTCTCGCCAAGCCATTAACGCCCTTTCTCCTTCCAACTTCATCGCCACTAACCCAGAGCTTTTGAAGCTGACACTTGAGCAAAACGGTCAAAACTTACTGGCAGGCTTAGAGCAGTTGAAAGAAGACGTTGAGTCGAGCGCAGACATTTTAAAAATTCGTATGACGAATAACAATGCATTCCGCGTGGGCGATGACGTTGCGACGACACAGGGCAATGTGGTTTTTCAAAACGAATTGTTTGAGTTGATTCAATATCGACCTCTAACAGAGAAAGTGAATGCGACGCCGCTGCTCATCGTCCCACCTTTCATCAATAAATACTACATCCTTGATTTAACAGCAAAGAACTCAATGGTTCGATGGTTGTTAGAGCAGGGGCATAGTGTATTTATGATGTCTTGGCGCAATCCAGGCAAGGCACAAGCGCACATAGAGTTTGGTGACTACGTGACAGAAGGCGTAGTGAAAGCCGTCGCTGCAATTGAAGATATAACAGGACAAGAGCAAATCAATGCTGCTGGTTATTGTATCGGTGGTACTGTTTTAGCAAGCACGGTTGCCTACTACGCTGCAAAACGTATGAAGAAGCGCATTAAGTCTGCCACTTTCTTCACCACGTTGCTCGACTTCTCTCAACCAGGTGAAGTCGGCGCGTATATCAATGACACCATTGTTAGTGCAATTGAAGCGCAAAATAACGCAAAAGGGTATATGGACGGCCGTTCCTTAAGCGTGACGTTTAGTTTACTGCGTGAAAACAGCTTGTACTGGAACTACTACGTCGACAATTACTTGAAGGGTAACAGTCCGGTTGATTTCGACTTGTTGTACTGGAATAGCGATAGCACCAACGTCAGCGCTGCATCTCACAATTTCTTGCTTCGCGAGCTCTATTTAGAGAACAAGCTGGTGCAAGATAAAGGCGTCAAAATTGGTGGAGTATGGATTGATCTAAATAAGATCAAAATTCCTAGCTATTTTGTGTCAACGAAAGAAGACCACATTGCGTTATGGCAGGGAACTTACCGTGGTGCGCTGAACACGGGTGGTAACAAAACGTTTGTCCTCGGTGAGTCTGGTCATATTGCGGGCATCGTGAACCCTCCAGCTAGAAATAAGTATGGTTATTGGTTGAACGATAATTTGGATGACTCTGCTGATGAGTGGTTGAATAACGCGGAACACAAAGAGGGATCGTGGTGGACACACTGGAACGAGTGGTTACTCCAATTCAACCCTAAAGAGCAAGTTGAGCCTTTCCCTATTGGCTCAGAAAACCATCCGGTTATTGATGAAGCGCCAGGACAATACGTCAAACAGGTTCTGCCAGTGAAAGAATCTTAAACAACTCCCTATAGCAGTAAATCTTAGCGGCCTTTATGGTCGCTTTTTTTATGTATGATTGCTTGTTTATTGTTGGCAAGTACCATTGAGTAATAAATAAAAAGCGCCGAGCATTTGCTCGGCGCTAAGTGTCAACAAATAGGCTAGTTGACGAGTAGAGATGCGTTACGTTACACCTCTTTATCCTTACCAAATGACAGCAGCCAGAGAGAGATTGCTGCTACCGCCACAAAGCCGGAAAGAATAATCACTGGCATAGCACTGTAGCCAAGGATATGCCAAATTACAGATTCTAATGTACTCATGGTAAGTCTCCTTAGTGCCAGCCTTCAACGCCGCTCATGTCGGGTAGTTTGTGCGCAATACCTTTGTGACAGTCTACACATGTTTTCTCGCCTGAAGCTAGAGCGGTGGAGTGCTGTTCTGCCGCACGTGATCCTTGCTGAGAGTAATCCATGAAATCAAACTCATGACAGTTACGACATTCAAGAGAGTCATTCTTTTTCATACGTGCCCACTCTCGCTCTGCGAGGTGTCCACGACGCTCTTGGAACTTCTCTGGCGTATCGATCGTCTTCGTTACGAAGTGTGCAAATAGCTCTTTAGATGCCTGTACTTTACGAACGATCTTATCCGTCCATTCATGAGGAACGTGACAGTCTGAACAAATCGCACGAACACCAGATCGGTTGGAGTAGTGAATTGTTTCTTGAATTTCAGCAACGATCGGCGCGTGACAGCCAGAACAGAATTCTTCTGTGTTGGTTGCTTCCATACCTGTGTTGAATGCGCCCCAAAATAGAAGGCCACCAGCGAAGCCTAGAAATAAAACCACACCAGCGGCAGCTTTACTCGGGCTCGACAGTCTCTTCCAAAACGCTTTAAGTATTTTCATAAGTAACCTCTTAGTACTCGCGTTTCAATTACTGAAGCGAATCGACTGCCTTAAACTCGTTTTCCACTAGTGGTTTTGCATCCGTTTGTGGAACGTGACATTGCAAACAGAAGTAACGACGAGGAGACATATCTGCCAGTACCGCATCTTCTCTGTTTACATAGTGCGTTACGCTAATTTTAGTCGCACCTGACTCTTTTGCATTTTTCCAGCTATGGCATGCAAGACACTTGTTAGCATTTAACGAAATTTCGTAGTGACGAATGCTGTGTGGGATCAACGGTGGTTGATAAACATAGCTGTCTTCAACAATTTGATCTTTAGGGAAGTCTTTGAACTCGTCTGCTGGACGCGTATCTTCCAATTGAGACATTCCACGTAAAGATTCTAGACCTCCAATACCACCTGGATTATCCAACTCAGCTTGCGCAATGCCTGTCACTAACGCACCTACAGATAAAACTGCGACAAGTAATTTTTTCATCATTTCATCTCCGCCTTTATGGCTTAAATTCTTTATTAGGCCGCCATAATGACGGCCGTAGCATTCAGTATCTGAAGGTTAAGCAATCTTAGTGATTTTGACTGGGCACTTCTTAAAGTCTGTCTGTTTAGACAGTGGATCAGTCGCATCTAGGATAAGCTTGTTAATCAAAATACGTGCATCAAAGAACGGTACGAATACCAAGCCTTTTGGCGGACGGTTACGACCGCGAGTTTCAACACGAACGCGTACTTCACCGCGTTTGTTTGCCATGAGTACTTCTTCACCACGACGAACATTGCGTGCTTTTGCGTCTTCTGGGTGCATGTAACACACTGCGTCTGGTACTGCTTTGTATAATTCAGGTACACGACGAGTCATGGTGCCTGTGTGCCAATGTTCAAGAACACGACCAGTACATAACCACATATCAAATTCATCGTTCGGTACTTCTGGTGGCGCTTCGTATGGCGCGGAAATGATCTTCGCTTTGCCGTCAGCATTGCCGTAGAAGTCCCAACCAGAACCTTCTTTCGCGTATGGGTCTGAACCTTCTTTAAAGCGCCACTGTGTTTCTTTACCATCAACAACAGGCCAACGTAGACCACGTACTTGGTGGTAGCGGTCGTATGGAGCCAAATCATGCCCGTGACCACGGCCAAATGTTGCGTATTCCTCAAACAGACCTTTTTGAACATAGAAACCGAAGTGGTGAGCATCGTCATTCAGTTCACGAGCTTCTTCGATAGGGAATTTGTCGACGTTACCATTGCGGTAAAGTACGTCGTACATTGTTTTACCACGGTATTGAGGCGCTTTCGCTAGAAGCTCTTCAGGCCACACTTCTTCCATTTTGAAGCGTTTCGAGAACTCCATTAGCTGCCAAAGGTCGGATTTTGCTTGACCGACTGTGCCCACTTGTTGGTACCAAGCTTGGGTACGACGCTCTGCGTTACCGTAAGCACCTTCTTTTTCAATCCACATTGCGGTAGGAAGAATAAGGTCTGCTGCTTGTGCTGTTGCTGTCGGGTATGGGTCAGACACAACGATGAAGTTTTCTGGGTTGCGGTAACCTGGAAGACGCTCTGTGTTGATGTTTGGACCGGCTTGCATGTTGTTGTTACATTGAACCCAGTAACAGTTCAGAACGCCGTCATTCAGCATACGGTCTTGCAATACGGCGTGGAAGCCAGGTTTTGGTGGAATCGTACCTTCTGGCAGTTTCCAGATGTCTTCTGCAATCTTACGGTGTTTAGGGTTAGCAACCACCATGTCCGCTGGTAGGCGGTGAGCAAACGTACCAACCTCACGAGCGGTACCACATGCTGATGGTTGGCCCGTTAGTGAGAATGGGCTGTTCCCCGGAGTCGAGATCTTACCGGTTAGTAGGTGGATGTTGTAAACCAAGTTATTCATCCATACACCACGAGTATGCTGGTTCATACCCATCGTCCATAGAGACATCACTTTCGTGTTTGGATCCGCGTATTGCTTCGCAAGCTCGATAAGCTTCTCTTTCTCAACACCAGAGATTTCAGATGCTTTCTCTACTGTGTATGGCGCTACTGATTTCTTGTACTCTTCGAATGAGATAGAAGTGAGTTTGCCAGAGTTCGGGTTCTTCGCTGCTTTTTGTAGCGGATCATCGTCACGTAGACCGTAGCCGATGTCAGTGTCTGCTTGAGTGAAGTTCGTGTGTTTGTTCACGAAGTCCCAGTTTACTGCATCGTTTTCGATGATGTAGTTTGCGATGAAGTTAGCAATTGCAAGGTCAGACTGAGGATTGAAAATGTAGCCGTGGTCTGCCAACTCAAATGAACGATGGTAGTAAGTAGAAAGCACGTTCACTTTAACGTGAGGGTGGCTTAGGCGGCGGTCAGTAATGCGAGTCCATAGAACCGGGTGCATCTCTGCCATGTTTGAGCCCCAAAGAACGAAAGCGTCTGCGTTCTCAAAGTCATCGTAACAACCCATTGGCTCATCGATACCGAATGCGCGCATGAAACCTACAACGGCAGAAGCCATACAGTGACGAGCGTTTGGATCAATGTTGTTTGATCGGAAGCCTGCTTTCATTAACTTTGACGCAGCGTAGCCTTCCATTACTGTCCATTGGCCTGAGCCAAACATACCTACGCTTGTTGGGCCTTTTTTCTCGAGGGAAGCTTTCCATTTCTCAGCCATGATGTCGAAAGCGTCATCCCAAGAGATAGGTGTAAATTCACCATCTTTGTGGAATTTGCCATCTTTCATTCGTAGCATCGGTTGAGTTAGACGGTCTTGACCGTACATGATCTTAGAAAGGAAGTAACCTTTGATGCAGTTCAGACCTTTGTTTACTGGTGCTTCTGGGTCACCCTGTGTTGCTACCACTTTGCCGTTTTGAGTGCCAACAAGAACAGAACAGCCTGTACCACAGAAACGACAAGGTGCTTTGTCCCATGTGATTTTGGTTTGATCAGAGCTTGCAATCAGGTTGGCTGCAGATGCTGGTAGTGTCACACCTGCGACAGCAGCAGCTGATGCAGCCGCGTTTGCTTTCACAAACGCACGTCTTGTCATTTTCATACTTCACCCTCGATTTGGGAATGTTGTGTTCCAGTGTCTTCTTCATCCGTTTCTTCAAGCCCAGTTTCGATTTGGTGATAAACCAATACCGTGCTTAAGACGTTCGGTAAATTGTTAATGGCATCGATAGTGTCTGTGATGAAACCTTGGTTCTCAGTTTCAAGTACGACGATAATCTTGCCTTCAGGACTGTCACCATAGATTTCCGCATTTTCGTGTGCTTCTATCTTTTGTTTGATTTCGTCCAAATGTTCCGGCAGCACATGTACTACCAAACTTGAAATATGCACTTCATTTAGTGACATATAGCTCTCTCATTTATTTTTATTGCCTTTGGCCGACGACATTCGGCTTAGGCTGTTATATTGCTCACATTGATGGATGAAGTCGGGCACACTGAAACACAGGCGCCGCAGCCGTTACACTCATCAAGGTCTAAATTGGGTTGTGCTACTTTCCCCAGTTCTAATTTGAACTGAATTGCCATCGGGTCGCACATATCCCCACAGCTTCGGCATTCGACATTTTGTTTTGCTAAGCAGTTATCGTTGATACTTGCTTTTGCTTGCCAAGGTTGTTCTGTTTTTGGCAAGAAAAGGGGCTCAGGACAGGCGTTTGCACATTGATAGCAAAATGTGCATTCATCGATGGAAAAATCGACCGAGGGGAATCCGCCATCACTTTTGGTTATAATCTTTGTTTCACAGGCCTCAATGCATTTACCGCAGCGAGTGCAATCGTCCGTAAACTGTTGCGGTTTAGTTAACCAAGGCAAACGTACGGCGTTGTCGGGGTGCGCTTTTCTTGCAAAGAGTCTTCTTCTGGAAAGGTCTACCACTTAGTCACCTCGAAACTTGGAACCCAAACTAAGCATAGTCCACAATTTTCATTAATAAACTGTCATTTAAACTAACGAAATTGTAGTTTTTGACATATTTGTATAAATACCTCTTAGGGGGTAAATGGTATGCAATATTGTTTTGGATCAATAAATTCCGTCGCAGGTGATCACATATTGATAAAGTTGAAAGGTAATGGGTTCATTGCACGTACAAATAGGATTGTTAATGGGCGAGGAACTCAGATTGTTTAAAAATGTGAAAAAGTCAGTGACGCGCACGATTGCGTCCGCGATGCTTCTTATTTTGCTGCTCTCAGTCGCTACGACTGGTTTTGCGATTTTTACGTTAGCGTCCAGTTTGAACGATGCTGAAGCCGTCAATGTTGCTGGCTCGATGCGAATGCAAAGCTACCGTCTGGCGAATGATATTCAGGTTAAATCTGTTGACTATTCTTCACATATTGACGCATTTGAACATTCGATATATTCACCTTCAATGAAAGCGCTTCAGCATTGGTCTGTGCCTGAAGACATCACTCACGATTACTACCGTCTTATTATCAGATGGCATGAACTCAAGGCGGTGCTGAGAGGAGACAACCCGGCAGAATATCAACTCCTAGTGGCCGGTTTTGTTGAACAAATCGATGAGTTTGTATTTAAGCTGCAAAGCTTTTCGGAGCAA
This sequence comes from Vibrio sp. 1159, assembly GCF_033340395.1. NCBI lineage: Bacteria > Pseudomonadati > Pseudomonadota > Gammaproteobacteria > Vibrionales > Vibrionaceae > Vibrio > Vibrio sp. 1159. The sequence goes on along the minus strand of NZ_JAWOWL010000002.1, from coordinate 108,489 downwards.
AAACTGATTAACTTAGCCTGGATCGGCGGGTTAGGGTTGGGTGGCATCCTTTGTGTCAGTATGTTTGTCGTTCATTTTGTGCGCCTCGAAGTTGTTCGGCCTCTGCGTGCCTTAGTTTTTGCTAGCGAGCAAATTAAAAATCGCTCATTCAATATATCGCTCAATGTATCTAGCGACAATGAAATGGGAATACTGACTCGAACCTTTAACCGGATGGCGACAGACCTTGGTAAGTTGTACCGAGGATTAGAACAAGCGGTTGATGAGAAAACACGTAAATTGCAGCATGCCAACCAGTCTTTAGAGGTGCTGTATGACTCGTCAAAAGAACTCACGGCGTCGCGTATTAATCAAGACAATTTCCAGGCGATTTTGCAGCATATCGTCAGTCTTGAGGGCATTAAAGCGGTCAAACTTGAAATCGAGCAGCTGGGAGAACCGAGCTGGATATTGATGGAAGGAGAAGAATGCTGCCAAGATTGTGATGAAGATTGCCACGGTAAAGCCCTGATGCTAGATGGCGAGCACTTGGGCTATTTATATTGGAAAGCAGGGTTACCTTGTCCGAACGAGGCTCTTATTGACAACTTCGTGCAGATTTTATCACGCGCCGTGTATTACAATCGGGCGCAGCGCCAAGCAGAACAAATTCTGCTGATGGAAGAGCGAGCCACTATTGCTCGGGAGTTGCATGATTCATTGGCTCAAGCACTCTCTTACTTAAAAATTCAGGTCGCTTTGTTGAAGAGAAGCGTAAAGAACTTGCCTGACGAAAAGGCGATCGCGCAGGCTAATCAAGTTATTGCCGAGCTAGATACGGGCTTATCTGCCGCTTATACGCAGTTACGCGAGTTACTGACGACGTTTCGTCTTACGATTAAAGAGGGCAGTTTTGGCCAAGCATTGCAAGACATGGTTGAAACGCTCAGTGAACAAACTGCTGCGGACATTACGCTAAAAAATAGACTTTCATCAACTGAACTGGATGCACATCAGCAGGTTCATTTACTACAGTTGATAAGAGAAGCGGCAATTAATGCTATCAAACATGCGCAAGCAGATAATATTCACATTCAATGTCTCGATAATGATGGAAAAGTCACAGTAACCGTTAGCGACGATGGAATAGGCTTTGAACATCAAGACGAAAAATTAAATCATTACGGTATGAGTATCATGCAAGAGCGGGCCGCTAGACTGCATGCCGATCTTCACATCGAAGCATCGATAAACAAAGGTTGTACCGTAAAATTAGAATTCCAACATAGTAAGGAAGTAAACAGTGACAGTGTGTAAAGTAATGCTGGTGGATGATCATCCACTCATGCGAAGAGGTATCCACCAGCTTTTAAGCTTTGAGCCTGAGTTTGAGGTCATTGCAGAAGCAAGTAATGGCGCGGATGCAGTAGCGAAAGCGCATGAGCTGGAACTGGATCTTGTACTTCTTGATCTTAATATGAAAGGCATGTCTGGCCTTGATACTTTGCAAGCACTGCGTGCAGATGGCTGTGAAGCCAGAATTGTCATTCTAACCGTTTCGGATAGCCCAGCAGATATAGAAGCAATAGTTCGAAGTGGTGCCGATGGCTATTTATTGAAAGACACTGAGCCCGATGAGTTGGTTGAGTTGCTAAAACAAGCGCACCAAGGGGACAAGGCATACAGCCAAGAAGTTTCTAAGTATTTGAGTGAACGTTCAGAGCAAGAGGACGTGTTTGATACACTGACCGATCGTGAATCGCAGATCTTAAGAGAGGTGGCAAGAGGTTTCCGCAACAAGCAAATTGCCGATCGTCTTTTTATCTCTGAGTCTACGGTTAAAGTACATATGAAGAGTTTACTTAAAAAGCTACAAGTTCCTTCTCGTACTGCAGCAACCGTCCTTTATCTTGAGCGCTTTGGCGACATCAAATAACATTGTTGGATTTGAATCTGTAATAATAAATAAAATCAACCAGTTATATTGATTCTGACGAATAAAAAAACCGCCTGTTAGGCGGTTTTTTTACTTGTCTGGGCGAATAGAGTACAAGTCACTGTTGTGCTTACCACACTCCAAATAGTACTGATAAGCCACTTTTTTGCTTTCAGCAATGACTCTCATGCAGTGCATTTTCCCCTGTTCAAAATATCGAATCTCATATTCTACACTGGTATCAAGTTGCTCAGCGGCTGCCATACTTCGCCTCCATAAACCATCCAAAAAACATCCATGCAAATTATATGCCGTTATAGGGAGCGTCGTTCGGTACGTTTTTTAGCCGATAATTGCGCTCTAACTCACTTTTTTGCGGATAGCTGTGATCAAAAAGTTAATTTCAAACTCTATATATTATTAAGGTGGCAATCAATATTTGTCACACTGGTGTAAGTTTGCCGCAATACTAAGTGATACAGGTTGAGTATAGAACTTAATCAACAGAAAAGGGAATACGAATAAGTGACTAAATTAAAGGATGTATCTAATAAGGCGCTTCGTTATGGCCTTCTATTTTGTTTCGTATTTCTGCTTGCCGGTTGTGCGAAAAAGTTTTTATACAGCAATATCGATTGGTTCGTGCTCGATTACTTAGAGGACTATATCTCGTTGCAAGGGGAACAAGAAGTCCTAGTGGAAGAGCGCTTATTACTGTTGGCAGACTGGCACAAGAAAGAGGAGTTACCATTATATATCGAACATTTAAAAGACCTTGAGAGATTAAAAGCGAGCGATATCACCTTAAATTACTTACAAAAAAATCGAGATAGAATGCGATCGCATTACGATAGAGTGGTCAGCAAAGCAGCACCAGATCTTTTTGCGTTAAGTTTGCAATTAACGAAAGAGCAAGAACGCGAGTTTTTGAGTAATGTACAAGAACACTATCAAGAGCGAAACGCAAAATATGCCGATAAGACAGAAGACGAAGTGCGTGAAATTATTCTGGATAACACTGAAGAGTGGATGGAAGAATGGCTAGGGAATCTATCAGGAAATCAGCGTCAATTAGCTCAAACATTTTCTCAGCAAGTTATTTTAAACAGCCCTTTATGGAGAGATTATCGAGCCACGGTATATCAAGAGCTCGAATACTTGTTCGACAACAAATCTAATGTTGTGACTTATCAAGATATATTTATGCGACTCTTGTTCGAGCCAGAGAGTTATTATAGTGAGCAGCTTTCTCTGAATATTGACTCTAACTTTGCATTGGTTGATCAACTGACATTAGATGTTTCTCGTTCGATGACCGATAAGCAATGGCGTCATTTTCGTGAAAAGGTTAAAGAGTGGCGAGTACTGGCAGAGGAACTTTTAGATTAAATTCATGCTTCAATGAGCGAAAGCAAAGCGCAAAAGCCTTTCTTATCAAAAAATGATTCAAAGCAAATTCTTATTGAACTAAGAGCGTAACATAGCGTGAGGTTTGATGAGGCAACGTCAGCTTATCAATGCGTGATAAGGCCTCATCGTACAAAACAATGAGAATAAATATGAAACATTTAGTTGAAAGATTTCTTCGATACGTCACGTTTGATACCCAATCCAATCCACATGTGACGCTTTGCCCAAGTTCACCTGGTCAGCTTGTGTTTGCTGAGTTACTTAAAAAAGAGATGATCGAGCTTGGTTTAAGTGACGTGACTTTGGATAAAAATGGCTATTTGATGGCTAAACTGCCAGCCAATATTGACTATGAGGTTCCTCCTATCGGCTTCATTGCCCATATGGATACCGCGCCGGATGCATCTGGCAAAAACGTAAAGCCGCAATTCATCGAAGATTACCAAGGTGGCGATATTGCATTAGGGTTGGGGGATGAAGTGTTATCTCCCGTGCAATACCCCGATTTACATCACCTACATGGCCACAATCTTATTACTACCGATGGCACTACATTACTTGGCGCGGATAACAAAGCCGGTATCGCAGAGATTCTTTCCGCGGTAGCTCTGCTACTGGAAAACCCAGACATTCCACACGGCGACATTTGTATCGGTTTTACTCCGGATGAAGAAATCGGTCGTGGTGCAGATTTGTTTAATGTTAAAAAATTTGGCGCGAAATGGGCATACACTATAGATGGTGGCCCGCAAGGTGAGTTGGAATACGAAAACTTTAATGCAGCAAACGCTGATGTAATTTTTCATGGTGTTAGCGTTCATCCAGGTACTGCAAAAGGCAAAATGGTCAATGCGATGAACTTGGCTGCGAAATTTCAAGTTCAAATGCCCCAAGATCAAACTCCGGAAACAACCGAAGGTTACGAAGGGTTCTTCCATCTAAAATCGGCAGAAATGGGCGTTGCACGAAGCGAGCTAGGTTACATTATTAGAGACTTTGACCGTCAAAGACTTGAGGATCGAAAAGCCTTTATGCAGAAACTCGTCGATGAAATGAACACGGGTTTACGCCATGGTTCTGTAGAGCTAAAAATAAAAGACAGCTATTACAATATGAGAGAAATGGTTGAGCCTTACCCTCATATCATTGAGCTGGCAAAGCAAGCGATGGAAGCGTGTGATGTGGAACCGATTATAAAACCTATTCGTGGTGGTACAGATGGTGCTCGTTTATCTTTTATGGGTTTGCCGTGCCCGAATATCTTCACCGGCGGTTTTAACTTCCACGGAATTCATGAGTTTATTTCTGTTGAAATGATGGAAAAATCAGTACTCGTTATCGTCAAAATTGCTGAGCTTACAGCGAAAAAACACAGTTAAAAGACTACGTCGAGACCTCTTGCAGATTTAATAACAAAATAGCCCAGATCTTCCTGGGCTATTTAAATATTAAGATGGAATACTAGCGCACGTCTTTGTCTTCAATTTCAATGTCTTCTAGTGGTAACCAGTCGACTTTCACACCCGCTTGATCGAACATATCTTGACTGACTTGGATTTTATCTCCCCAGCGAGATAAAAAGTCTTCAGACTGCTCAGGGCAGTGTACGTGTGAGATCCCTGTTTGAATGATCTTTGCCGCGCAGTTAGGGCAAGGAAAATGCGTTACCCAAATATCACATCCGTCTAAGTCACGTTTTGAGAACAAAATTGCGTTCTCTTCCGCGTGCAGTGTTTTAAGGTATTTCAACTCGCGCTCATCGGTGTCGACACTGTCAGAAACACCATGCGGATAGCCATTAAATCCAACAGATACAATGCGATTCTGTTTAGTAATAACGGCACCGACTTGTGTTGATGGGTCCTTACTCCAAGATGCCACTAGTTCTGCCATCTGGTAAAAGCGTTTCGCCCATTTAGAAATCATAGTCATCCTCTCTGTCGAAGGCGTTGAATTAATTGAATGATAACCCATTTATATTAAAAAAATAGTCAAAATCGGGGTCTTGAGTATGAAGGCGTCACTTTTTACCTTTTTAGCCATAAAACGTTCTTATCTTGAGCACTGAATCTCACTTTACGCCCGAATACAATACTCCCGTTAGTGTTTCCAAACTCAAATTAAAACTCGCGATCTCCTAAGGCGTATATTAAATAGTTATGATTGAGTTGTATGTATATTGCTCATTGAATACCACTGTTAACTAAATTACTTTATTTTCCTTTTGTTTCTCATGTTTACATTTAGAAACACCTTGGGCGCTTTTCAGTGAAGTTTTCAGTGGCAGCAAGGAGTAAGGTTGATAGGAATTCAACAATATCCTGTTCTATAAAGACGGTAAATACATGCAAAAGAAACCACTTGTCGCACTAATGGCGGCTACAGCAATCCTCGCTGGATGCGGGGAAGCTAATAATGCCCAAACGAAAGGTCAAGCGCCTCTCGTAGTGACTCAGGATGTCACGGTTATCGACTACCAACCGAGCAAGTCTTATATCGGTCGCATTGAAGCAGTAGAAGATACCAATATTACCGCGCAGATTTCTGGCTACTTAAAAGCTCGTCACTTTGAAGAGGGGCAAATGGTAGAAAAAGGGCAGCTCCTTTACTCTATCGAGCCATCTTCTTTTGAAGCCCAAGTCGCGAGTGCTAAAGCCGCACTTGCACAAGCTAAAGCGGCGCTAAAAAAAGCCGAATTAGATCATACTCGAGGTAAAAACTTGTTGCCTCGCGGTAGTATCTCTCAATCTGAGTTTGATGCTTTAACAGCGGCACTTCTTGGTGCGAGAGCAGAGCTAGAAGCGGCAAATGCTCAACTTAAACTTGCTGAAGTTAACCTTTCCTATACTCAAATCCGAGCACCTTTTAGCGGACGTATTAGTGATACCAAAGTGAGTACGGGTGATCTGGTTTCTCCATCATCTGGCGTGCTGACGACATTGGTGAGCTTAGACCCAGTGCATACTTCATTTAGTGTGAGTGAGCGCGAGCGTTTAGCCATGGGTATGGATCAAGTCAAAGGCGACGGCTCAGCAGAATCAAACCGCGTTGAAGTTCAGCTTGAGCTGGAAAATGGTCAGTTTTTTGAGCATCTGGGTAAGCTCGATTTCTTAGGTAATCGTATTGACACCAAAACGGGTACGATTGCAATGCGTGCGCTAGTGCCAAACCCAGAGCAGAAGTTACTTCCGGGTCAGCACATCAAAGTGAACTTAAGAGATAAGAATACGAAGGACGTTATTGTTATTCCACGACGTGCCGTTCAGACTGACTTAGAAGGTGACTTTGTGATGGTGATGGCTGAGGGAAATGTCGCAGAGCGTCGTAACGTAGAGCTTGGCCCTCAGGTTGAACAAGGTATTATCATTCGAGAAGGGCTCGATCAGGAAGATACAGTTATTACACAAGGCCTACAACGTGTGCGTAATGGTGTAGAAGTGCGCCTTCAAGCACCTGCTGAAGATAAGCAGTAGGGGGGCACTATGTTAAGTCGTTTCTTTATTCAGAGACCTAAATTCGCGCTGGTTATTTCGATCATATTAACGCTAGCCGGCGCGATCTCACTGGCGATTTTGCCAGTGGCGGAGTACCCACAGATAAGTCCGCCATCAGTCAGCGTTTCGGCATACTACACCGGTGCGAGTGCGGAAGTTGTCGAGCAGGCCATTGCTGACCCCATAGAGACCTCAGTCAACGGCGTTGAGGATATGATATACATGTCTTCAAAGAGCGCGAACGATGGCTCTTACAGCCTAAACGTCACGTTTGATGTCGGCACCGATCCAGATATGGCGCAAGTTAACGTGCAAAACCGCGTGTCACAGATTGAGTCAAAACTGCCTCAAGAAGTTCGCATGGTTGGTGTGACGGTGAAAAAGCGTTCACCTGACTTGCTGATGGTACTTAACTTCTATTCACCTGATGGCAAATACGATGATCAGTTCTTGATTAACTACATTAACTTGAATGTAAAAGATCAGTTGGCTCGTGCGAAAGGTATCAGTGAAGTTAACGTGATTGGTGGTGGCGAATACGCAATGCGTGTTTGGTTAGATCCTGAAAAAATGGCCAACCTTAAGCTAACCACGTCAGACGTATACGCCGCTTTGGCTGAACAGAACGTTCAAGTTGCGGCAGGGCGTGTAGGTGCAGCACCATACAACAATCCGCAAGAAGTTCAGTTTAACCTTGTGACCAAAGGTCGCTTGGAAAGCGTGAATGAGTTTGAGAACGTAGTCCTTCGAGCTAATCCCAATGGCTCTACGGTTTATCTGAAAGATGTTGCTCGCGTTGAACTAGGCAAAAAGTTCTACGATGGTAACGGTAAGTTCCGTGGCCAGGACGCGTCAATCGTTGCGTTGTCTCTTCAATCGGATGCGAATGCGTTAGAAAGTGGTCAGGCCGTCATGGAGCTCCTTGAAGGCTTGAGCAAAAACTTCCCAGAGGGAATGGAATACGAGACCAGCTACGATACAACCGTGTTCGTATCTGAATCGATCAAAGGGGTAGTAAAAACACTGATTGAAGCGATTCTATTGGTGATTGCTGTAACTTACTTGTTCTTGGGTAGTGCGCGTGCAACGTTGATTCCTGTTGTCGCGATCCCCGTTTCTCTGATTGGTACGTTTGCCATCATGCAGGCAACGGGCTTCACCATTAATACGGTTACTTTGTTTGGCTTGATCCTTGCGATTGGTATCGTGGTGGACGATGCGATTCTGGTTATCGAAAACGTCGATACTACCATGGCGAAAGACCCAACCATCTCACCGCGTAAAGCGACGTTGCTAGCGATGAAAGAAGTAACGGGCCCAATCATCACGTCGACCTTGGTTCTACTTGCGGTATTCATACCCGTCGCCATGCTGCCAGGTATCACCGGTATCATGTATCGCCAGTTCGCTTTGACCATCTGTATTTCGGTTGTGATTTCATCCATCAATGCATTGACGCTGTCTCCAGCACTTTGTTCTCTGGTATTGAAGCAGGGTGGGGGCAATACCGCTAACTGGTTCCAGGCTTTCAACCGAGGCTTAGAGCGCATCACTACGCGTTATGGCCAGATCGCTGGTTTCTTGGTGAAGAAGTCTTTACTGCTCGTGACGTTCTTTATAGTTGCTATCGCAGCGGTCACTTTCTTTGCGAAAACTACCTCTACAGCGTTTGTTCCTCAAGAAGATAAAGGCATTTTGCTGGTTAACGTACAGCTACCAGATTCAGCCTCTTTATCACGTACTGAAGAAGTCACCAATGATTTAATGAAAATGATCGGTGAAGAACCTGGTGTGGATGGTGTGACGGTTGCGAACGGTTACTCGTTTATGACAGGCGCAGCAGCATCAAACGGTGCTTCTGTATTTATCAAATTGCATGATTGGGATACTCGTAACTCGCTGCAAGGAGAGCACTCTGCTAATGCTATCGCGGCACGTATTAACGGGCGAGCGGCGACAGAGTTACCTCAAGCGGTTGTTTTTGCGATGGGACCACCGGCGGTTCCAGGTATGGGCGCTGCGTCTGGTTTTGAGTTTGTGCTTGAAGACACGCTAGGGCGAAGTCGTACCGACTTGTCGATGGTCATGGGAGAAATGATCCAAGCGGCTAACCAAGCGCCTGAAATTGCCTACACGTTTAGCACGTTCCGCGCGAATGTTCCGCACTACTACGTTGATATCGATCGTGAGAAAGCGCAGCAATTAGGTATTTCGCTGTCGTCTATTTTCCAAACCTTGCAAGGCAACTTAGGTTCGCTTTATGTGAATGACTTCACCATGTTTGGTAAGAACTTCCGCGTAACCATGCAAGCTGATAGCCAGCACCGTAGCAGCATGGAAGATCTAGAGCGTTTCCATGTTCGTTCTTCGAACGGTGATATGGTTCCGTTAAGTACGCTAGTGAGCTACGAGCAAGTGTTTGAGCCTGATGTGGCGTGGCGTTACAACATGTACCGCAGTGCTATCATTCAAGGCCAACCAGCACCGGGTTACTCTAGTGGTGATGCGATTGCCGCAATGGAACGCGTTGCTGCTGAAGTTCTTCCACAAGGGTATACGTATGAATGGACAGGTATGGCTTATCAGGAAGTGCTTGCGGGCAACCAAGCCATTTATGCGTTTGCGCTGGCTTTGATATTCATTTACTTGTTTATGGTGGCTCAGTATGAGAGTTGGAGTATTCCACTGGCTATTATTTTGGTGGTCCCAGTAGCAACGTTAGGTTCCTTCCTTGCGTTGAATCTAACTGGCACGCCGCTTAACTTGTATGCCCAAATTGGTCTTGTCTTGCTCATAGCCTTGGCGGCGAAAAACGCAATTTTGATTGTGGAGTTCGCCAAGCAAGAGCGTGAAGAAAAAGATGCTGATATCGATAGTGCAGCGGTTAAAGGAGGCACGTTACGTTTCCGCGCTGTGAATATGACATCTTGGTCATTTATCCTGGGTATCTTCCCGCTTATCTTTGCCGCTGGCGCGGGGCACGTGAGTCAAAACTCACTCGGCGTGTCGCTGATTGGTGGTCTATTGTGTGTGCTTTTAGCAGGTACATTCTTGATCCCAGGCTTCTACGCTCTGGTGCAAAGACAGCGTGAGAAAGTTCATGGCGGCAACACCAAGCTGGTTCCTCTTGATAATGAATAATCACATCCGAAGTGCGCAGTAAGCACGAAGTGACAATTGAAAAAAAGCCCGAAGCAATGGTTGCCTCGGGCTTTCTATTTTGAAAAAGGGTTATTTTAGCGCAGTTTTGAATTGTGCAACGGCTTCATCCATATCATGAGCTTGAGCAGAGACAGAGTTCACTTCATGCAAGCATTCCTGAGCGGATTGCATGTTATTCTCAGATATTGCGTTTAGCTCGGTGATTGAACCGCTAACTTGGTTCATCACGATACCTTGTTCTTCAATTGCTGAAGCTATGCGCTCCGAATTACCTTGAATTGAATGCATGTCAGTGATGATCTGTTGCAGGCTAGAATCCAGTTTTTCAGAAGCATTAAGTGTTTGTTGCCCTTGATCGTTACATTGATCAATATCAGCAACAACTGTAGACATTTGAGTTTGAATATCTGCAACGACCCGCGTGATTTCCTCTGTGGATTGATGAGTTCGGCTAGCTAGGGCGCGTACTTCATCGGCAACAACTGCAAACCCGCGGCCTTGTTCGCCTGCTCGCGCGGCTTCAATTGCTGCGTTGAGAGCTAGTAGGTTGGTTTGCTCTGCAATTTCTTGGATGATGTTCACGGCACCACCAATTTTATCTACATGCTGATTCAGCGAGCCAATCGACTGCTGGCTGTTTGATAAAATCGTGGTTAGTTGACCGATGTTGGTTACCGTCGCCTCAACAACTCCTCGACCTTGTTCGGCATTATTCGCTGCCTGATGTACGCCTTCTACCGCAACTGATGTGCTTTCAGAGATTTCACCTATTGTGGCAACCATTTGCTGAACTGCCGTCGCCATTGATGCAGTGTGGTCAGTTTGAGTGTGGAATTGCTCCATAACGCCTTCTAACTCACGATGCATATTATCGGTACTTGCAGTGAGTTGCGCCGATTTTTCTTGGGTACTACTAATTAGATGCTCAAGCTTATCCAATAGGTCATTGAGGTGATGACTGATATCAAATAGCTCGTCTTGACCTTTCAAATCAGATCGAAGTCCCATGTTGTTCGTTTCGCTGATACTTCGAATGGTGCCAAGTAAGCTATTCACTCGCGTATTGATTGAACGTGAAATTTGCCAAATCAATGCGAAAATAACGACTAAGATCAGAGCTGTAATGACCTGCTTGATGGTCGAAATTTGTTCATCACGTTGTGCGGCAGCAGAGCTAAGGGCTGTGGAAAAGGTTTCAAATTGCTCTTCTACGGCATGAGATAATGCGCGAGTTTCACCGAGTAGGCCTTTGTCATAAGCAACCCCAACAACTTGCTTTTGGGCCGCCAATTGCTTACCTGTTTTGATAAGCTCCGGAGCATATTGCCCCTCAAGCAAGTCACTATTGAATAGTCCTGCTTTTACCGCAGAGTCAAAACGGACTAATGCCAATAACTGCTGGTGGTCTGAACGTTGTTTTGCTTCTAATAGTGCTTGTTCGTAACCAGCGAGAAGTCCACTCTTTGAATCAAGCCCGTATCGTTGGTAAGCGCTGACCAGATTCTGAAAGCCCCTTTGGTATGCGAGCAAGTCTTGCTTAAATTGTTGACTGGAAGGTAATTCATTACTCTTGAGTATGTTCGCAAGCTCTTTTTCTGTGTCTATAAACTTGTCAACATTGGCGTCAAACTTATTTAGATATTTGTCATTACTACGTAGTAGGAAATCTTTTTCATTTCTGCGTAAGTTTAGTAAGCGTATTTCTAGATCACCAACGAGTTTGATGGCGTGATTAAGGTCATTGCTCTTATTTTCAAAATGGGATGACGTACCCAAAAGGGCTACGATGCCTAAAATGGCGATAACTCCGAGGAAGTAGAGTTTTTGCCTAATAGTCATATTGTTGTTTCCTGAATAAGTAACTAAAAAGAGAAATCCAATGAGATTTCCAAGGGCTAGCAAACGTTGTTCAACTAACATGTCGAGAAAACGACATGCACTAATACAGCACTTTTTTACGTTGCTGTTTTTTCGCTCCGTGCTTGTTTTTTGTATCAAGTCGTCGGCGTTGAGAAGCGCGGGTTGGTTTCGTTTTAATACGCTTCTTCTCCTGTAAAGCGGCAGCTTTTATCAATGCTTGAAGCCGATTTAGGGCGTCTTCCTTATTTTGTTCTTGTGTCCGAAATTGTTGCGCTTTGATGATGATCACGCCATCTTTACTTATACGACTATCAGAAAGTGCAAGTAATCGCTCTTTGTAAAAGTCAGGTAAGCTTGAATGCCGGATATCAAAGCGCAGGTGTATAGCGGACGCTACCTTGTTAACGTTCTGGCCACCATTCCCTTGAGCTCTAATTGGGGATAATTGAATTTCCCACTCTTGAATTGTGACGGAGTTCGAAATTTTGAGCATGATAAGTAAATGCCGGTAAGGACGATTGAAAGAGCTGATAAATTAACATTACAGATGCACAAATAGAAGAAAAGACATGAGCACGATTGATTTTAGACCCTATGAAGGATTCATATTTGATATGGATGGTACTCTAATCGATACCATGCCAGCCCACTTGGCAGCTTGGCAAGCAACTGCTGAGCGTTTTGATTTTCCGTTTTGTCAGGAGTGGTTTCACAGTTTAGGAGGGATGCCGAGCTTTAAAATTGTTGAGGAACTAAATCGTGTGCATGAGCTTTCATTAGATCCTAAAACTGTCGCGACATTTAAAATGGAAACATTCGCTGCTATGGAGCTTCATGGTGACGTTATTCCTTGCACGAACATCGTGTTAGAGGAATATTTAGGCCATAAGAAAATTGCAGTCGGGACTGGCAGCCAACGAGAAAGTGCCATGCGCTTATTAAGTCATGCAGGTTTATTAGACAAGTTGGATGTTGTAGTAACCGCGAGTGATGTAGAGAACCATAAACCCTTTCCAGATACCTTTTTGGTGGCCGCGCAACAACTCGACGTGGAGGCGTCACAGTGTCTTGTGTTCGAGGATACTGAGTTGGGGAAGCGAGCGGCGCATGCAGCTGGTATGGATTGCGTTATGGTGCAAGATAATGAGTTGATCTTTTTCCCAAAACCATAGTGGCAATATCCCTTAATATGAGATCAAAATGGGGTGCAAATGCACCCCATTAATTTTTACCACATCATCGATCATGAATCATAGATGCTTATTCTGGTTGAACTAGCTCTTGGTATTCAAATGAAGGTACCACAACTTCTACGCGACGGTTTTTCTCACGACCTTCGCGAGTGCTGTTGTCAGCAACTGGGTTTTCTTCACCCATACCTTTAACTGTCAAACGATCTGAACCAATGCCAGCTGCGGTTAGGTAATCAGCAACAGATTGAGCACGACGCTCAGACAGTTTTTGGTTGTATGCCGCAGGGCCTGAGCTATCCGTGTAACCAGTAATCTCTACTTGAGCTTGAGGATATTCGTTCAAGAATGAAACAAAGTTGTCCAGACGTTCAGAAACGGACTCTGTTAACTTAGCACTATCGAATTCAAACGTACCTGTACCGTACTCTTCTTTGTGCACCTTGCTCATCATCACTGGTTCTGGATCTGGCTCGATCACTTCTTCCGTTACAACTGCTGCAACAACTGGAGCTGCTGCGAATTTGTAGTTAACACCGATACCAAAGAAGTTAGCATCCATGTCGTCCCACACGTCGTCAGACATATCTTGGTAGCGTTGGTATTCAGCGCGAACACTCCAGTTTCTATCGATCGAGTATTCAGCACCCAAAGAACCTGTTGGGACAAAGTCTGTTTCGTCATCAGACATCATGTAAGCACCACCGATCTTAGCAAATAGATTCCAAGAGTCGTTTAAGTGCCAGTTGAATTTAGGTGCAAGTGTTAAAGCCGTTAGATTGCCGTCAATCGTATTAATCGTATTAGCCCCTGACCTAGAGTTTCCTTCATAGTCGCCTAAGAAGTCTACGCCGTACTCTAGCCCGATGATATCGGTAAAGTCATAACCGATATGTAGTCCTGCACCGAACGCTTCATCATCACAAGGGCTATTTAGATAGCAAGCGTCGTCAAGTGTAGTCATGCCCACTTTGCCCCCGATGTACATTTCAGCTTGAGCAGAGTTTAAAAGCGCGCTACTACCAGCTACCACTGCTGCTACTGCAATTGCTACTTTGTTCATAATGTTTCCTTGTATTGATTGCATATTAACTTCTACTTCGTTTTATCAAAAAATTAGAAAAAACCAGCGTTTATAAGAAATTAGTTTAATATTCTAATCATTTCATATCAAGCAACAATATATTTGAACTTGATCAACATTTACTACCCAAAAATACCTCACAAACTTCTGATATTTCTTACATTGTAGTAAAGATTTTTTGGTGCATAAGAAAATTGATGATTATTTTGAACTTTTTTTCGTAAACTTTACTTTACATTGTGCGCGGTGGTTAACGGGTGGTTTTTATTTGCATTTATTTGCAAAAACTGATTGCAAGTCTACGCCTAAGCCGATAAGTTACTTAGACGCTAGACAGAAAATGACCACAGCCCTTGATGCTGCTCGCTTTGTGAACAATGTTGCAATGAGTTCAGTTGGTGAAAATGGGGTCGGAAATAAAACCAGGAAGTAGAAGTAATGTTTCAAACTGATGATGTAAGAATAAATAGAGTAAAAGAGTTATTGCCACCTGTTGCAGTATTAGAGAAGTTCCCAGCGACTGAAACCGCTTCTTCGACCACTTTTGATTGCCGTAACGCCATTCACAATATTCTTGAAGGAAAAGACGATCGATTACTCGTGATCGTTGGCCCGTGTTCTATTCACGATCCGGCTGCCGCGGTTGAGTACGGTAAAAAGCTAAAAGTACTACGTGATGAACTGGGCGAGCAGCTTGAGGTTGTTATGCGAGTTTATTTTGAAAAGCCGCGTACGACCGTTGGTTGGAAAGGCCTTATCAATGACCCTTACTTAAATGACACCTATAAGCTAAATGATGGTCTACGTATCGGACGTAAACTTCTTCTTGATCTAACCGATATGGGCTTGCCAACGGCAAGTGAATTCTTAGATATGATCACACCTCAGTACGTGGCGGATTTGATCAGTTGGGGCGCTATCGGTGCTCGTACGACAGAATCTCAGGTTCACCGCGAGCTAGCTTCTGGTCTTTCTTGTCCTGTAGGTTTCAAAAACGGTACAGACGGGAATATTAAAATAGCGAGCGACGCGATTCGTTCTGCAAGCGCTTCCCATCACTTCCTTTCAGTAACAAAATACGGTCATTCCGCGATCGTAGAAACCGCTGGTAATCCAGACTGCCATATTATTCTACGTGGCGGTAAAGAACCAAACTACAGTGCAGCACATGTAGCTCAAATTAAAGATGAGCTGGACACTGCAGGTCTACCGAAAAAAGTGATGATTGATTTTAGCCATGCTAACAGCTCGAAGCAGTTCAAGCGTCAAATGCTGGTGTCTGATGATGTATCCGAGCAAATCTCTGCTGGCGAAGAAGCCATTTTTGGAGTGATGATCGAGTCTCATTTAGTTGAAGGTCGCCAAGACTTAGTGGATGGTAAAGCAGCCACTTATGGTCAGTCGATTACTGATGCATGTATTGGTTGGGAAGATACGGAAACGGTACTTCGTCAGCTTTCTGATGCAGTAAAAGCGCGCCGCAACAAGTAAACTCAACAGAAAAACTTTTTTTAAAAGTGAATAGTGAAGAGCCAGAGGTACTATGCCTCTGGCTCTTTTTGTTGAGAATTACTCTCATATCTTTCTATTGCTTCTGCTTTCCTATATGTTATCTGTATACGTTGTAACCAAAAGGAATTTGGAATTGAATCGTAATGTATGGCTTCTATCCCTCTGCCAAGCCTTATTAATGACAGGGAATATTTTACTCATATCTGTTATTGCCCTTATTGGCAAAACACTTGCGCCGTCATCAAGTTTTATCACATTACCAGTTGCACTGCAGTTTTTGGGACTGATGGCCGCGACAATTCCCGCGTCGCTAATTATGGGCAAGTTAGGGCGTCGCCTTGGTTTTAGCCTTGGTAATGTCATTGGCATTTTGGGTGCTAGTCTAGCGACGTATGCATTAAGTCAACAAAACTTCTATCTGTTCTGCATGTCTACGTTTTTGCTTGGTGTTGGTATAGGTTTCGGTACTCTATACAGGTTTGCTGCCATTGAAGTGTGTGAAGAGTCGGCAAGGCATAGGGCGATTTCGATATCTATGGCGGGTGGGGTGTTAGCGGCGATCCTTGGACCTAATTTGGCGGTGTACTCACAGCAGTGGTCAGGTGATGGCTTATACATTAGTGCATTTGCTGTGCTTGTCGTGCTTTATATAACCGCGTTGGTTGTGCTACAAACCATTCGTTTTCCACCTGCACACACGCAGGCGCTACACGCTAAGGCGGATAAGCTGAGACTGATTATTCGTCGACCTAATTTCATGCTGGCCGTTATCGCGGCAATGGTTGCGTACGCGGTGATGAACATTTTAATGACAGCAACTCCTTTAGCGATGATTGGTTGTGGCTTTGATTTTGATAAAGCGGCGGGAGTGATCGAATGGCACGTGTTGGGTATGTTTGCACCTGCGTTTGTCACGGGCCGTCTGATAGAGCGGTTTGGCGCTAAGAATATGATTTTGGCGGGTGGATTGCTATTTGTTGCTTGTATTGGAATTAATATACATGGAGTGTCTATCTGGCATTTTAGTCTTGCTTTAATCCTGTTAGGAATAGGGTGGAACTTTATGTTTATCGCAGCAACCGGGCTGTTTAGTCAAAGCTATGAAGCGAAAAACAGAAGCAAGGCTCAAGCGTTTAATGAATTCTTCGTGTTCAGTTGTGTCACCATCACCGCATTACTATCTGGTTGGCTTGAGTCTACCGTAGGTTGGCAGAATCTTAATTTGTATGTTCTTCCATTTGTGTTACTCGTTATCGCGATGTTTGCGTTAAAAACGAATAAAAAGCCAGAATCACAAACCGCTTAATTAAGGCTTAATATATAACCCGGCCGATCGTGTCGGGTTTGTTTATTAGCTCAAATCAACAATCTCTTCTTTATGTTTTTATCGATAATGTGAATTCCCACAATAAAAATGTCGATTTGATAAGACTTTTTATCTAACTTTTTGTAATAAAAATAAAAATCCTGTATATATCTTGCCGAAAATCAATAAAAACTAAAGAAGTTTCGTCTATGTCAGCCAATATTTCTCATAAAGCTCAAGAAACTCTCGTGAGGGAGTCTGAGGAACTCGTCTCAACAACGAACTTACAAGGTGTTATTACATATTGTAATGAAGCCTTTTGCCGCGTTGCTGAATACACTCACGAAGAACTTGTCGGTCAGAACCACAATATAGTTCGTCATAATGATATGCCTAAAGCCGCTTTCGGTGACATGTGGGCACGCCTTAAACAAGGTAAAGCCTGGCGTGGAATGGTTAAGAATGCCACTAAGTCTGGCGGTTACTATTGGGTTGATGCTTATGTCACCCCTATCTACGAAGACAACCATGTTGTTGGGTATCAATCAGTGCGCGTGAAACCAAAGCGAGAGTGGGTTGATATTGCGACAAAAGCCTACAAAAGCATGCGTGCTGCAGAGAAGTCTGGTCGAACTTGGTCGTTGAAAATCAATGAAACCATTCGCTATGCGATTCTACTTGGTGCACTAACCGCACCTGCAACCGCATATGCGTTGTCTGTTGAAGGGCCGTTGGCTTGGCTTGCAAGTGCGTTACCTGCAAGTGTTCTGGCTCTGTTATTCCGCCAAGAGTTAATTGATACACCTCAGCAACTTAAAAAGTTACAAAAGCAATATGACAGCGTAAGTCGCTTGATCTATTCCGGTAACACGGCATTTTCGATTGCCGATTTCCATATCAAAATGCTATCCGCAAGAATTCGAACCGTGTTAGGAAGAATGACTGACTCCGCATTGCCTTTGCAGCATTGCGCCGAAGAGCTCAGTCAAACAACGGCAGAAGTCTCGGCTGCATTAAATCAGCAAAATACCGATATTCATCGTGTGCGAGATGCTACCCAAGAGGTGGAGTCGTCGGCAAATTCGGTTTCTTCGAGTACCAATGATGCCCATATGTTGATTGATGATACATTGAAGTCATGCTTGATGGCGAAGGAGACCATTGATCAAACGCACACCAATCTAGCGCAATTAAGCCTTCAAGCTGAAAAAGCGACGGAAACGACGTATCAACTGAGTGATCAGGCGCAGAAGGTGAACCATTTGATGGAAGAGATTGGTGGGATCGCAGAGCAAACCAATTTACTGGCACTTAACGCGGCGATTGAAGCAGCAAGGGCAGGGGAGCAAGGTCGTGGTTTTGCTGTTGTAGCTGATGAGGTCCGCGCGCTTTCTGGGCGTACATCCAATGCAACTGAACAAATCCAAGCTTCTATCTCCACTATGTTGGCAACGATTCAAAGTTGGCAGAAAGATATTCTGGCAAACAAAGAGCAAACCGATGCCTGTTCTCAAGTAGCAGAACAAAGCGCGTTGCGTTTGTCTGAAGTTGAACAGATGATGCAAACCATGAGTGGGCTGATGGTTGATGTAGCAGAAGCGGCGAATAACCAGTTAAAGCTATCTAGTGATGTAAACCAGCACATTCATTCTATCGCTTCGACCGCAGAACAAAACTTGGCAGCAACACATTCAGTTGAGCAAAATAGCCGACAGTTGAAAGACCAAGTACAAGATTTCTATCAGCTCGCACTTCGATTTGAAGACAAATAGTCGTAACGAAAGTTGTGATGTTTATGCCCTGGCTGCGTTTATGCGAATAGGAGCCAGATAAAGAAAGCCCCGCCATTGCTGGTGGGGCTTTTCAGTTTTCACATTCGCAATAGAGAAAACTGACTATCTTTTTACTGCAATTACGCGAGTAGCTCTTTTGCTGTGTTCACTACGTTTTCAGTTGTGAAACCAAACATTTTGAATAGTTCGCCAGCTGGTGCAGATTCACCGAATGAAGTCATACCGATGATGCGACCGTCAAAGCCTACGTACTTGTACCAGAAGTCAGCAATACCTGCTTCAATTGCGATACGTGCTGTTACGTCTGATGGCAGTACAGCTTCACGGTAAGCGGCGTCTTGTTTGTCAAATGCGTCTGTTGATGGCATTGAAACAACGCGTACTTTCTTACCTTCAGCAGTTAGCTGTGCTGCTGCTTCTACTGCTAGTTCAACTTCAGAACCTGTTGCGATAAGGATTAGCTCAGGCTTGCCTTCGCAATCTTTCAGAATGTAAGCACCTTTCGCGATGTCTGCTACTTGTTCTGCTGTGCGCTCTTGTTGCGCAAGGTTTTGACGAGAGAAGATAAGTGCTGTCGGTGCATCTTTACGTTCAATCGCTAGTTTCCAAGCTACAGCGGACTCAACTTGGTCACATGGACGCCATGTGCTCATGTTTGGTGTTAGGCGTAGCGATGCCATTTGCTCAACTGGTTGGTGAGTTGGACCATCTTCGCCAAGACCGATAGAGTCATGCGTGTACACTTGGATGTTCTGAATTTTCATCAGCGCAGCCATACGCATTGCGTTACGTGCGTACTCCATGAACATTAGGAATGTTGCGCCGTAAGGAACGAAACCACCGTGTAGCGCGATACCGTTCATGATCGCTGTCATACCGAATTCACGTACGCCGTAGTGGATGTAGTTACCAGAGAAGTCGCTTGCTTCTAGAGACTTAGAACCAGACCACATTGTTAGGTTAGAAGGTGCTAGGTCAGCAGAGCCACCCATGAACTCTGGTAGTAGAGCACCAAATGCTTCTAGAGCATTTTGAGACGCTTTACGTGATGCAATGTTTGCTGGGTTAGCTTGAAGATCAGCAATGATTTGGCTTGCTTTCTCTTCCCACTGTGCAGGAAGCTCACCGTTTACGCGGCGTTTAAATTCAGCTGCCAGCTCAGGGTACGCTGCTTCATAAGCTGCAAATTTCTCGTTCCACGCTGCTTCCTTAGCTGCGCCTGTTTCTTTCGCTGACCATTCTGCGTAGACTTCTTGCGGAATTTCAAAAGGACCGTGCTCCCAACCTAGTTCTTTGCGTGTTGCTGCGATTTCTTCTGCACCTAGTGGCGCACCGTGACAATCGTGTGAACCAGATTTGTTTGGTGAACCAAAACCGATGATAGTCTTAGTACAGATTAGAGTAGGGCGAGGATCCGCTTTTGCAGCTTCAATTGCTGCGTTGATTGCGTCAGCATCGTGACCATCGACTGCAGGGATTACGTGCCAACCGTAAGCTTCGAAACGCTTAGGTGTGTCGTCAGAGAACCAACCTTCAACGTGACCGTCGATAGAGATGCCGTTGTCATCCCAGAATGCGATCAGCTTGCCTAGACCAAGAGTACCTGCAAGAGAACATGCCTCGTGCGAAATACCTTCCATCAGACAGCCGTCGCCCATGAACACGTAAGTGAAGTGGTCAACGATGTCGTGGCCTTCTTTGTTGAATTGCGCTGCTAGCGCTTTTTCAGCTAGAGCCATACCAACCGCGTTAGTGATGCCTTGACCTAGCGGACCCGTTGTGGTCTCGATACCTGGCGCGTAACCATACTCTGGGTGACCAGGAGTTTTAGAGTGAAGCTGACGGAAGTTTTTCAGATCGTCGATAGACAACTCGTAACCTGCAAGGTGCAGTAGAGAGTAAATCAGCATTGAGCCGTGGCCGTTAGACAGTACGAAACGGTCGCGGTCTGCCCACTCAGGGTTTGATGGGTTGTGGTTTAGATGAGAGCGCCAAAGAACTTCAGCGATGTCAGCCATACCCATAGGTGCACCTGGGTGACCAGAGTTAGCTTGTTGAACACCATCCATGCTTAGCGCACGGATTGCATTTGCTAGATGTTTACGATCCATAGTGATTACTTCTCGATATTTGATTTAAATAGAGGGAACTCGCCGAAACAAGTTCAAATAGAGTTTTTTGAAAATAGTGCTGATGGTAAAAGCGAGTAGACGGGCTACTCGCTTTTGGTAAGCAATTAAAGCTTAGCTTCGATCATCGCTTCTAGTTTGCCTTGGTCAACGGCGAAGTTGCGGATACCTTCAGCCAGCTTCTCAACAGCCATTGGGTCTTGGTTATGTTCCCATAGGAACTCAGCGTGAGTCATTGGTGCTGGACGCTCAGCTGCGCCTTTAGAATCAACTAGTTTCTCAACTACTTCACCTTCAGCTGCTTCTAGTTCTGCAAGTAGAGCAGGAGCGATAGTTAGACGGTCACAACCAGCTAGTTCTAAGATCTCACCGATGTTACGGAAGCTTGCGCCCATAACTACAGTTTTGTAGCCGTATTCTTTGTAGTAGTTGTAGATCTTAGTTACAGACAGTACGCCTGGATCTTCTTGAGCTTCGAAGTCACGGCCTTCTTTCGCTTTGTACCAGTCCATGATACGACCAACGAATGGCGAGATTAGGAATACACCCGCTTCTGCACAAGCACGTGCTTGAGCGAACGAGAATAGAAGCGTTAGGTTACAGTTGATGCCTTCTTTTTCTAGGATCTCAGCTGCGCGAATGCCTTCCCAAGTTGAAGCCAGTTTGATAAGGATACGGTCGTTAGTGATGCCAGCATCGTTGTACATTTTCACTAGTTGACGAGCTTTCGCTACGCTGCCTTCCATATCGTAAGATAGACGAGCGTCTACTTCTGTAGAGATACGACCTGGGATAGTTTTTAGGATTTCTTTACCGATGTTTACTGCAAGCATGTCACAAGTATCTTGAACTTGTTGAGCTTTGTCGTTGCTCTGTGCTTTAGCGTATTCGATTGAAGCATCGATTAGAGGTGCGTACTCTGCGATTTGAGCGGCTTTAAGGATAAGAGAAGGGTTAGTTGTTGCGTCTTCTGGCTGATACTTTTTAATTGCATCAATCTCGCCAGTGTCTGCTACTACAGTCGTTAGTTTACGAAGTTGCTCTAACTTGTTGCTCATAATCGATCATCCTATTTAAATGGGCTTAAGCGTGATTTTTGTTATCACAGCTTGTGCATTTGCAAGCGAGTTAGCTAACCGTCTCATCGCATTTAATGAGACATCTGCTCAGCCAACTACGGAAAATTTCGTTACCGAACAAATGCTATGAACATTTGATCGATAGCTGAGTAAATGATGTGTCCATATTTATCCTATCTATGCTGAAAGTCAATCGCTGAAATGGACTTATAGTGAACTTCATCAACGTTTTTTTACTGTGTGTTTAGTGGTTAACCCAAATAAACGTTTGCCCTTATTGTTCAAAGCTTGAGCGTTGTCCAAGAGGGTAAAAAATTGTAGTGAGAAAATGTTATTGCGATGAGCAAATGTAGCGTTTAAATTGATAAAGAACATATGCTAAGTCAATGAGCATATGTTCACTTATTGCATACAATATCGATCCTCTTAAAGGGCGAGAGAAACCATGAGCAGTTCTAATCAAGATATTTCCATTGAAAACACGGATTTGTTGACAGAGATTTCCGTCGCGTATTATCAAGACGGTGCGACTCAGGAAGAGATATCGAGAAAATTTGCCATATCACGCGCAAAGGTCGGGCGAATGCTCAAGCAGGCGCGTGATGAAGGCATTGTTGAAATTACCGTTAAATACCATCCGGTGTTCAGCGCCAAGATTGAACAACGTTTGATCGAGCGATTCGGCGTTAAGCGCGCGCTTGTTGCTCTTGATCAACCGAATGAAGAAGCGCAACGACTACAGGTATCGGGATTGGTGTCCAATTATCTCACTAGCACGCTCAAAAACGGCATGGTGGTGACGGTCGGACAAGGGCGCAACGTGTCGTCTGTCGCTCACCATATTGGTGTTATTACGCCGCGTGATTGTAAATTTGTGTGTGGCATTGGTGGTATTCATCCGCGTGGCGGTATGTATAACGCCGACCATATTTGTCGTCAGTTGGCGAAGAAATATGGGGGGACCTCTGAAACACTTTATGCGCCGGCTTACGCAGAAAACAGAGAACAGAAGTTGGCCTTTATGCAAAATGCAACCGTGAAACAAACGCTCGACCTAGCACGTAAAGCCGATGTCGCTTTGGTTGGTATTGGTGACATGAGCGAAAACAGTTACATGGTCGACTTAGGTTGGTTTACGCCTGATGAAGTGGTTCAGTCGAGACTTCAACAAGGTGTGGTAGGGGATTTTGCAGGTTATGACTTCTTTGATATTCACGGTAATGTAGCGAACACGGTAATGAGTGACCGAGTAATTGGACTTGGTATTGAAGAGTTTCGGCCGATCTCGGAAGTCATTGCGATCGCAGCTGAGAACAGCAAGCCACTCGCTCTACTCGGAGCATTAAGAACTGGAGCGATAGACGTGATCGCCACGAGCGTTAGCAACGCATTAACCGTGCTCAACTTAGATGAGCAAATGCACGGCAACGCGACATCTGAACGCTAACGGAAATAGTCGGCTTTTGATGTAGTCAGGCTATGAGGGGTGACAAATCACTCATAGCCAGTTTCTATTTCGAAATGACAAGTTTGGTTTAGAAGCTGCGTTTAGTATATTGGAACACATCATCTTTAGATAAACGTAAGATACTTTGTTAAACAGACACTTGTCTTAACGCTCGATAGGTAGAGAGTGGTCTGCACCCCATTCGGTCCAAGAACCGTCGTACACCGACAGATTGTCCAGACCAATTTGATACGCCGCGAGTAATAAAATGCATGCGGTCACACCGGAGCCGCAACTAAAAATAATTGAAGTGTCACTATCTATCGTTAGTGCGCTAAATATCTGTTGCAACTCTGAATTTGGTTTAATGTGACCGTTGGTTAAGAGTTCTTGAAACGGTAAGCAAACCGAATTTGGAATGTGCCCACTACGTAGACCTTCTCGTGGCTCAGGCACTTCACCAAGGAAGCGTGCTTTGGCTCTGGCATCGATGATATTTGCACTTTTATTGGTGGAATGAGCAAGAACATCTTGTGCACTCAAAAAGGCATTTTGATTGAGCTTACCCGCAAAGTTACCTTTTTCGCTTGGTTGCGATAGGGCACTTTCGACAGGAAATCCGGCTTCAATCCAAGCAGGAAGACCGCCGTTTAAGACTCGAACATTATCATGTCCCATAGCTTTGAACATCCACCAAGCTCTTGGCGCGGCTAAAGTGCCAGAGTTGTCGTAAACCACAATCAAATCTTCGTTGTTCAAACCGAGTTGTTTCGCACTTTGGTTGAAGCCTTCTTCTGTTGGCATCATATGCGGCAGAGAAGAACCGGGTAAGCAAAAGTCATTGTCGTAATCAAAGCGTAAAGTATTTGGAATCCACTTATCTTGAATCTTTTTGCCTTCAGAAGGGATTTGAAACGCAATACTAGCGTCGAGGAGCTTGACGTTAGGTTGGCCGAGAAGGCTATTGAGTTCATCAGTACTAATCAGTGCTTGCATTGTCTTTAGTTTGCTAGGTGGATAATCTTACTGTTTTACAACAAAAAAATCGCATGTTCAAAAGAACGATGCGATTTTTAAGTTAAAGATTGAAGATTTGTTCTGAAAGACAGCTTTCGATTTACCCAGTTACATGGTCCAAGTGTTGTCTCCAGAAGTAATCACTTTCTGAATTGGGTCACTACCGTCATAGAACCAAATTTCAACAAGTAGGCTACCTTGGCTATCAGAAACATTAAAGTCGACATTTGCTGTACCATTGTTGAGTGGAACCGATGCGACTTTGCTTGGGTATTTTGCATCGTAGTTACCTGAACTGTTCTCGACAAACTCTTTGTACACGCTTAGGTGTGCTCGTTGTGAAGAGAAACCACTGATGTCTACATTGAGCGTACCTTCCGTCACTGGGTTGTAGCTAAAGCCATCTGGTACTACTAGATCCTGCATGGTTGCATCTTCCACTGTTACCGTTGTCTCTTCTTCAGTTGTTTCTTCCTGTTGGGTAGTCTCTTCCTCTGCAATGGTGGTTTGGGTTGGTGAAGGTGGTGTACTGTTACCACCTCCGCCGCCACCGCCTCCGCCACAAGCTGTTAGTGCTAATCCCATGATGATTGTGATAAGTGCTTTCATAATGTTATCTCCCTATGGAATGTAGCATTTGTTAGGTGTTGGAGCGGTGTGCCAATCTGTGCTTAGTTCGCCACCAGACTCAGCCCAAGTTTGGAATTGAGGGTATGCATCGACCATGTCTACACGCTCTAGCGGCCAATCCCAATCTTCTACTATCAACAGTGCCCAAGGTAAGTTGTTTGCTGTTTTGAAGTACACACCTTGTGCAGGGTCACTTGCATCGACGCCGACACCGAAGAGGTTTTGGTCATCAAACTGTTCTGTTGGTGCTTGGTCTGCTAAGTGAACCTCCCATTTACGACCTGGTTGGAAGGTAATCCCGTCACCATGGTAAGTCCCCGGCGTTGCGAAGATGAACGGGTCGTATGGCATGGCTTGAATGGCTGAACGGTCAGAGCCTTCGGTGAAGTACACATTCAAGGTAAAGGTGAGTGAAACGTTATCATCACAGCCAGACTCGGTACGGAAGTAGCTACAGCTGCTAGCCGCGTGTGTGCTTAAGTCTTCACTGATGATGAAAATTGCTTCATCAGAAATACTTTCCAAACCATTAGATGCTTGTTCTACACCATTGAAGGATAGCGTTGTTAATCCGTTTTCAATCGAGCTTCTCAATACACCCGGTAGTCGGATTGCGAAGCCATTTTTGTAACTTGCGCCGTAGGCCGCTAGGTCACCTGTAATCTGGATATTCTCAACATGACCAGCAAGACTGGTTTCAGTGATGCGGAATTTCACGACCACATCGTTCATGTCGTAGTCTGCGGTGTATGGCCAGTTATCTTCGTAAGCCACGGTGGCGTAATCTTCTGCACTCGGGAAATACTCCACTGAGTAACCATTACCAGTGATGGTAATTGGGTAATCTTCCACCTCACCAGACGTCGAACCACCATCGTAGTTTAATCCGGTTTGTTGGCTAAAGCGGAATCGGCTCCAGCTAGACCCTTCCGTTGCAGCGGTTGAAACTACAAACGGTAGGGGATTATTACCCGCAGACAGTAATTGGTCGGTAAAGACTTGCTCACCTTCATCATCAAAGTCACCATCGCGGTTCCAGTCAAACCATGCTGATAGGTAGCCAGAAGTAGAAGCTGTCACATTCACAATTGAGCTTAAGCCTGGATCAAGTGCGGATACAAAACCAACACCATCTTCATCGGCTGTGCCCACAGAGTTATCGTTTGCCTGTCCGTCGGCATCACCATCTGGAGCAACAGAGCCAAGCCAAGTTGCACCGTCCACTTCGTGGCGAGGACCGTTTGACGCAAGCGTGGTGTGGTAGCTGTCTGGAGCATCACCAAAATCAATTGGCTCGTCTTCGTTAATCACCGGAGCATTTGCACAACGTGCACCGTCATTTTGGCTTGAGCTTGGACCGTTGGATACAAACTCAACCGCAGGAACGATACCTGCTGCGATATTGGCTGCGTTACCTTCCGAAAGGTCAACGCGATAGATTTTGCCATCTTGGTTACGTGACACGTAGTAGTTGCCGTTTACATCGAAGTAGCCAGCACCAAATGTGCCTTTCTCACCTGTGTCACCTATCGCAGTTGCGCTACCATTTGATGGGTTGAACTGATATAGCACACCAGAGTTGTTGTCGATGCCGTAAAGGGAGCCATCACCTGGATGGAATGCAAAGTCGGTTAGGTTCACAGTCGCTGTTGAGCTGATTTTCACGATGCTCAATGTCGCATTTGGATCAGAATCGAGCGGAGAAAGGTCAATGGAGAAAAGTCCTTTGCCTTTGCGGTACAAGTAGTAGACGTGGTTGTAAACGTCACCTACGTAAAACGTGTGGTCGGTAGGAAGACCCGAAACATCAAGTGTCTCTGCTTGGAAGTCTTGACCAAGACGAACAATCTTTTTGTTTGTGGTGTCGTAGCCGTAGATATAACGGTCAGTGAAGTTAAAGCCTACACCGTTGATGCCCGAAGCCAAACCTGTGTCGTCCTCTAAAAGAGTCGTAGAGCCTGTAACCAAATTGACGCCATAGATTTGAACCGGGGTTGATTGGAACAGGTATGCTTGGCTTGGGCACGTATCAAATGCCGCCGCTTGTGCGTAAGCGCTCGCTATTAGAGACCCAAGTAGTAGTGATGTCCTTTTCATAATTCGCCCTCTCATTGGTTCGTGATATATGCAATGGAAGGAATGTGCCAACTTTTAACTTGTTGAATTTTATGGAGTTAATATTTGTAAGAAGAAGGGTTTTAAATCTGATTGTCAAAATGAGAAAAAAGCCCAACATCGAGTTGGGCTTTTTGGGAATGATTAGAGGTTTAGAGCTAACTACAAACCGGGCAGGTGGGCATTTTCATCAGATTCATTTCTCGCCAAGACATACTGAGCGCGTCCAAAATCAGAATTTTACCTTTCTTAGGTTGACCGTAATCAGCAATCACTTTGATCGCTTCCATCGCTTGTACCGCGCCAACAATACCTACAACAGGCGCCATGACTCCGGCTTCGACACAACTTAACGCACCGCTGCCGAAGAGGGCACTTAAGCACTGGTAACATGGTTGCGCTGGGTCATCATAAGTAAACACACTCACTTGACCTTCCATGCGAATGGCCGCGCCTGAAATTAGCGGTGTTTTGGTGGCAAAACATAGGCGGTTAAGTTGATTGCGCGTATCGACGTTATCTGATGCATCGACAACAATAGTGTGTTGCTTAATCAGGCTTTCTAACGTTGTATCATCAAGACGTTTTGCGATGGTATCTACGATAATGTGCGGGTTAAGTTCGCGTAGTGCATCGGCCGCCGAGTCTACCTTCTTACGACCAATATCCGCATCGTGGTGTAGCACTTGGCGCTGAAGGTTAGACAGCTCGACGATATCATCATCAATCAGCGTGATTTTACCGACACCAGCCGTTGCCAAATATTGGCTTGATGCGCAGCCTAAACCGCCAGCACCAAGCATTAATACCGATGCTTGTTTGAGTGCTTCTTGCCCTTCAAAGTCAAACTGACGAAGAATGATTTGGCGGTTGTAACGCAGCATTTCCTGATCGGAAAGAATATCCACAACGTCTTCCTAGTAAAGGGTTGAGTTGAATAGTTGAATCTGAACCGTTTCGCCCACTTCAACTCGGCCGCGTTCACGTTCCAATACAACAAAACAGTTCGCTAGGCTCATTGAGCGGAATGCTCCAGAGCTTTGGTTACCCGTTGTTTCAACCACAAACTTGCCATCTTCTAATGTGTAGATACCACGTTGGTAATCGGTACGACCTGGCGCTTTCTTAAAGGCGGTTTTGGTTGTTGCAGGAATAGACTCGGGTGCTTTCCATTCGGTGTGGCCTGCAAGTTTTGCCAGCATTGGTTGAACAAGCACGTACATAGTAAGAACTGCAGAAACAGGGTTACCCGGCAGACCACAGAACCAAGCTGTACTTAGCTTACCAAATGCGAAAGGTTTACCCGGCTTGATTGCTAGCTTCCAGAAACCGATTTCACCAAGTTCTTCAAGAATGTCTTTGGTGTAATCCGCTTCGCCTACACTGACACCGCCTGAGGTCACAACCGCATCTGCCAATGTCTGCGCTTGTTCAAAGGTTGCTTTTAGAGTCTCTGGGCAATCTGGAATGATGCCAAGATCAACGGCTTCACAACCGAAGTTCTCGATAAGCGGTTTAATACCGTAACGGTTGCTGTCGTAGATCTGACCTTCGTCTAGCGGCTCGCCCAGTGGTTTAAGTTCATCACCTGTAGAGAAGAAAGCAACTTTTGGTTTACGTACTACTGTCACGTGGCTAACACCTAGAGACGCAATCATCGGAATATCGCGAGGTGTTAAACGTGCGCCTTTTGCCAGTACGATGTCACCTTGTTTGATGTCGTCACCTGTTGGGCGGATGTTGTTTTGTGGCTTCACGTCGGTTTGGTTGAACTGAATGCCAGCATCTGTTACTTCAGTGTTTTCTTGCATGATAACGGCATCACAACCCTGTGGGATTTTTGCGCCAGTCATGATGCGAACACAGGTACCTTGAGGCCATTCACCTTCAAAAGGTTGTCCTGCAAATGATTTACCTGCCAGAGGCAATACAGAAGATGACTCAAGATCTTGAATGCGAATAGCGTAGCCATCCATTGCTGAGTTATCGAATGGCGGTACGTGAATAGGAGACAGGATGTCTTCTGCCAGTACAAAACCGAGTGCTTCAGCAAGTGGAAGAGAAAGCGTTGTTTGGATAGGTTTGATTCGCGATAGCATTTTGTCCATCGCTTCTTCAATTGGCATCAAGCCAGGTGCGTCGCAGCAGCCCATTGAGAAAATCCTGTGTTCTTTTGTTTTGTGGCAACTTTACCATAAAAGGGGACTGAGTAAGAATGTCCACCTATAAAATATGGGTGTAATTATTCAAAAATCCGAGTATCCTTGTCAGCCATCCAAAAGGGGTAAAAAACCTGCGGAGCTCAAGAAAATCAGCTCAGTACCTTCATCTGATGTGACTTGGTGTAAAGACACGAACTGAGCAACTCAAAGCGAAAAGTATGAATGCAATTTTGATTGGGTTTGTACGAAGGCTGAAGTAAAACAAAAGAGGAAGTGGAATGTCAGGTCTTAGCGAGTCAGCGAAGTTAGTAAAAGAAGCGCTAGAGCAACGCGGTTTGGAAACGCCAATGCGTCCAAACAACGTAAGTCGTGAAGAGAAGAAAGAGAAGATCGAACACCACATGCGTGAGATCTTAGGTCTACTTCAACTTGACCTCACTGACGATAGCCTAGAAGAAACCCCTCACCGCATTGCTAAGATGTACGTTGACGAAATCTTCTCTGGTCTGGATTACTCCAACTTTCCTAAAATCACGGTGATTGAGAACAAGATGAACGTGAGCGAGATGGTTCGCGTGAAGGACATCACGGTGACCAGCACTTGTGAACACCACCTTGTGACCATCGATGGCAAGGCTGCTGTGGCTTACATTCCACGTGGCAAGATCATTGGCCTGTCAAAGATCAACCGTATCGTTCGCTTCTTTGCGCAGCGTCCACAAGTTCAAGAACGCATGACTCAGCAAATTCTTGTTGCACTTCAAACGCTGCTTGAGTCCGATGATGTGGCAGTGACGATTGACGCAACACACTACTGCGTGAAATCTCGCGGTGTGATGGATGCAACCAGCGAAACGACAACAACTGCATTGGGTGGCATCTTCAAGAGCAACCCAGCAACGCGTGCCGAATTTCTGCACGGTTTACGCTAGGTAACCAAGTACTATTCTAAGAGGATGGCAAACGCCATCCTTTTTTTATGCTTGTTTAGAAAATGACTTCATGATTTCTGGCCAATACATTTTGACGTAACCTGCCGATACCCAAACAACCAATACAGTCGCGATACTGAGCTCTAGAAAACCAAAGTCGTGTAGCCAGTGCCAGTGAGGGTGCGATTCGGCAAAAAAAGAGGTTAAGCGATGCATTGCGATAGCGCTGATCACGGAA
Source organism: Vibrio sp. 1159 (assembly GCF_033340395.1). Lineage (NCBI taxonomy): Bacteria > Pseudomonadati > Pseudomonadota > Gammaproteobacteria > Vibrionales > Vibrionaceae > Vibrio > Vibrio sp. 1159. The sequence continues at coordinate 78,014 of NZ_JAWOWL010000002.1, read as the reverse complement.
GGAAAGGTTACTGCCGCGATAGAAGGTTGAAACTTCAAGCGAAGTAAGCGGAAGTAACATAAGTAGATCAATAAAGTCATAGTGATGGCGATCCCGGCCAATGCGCCTGTCAGTATCGGATCAGGTAAGGGAAAGTTCACCAAGTATGCTGCTAATGACAAGTTTACCGGCGCGGCCATAATCGCGAGGGTCGGTCTTGCTCGCCTTGGTAGAGAGCCGAAAAACACCAAACGATACAACACGAGTGGCAGCATGAAGAAATAAATGCCGATGCACATCATCGCTAACGTTTCGGAAAATAAGTTGTGACCTAGTTGAGAACCGGCTAGTGAACTACTGATCAGCCCCACCGGATAAAGAAACCAACTCGGTACGATATTGGACATTTTGAAGTTCATTAGCTGAAAGCTAAAAAACAGCACCATCATAGTAAAATGCAGCAAAAGCGCCATAAACCAAAGTGGATAAGCGATGATAGGCGCTACAGCGGCAAGGTAATCTGCAAGGATCAGTAACGCCATACTCATTGGTGCCATTAAACTACCACTCAGCGGGTGACGAATGTCGACCATGAATAATCGTGGATTAGCGGCATATTTTATGAGTACAGGGGCGAGTAAAAGTGCGCCGAGTGACGCCAAAAATGGACGTATCGGTTCACCAATCTCAGGAACATAGAGTGCCCAAGCTTGCCCTAAACCTATCATACCTAGTGCCAACGCGGCTTGAGACGGCGGGACACTATAAAACTGCACAAGTCTTCTCCAGTTCAAATCTACTCCATTTGATTTTTGCCTGAATGAAACGAAACATGACGATTTGGATGAAATGCTCTATTTAAGTAGCGAATACTAACAAGTATGGAGAGGGGTTTCTCATGAAAGGTGGTGAGCAAATATCAGAGAATGATAATTTTGTGAGTTTGGTATCGAATATTTGGGAAAAGATGTAAAAATGCAGAGTTTATCGCTCCAAACCCTTCGATAGTCTGGAGCGAAGTGATAACAAAGAGAATGTTATGTTGATTGATTCTCCGGTAGATCCTGCTGGCGTAACTTTTCGTTTTTGATTGTACGATGCAGCAGCTGGCTGTAAATAGGTTGTCCACCCAACAATTGAGCAATAATCACAGCGCCCAAACAAGTAATGATCAATGGCAGGATTAAGTAGTAGTTATTCGTCATTTCAATCACTAACAGAATACCAGTAATCGGTGCACGTACCGTTGCAGCAAACAGGGCACCCATGCCCGCAATCGCAAATACACCAGGCTCGATATCAAGCGCAGGGAGCAAGACATCAGCACTTGCTCCGAACGCATAGCCAAATAAGGTTCCCAGAGCAAGCATAGGTGCAAAGATGCCTCCCGGCGCACCAGAACCAAAACAGAGCAGGGTTGTAATTACGCGACCAAAGAAAAGCAAAACTAAAATAGATACCGAGTAGTTACCGTTAGTAATGTCAGGAATAAGGCCGATACCACCACCAGTTAGTTGGGGAACGTACAAAAGAAGCAAGCCAAACACGCCTCCCAGTAACGAACCTACAATCAAGTAGCGCTTACGATCGTTTTTGTGAATTGCGACAAAACTGTCTTGTGCCACGGTAATTAGTTTATTGAAGATCACGCCAAACACGCCAAACAATGCGCCAAGCAATAAAAACAGCCATAGGGTTTGAAGCTCTGGCGACTGGTATTGCGGCATAGTGATAACGGCGTCTTGCCCGTTAATGGCGCGAAACACTATGTTCGCCATAATGGCAGAAATGATCACTGCGCGAATTGAGATCAAAGAGTAGCGAAACTGAGGTCGCATTTCCTCCACAACGAACATAATGCCTGCGAGAGGGGCATTAAAAGCCGCAGCCAAACCGCCAGCAGCACCAGAAGCGAGCAGGGAGTGGCGGGTATCGTCATCCTTTACGCGGAATATATCGGTCACCATTCGACCAACAGCGCCCCCCATTTGAACGGTTGGGCCTTCACGACCCAGCACCATACCTGAGCCAAGTGCGCCCATGCCGCCGAAGAATTTTACTGGTAGAACTCGCCACCAGCGCACTGGACGAATATTATCCATTGCCCCTTCGATTTCAGGAATACCAGAGCCTGCCGCTTCTGGCGCAAAGCGGTGCACAAGAAAATAGCCAATAAAAGCTAAAAGTGCGCTAATGAGAACCGCTGCCAGCCACAATGGTAGAACATTACCAATTTCGCTTCTTAACCATTCTGTTCGTGTTTCAGAAACGAAATGAACGGCAAGCTCGAAATACGTACCGACAAAACCAGCCAACGTACCCACAATGGCGGCCATAATGAGAACAGAAAATGGTGTTGACCCTCGAGAGACAAACTGGTTAATCGCATCTTTCGGTACGTGCGCCAACACAGATTTCACAATTCTCTCGCGTTTGGTCATTAAAAAGCTCTCCTGTTGCTGGGGGGAAGGGACGAAAGAAAGTATACGCTTCGCAGAGTCTAGACCTAATCAATAAAGATGCAATTTAGCTTTTCACTATTGAGTGTTCGAAGTGTCGCGATATTATTCATTCACTCAGATTGTGCTATTGCTCTCATAATTTAGGATAAAAAACTTGTTTTTTGAGAAAAATGAACCATGCTTTAAATGTAAAGCAACATGACTGCTTCAGAAGGAGGGATGTGAGGTTTTACACACAATTTGGATGGATTCAAACCCTACGGTAAGTCCTCGTTTTATGTTCGGGATGCATCAATAGACATCGCCGATTCGCACACTCACGATTGAGTAACGAGGTAGAGGCGCACGCACATGTGCGCCTTCTTAATTTCTGCGTTATAACTTTCATCACCACCTGCCACTATTTTTCTCTTGAACATTTTCTTGCAGTTAGTAATGTCTTGGTTCGATGTCAACCAACTAGAGCAGTGCATGCGCTTTTATCTCCGACTCTTACTTTCTTTATGTTGTTGTTCGGTAACGTTTCCGGCACTTTCAACGCCGAGCTGGTGGCAAGACACGTTGTCAGCAATGCCATATTCCAATCTAAAAGAACGTATAGAAAAAAGTGGAAGCTGGTATGGTTGCGAAGTGCAGTTGCGAGACAACTCAACGTTTATCAGCGCATTTTGTTTGGATGATTTTTCGTACTACCAGCAGCACTTGTATGGTGAAGTGGTTTTGAGAAGAGAAAGTGCTCAGTTCTCGTTTCTCACTGAATACGAGTGGCAGCGTCTGAATGACTTACTTCTCAACTTAAGAAAGGATGGGTTAGTTTTACGCAGAGTTACTATCGGACAAGAACACTATGATGTCGTTGAAGCTCTGGAAAAGAAATCTTCCGAGCTTGTCGATAAAGAAGTTATTTTGTTGATGAACCGCTATCCACAAGAAACGATTCGAAGTTTGCTTTGGGTAAAACCGGACGAGTTTCTGACGCCATCACCGTCCTTAAATGTGCAATTGCGCAGTGATGGCGAAATTATCGAGGTCAAAGTGACTCGTTTTTAGATTCTTTATGGAGAGATAGGAAGGTCGCCATTGCAGACTCATCCAAAAAACCATCCGATTTTTTGTGAGCGCGCAGGTATTGATAGCCTGCGATTAGCTTGCGGTGTATCTCTTCTGCATCGTCTGACAACGGCTGATTCATAACGTGTTGAAAGGCAAGTTTGTACGCATCCATATCCACGACTTCAGCACGGCGATATAAATAACCACATCCCGTTGCTAACCATTCAAGAGAGCAATTGGCGCGCATTGCAATTTGATTTGCTTTAGTTAGGCTAGGTTCACTGCCTTTAAGGTATTTGCGTATTAAAGCTTCAGACACATCGACGCGTCGAGCGAACCCGCTGATGCTTTCTTCTCCGATCAGGGTGGCTAGGCGTTGGGCAAAAGACATATTTCGTACTCCAGTTCGAATTGCGAAAGTTTACCCGTTGAGCCGGTACGAAAACAAGACTACGATGAATGCAGATCAATTGAAGGAGAAAACCCATGGTTGCAAAAGTAGTAACTGCACCAAAAGGCCCAGAGTTCTCAGAGCTGGTTCAAGGATATTGGCGTGCAGTTGAGTGGGGAATGACGGCTCAAGAGCGTTTGTCATTTCTTAAGCAACACATTGAGTTAGGCATTACGACAGTCGATCACGCCGACATCTACGGTAATTACGAGTGTGAGGCGTTGTTTGGTGAAGCGTTAGCTTTAGACAAGAGTGTTCGTGAGCAAATTCAGATCGTGACGAAATGCGACATCAATTTGTGTGGCGATAAAACGCCAGAGCGTAAGATCAATCACTACGACACGAGCTCAGCACATATCTACCAATCGGTGAATAACTCGCTAGAACGTTTGAATGTGGATGAAATCGACGTACTTTTAATTCATCGTCCTGACGTGTTAATGGATGCGGACGAGGTTGCAGAAGCATTTTCTGAGCTTCACAAAGTCGGCAAAGTGAAGCACTTTGGCGTGTCTAACTTCACTCCACGCCAGTTTGAACTGCTGCAATCTCGCTTAGGTAAGCCGTTGGTTACTAACCAAGTGGAAATCAACCCACTTAACTTTGAGGTTGCTCACGATGGAACGCTTGACCAAATGCAAATGTTGCGTACGCGACCAATGGCTTGGTCTTGCCTCGGTGGAGGTTCAATTTTTAGTGGTGACAGTGAGCAAGCTGTTCGTGTCCGTAACGAATTAGAAGCAATTCGTGAAGAAGTGGGCGCAGCGAGTATTGACCAAGTAATTTATGCCTGGGTACGTCGTTTGCCATCTAACCCTATTCCAATCATTGGCTCTGGTAAAATCGAGCGTGTGCAAACTGCAGTTAATGCATTGAACATCGAACTTACTCGAGAGCAATGGTATCGCGTATGGGTGGCTTCTAAAGGTCATGGTGTGCCATAGAATTGATATCTTATCGATGAAATTGTTATTAAAGGCATCCTCTAGCAGGGTGCCTTTTTAGTTTTAGCGCGTTACTGTTTACCCATTATGGAAATGGAAAGAATGAAATTCGAGCAAAAATGGGCTTTGGATGTTAGCTGCAACTTTTTGCTTACTTTGGGTGGAGGAGTTTTACCCATGTTTGTTTTATGTCACTAAACAGCGAATGTGATGCTTGCTTTTTAGTCATTTTGTTCACTCATTCATTCATATTGCGTATGCTTATTGAATAATAAAGAAATAAAAAACTCGTCAGTTTTCTCGTATTACATGCTGTAACAATCTGTTAGACTCCGGCGCAGATTGTGGAATATAAAAAGGTGATTGAATGTCTTTTCCCGTACTCATCTGTGATGATTCAGCGTTAGCACGCAAACAGATGGCGAGATCACTACCAGCCACATTGAATGCCGATATTACGTTTGCTATCCACGGAAAAAACGCGCTAGAAGAACTCGAAAAAAACGAGTTTAAATTGATGTTTCTTGATTTGACCATGCCAGAAATGGATGGCTTTGAAACACTAGAGCACATGCAACGGTTGGGGGATAAAACTCCGGTGGTTGTTGTGTCGGGGGATATCCAACCTAAAGCGAAAGAGCGCGTGTTCGCACTGGGTGCAAAAGCGTTTATTCAAAAACCGATCGCCAAAGATGAACTCAAGAAGGCGCTTAAAGAGTTGGTCGAGCCAGAACCTCGTCCTCAAATTATCACGCCTGTCTCTATTGAGTTACCGATTTTACGTCGTCGCGATATTTACATGGAAGTGGCTAACGTTTCAATTGGTCGAGCAGCCGATGCGTTGGCGCGTCACTTTGACGTGTTTGTGCAACTACCTCTGCCGAACGTCAATATCTTTGAAGTGAGCGAACTTCACATGGCGCTACGCGACTTGGCGTCGCATGACAACGTATCGGGCGTTTGTCAGGGATTTTGTGGCGAAGGTATTGCTGGCGAAGCGCTAGTGATTTTGAGTGATTCAAGCGTATCTGATCTCAAAAAGTTGATGAAAGTACCAGCAGACAGCGAAGAGCTAGAAGAGCTTGAGCTGCTAATGGATATTTCTAATATTTTGGTGGGGTCGTTCTTAAATGGTTTAGGCGAGCAGTCTGAAGTCCGATTCTTCCAAAGTCCACCAGTACTCCTTGGTCAACATATCTCAATTGACTCGATCATTGAATCTACAACTGGAGCATTCAGCCGCACGATGACATTCGAAGTGAGCTACAACATTGAAGGAACGTCGATTCGTTGTGACTTGTTGTTTATGTTTGTGGATGAATCCTTGCCGCTGCTTGATAACAAACTGTCTTATCTAATGGAGGAGTTCTAATGTTGAATATGCCAGCAGAGTTTGAACAATTCCATTGGATGGTGGATATGGTACAAAACGTTGACATGGGCTTAGTGGTCATTGATCGAGATTACAATGTACAGGTCTGGAATGGGTTTATGACTCATCACAGTGGTTTGCAGTCTCATGATGCGATAGGTCGTTCTATATTTGATATCTTCCCTGAAATCCCACAGGAGTGGTTTAAATTAAAAACAAAACCAGTGTATGACCTAGGCTGTCGCAGCTTCATCACATGGCGACAACGACCTTACTTATTCTGCTGTCGCAATGTTCGACCAGTTACGCAGCAAGCGGAGTTTATGTACCAGAATGTTACGTTGAACCCAATGCGCACACCGACTGGAAAAATCAACTCGTTGTTTTTGTCTATACAAGACGCGACGGCTGAAGCTCTGATGTCTCAGAATCAATAGCGATAAAAAACTTTCTCAAAAGCCAAGGTCCGCCTTGGCTTTTTTGTATACTTATAATTGTGTTTCCCAATGCGTAGAACGTGAATATGGACTTTAATCTCGCCCTAAAACTCTACACCGCAGAGCAAGTAAAAAACGGTGAAACGCTGGCTGCGCAAATGGCTGGTGTTTCTATGTATAGCTTAATGCAACGCGCTGGTATGGCCGTGTATGAGCGCTTTTTACATCTGTATCCTAAATCAAAAAATATCTTAGTGATTTGCGGTAAAGGGAATAACGGTGGCGATGGTTACGTATTTGCATCTCTTGCGAAACAAGCTCAACTCAATGTACATGTTTTCCAAATTGGTGATGTATCTGTGCTAAAAGGTGATGCTTTGCGCGCATACCAAGACTGGCAGTCAATCGACGGTGTTAACAATGATTGGGATGAATGGAATACCGCATTGCTAGAAGCAGATGTGATCATCGATGCCATGTTAGGCACTGGTTTAAGCGGTGAGGTTCGTTCGGAGTATCGTCGCTATATTGACCAAATTAATCAAATTCATACCCCTGTGATTGCAGTCGACGTTCCTTCTGGTCTGTGTGCTAATACAGGTGCAGTTTTAGGTGATGCTATTCGTGCCGAGCATACTGTAACCTTCATTGGGGTTAAACAAGGCTTATGCACTGGACAAGCGAGAGATCGAGTTGGCGAGCTCTACTTTTGTGGTTTAGGCGTCAATACTAAGTTTGATACTATCGAAGTAGAAAGTGCATTAGGTATTGATCATCAGGTTGTTTCAAGATTAATGCCCAAGCCAAATCCAACGGTCCATAAAGGTGACAACGGGAAGTTGCTTTGTGTTGGTGGCAATCAAGGGATGTCTGGAGCGATTCGTTTATGTTCCTCCGCTGCGATTAGAGCCGGAGCGGGTTTAACTGCCGCAATTACTCACACGAGTAGCCTTATTCCACTGCAGGTTGGTTGCCCAGAAGTAATGAGCCAGAGCATCACCGCTGACTTACTCAGGGATACTGAGAACGACTTAACTAAACGCATTCGCTGGGCTGACGTATTAGTGTTTGGTCCTGGCTTTGGAGATGATGAGTGGGCTTATCAAGCCTATCAATATCTGGCTCAAGAGCAGAAACCTAAAGTTGTTGATGCTGATGGCCTCAATATTCTAGCGATGCTGAGTCAGCGATGCGATGGCACTCTGGTGTGCGACAACCATCGAGTGATCACGCCGCATCCTGGAGAGGCAGCTCGACTACTAAATGTAACCATTCAACAAATAGAAAGTGACCGATACTCTGCTGCAAGACAACTGCAAGAGCGTTATGGCGGTGTAGTGGTTTTAAAAGGCGCGGGGACGCTTATTTACGATGGAACGAGAATGTACGTCTGTCTAGCGGGTAACGCCGGAATGGCGACGGGGGGAATGGGAGATGTGTTATCTGGAGTCATTGGTGCATTACTAGCCAAAGGTTTACCAATTTCTGTTGCCGCACGTTTAGGTGTGGTACTTCACAGTCATGCTGCTGATATAAACGTGAGTCAGAATGGTCAAATTGGTCTTTTGGCAAGTGATGTCGTTAGCACTCTTCGTACCGCTATCACCCAAGAGCTCTATCGAAATTAATTAGATTTCATGCATTGCTGAGAAAATTGGTCGATTTTTTTGAGTACTTTTTTACGAATTAGCAGGGCATCTTAGTATTAGGTGATTGAGTTTTAGGCAGGTTTGAGAGGTGATGCGTTTTAATTTTTAAGATATGACGCAAAGGTTTGCGCAATAGGTTAACTCAAGTACTTTCTCAAGTTGTTGATAGTTATAAATAATAAGAGGTTTTGGTGACTTGGGGAGCGTTTTTGATATGCGATTTTCAAGATGGTATCACAAAAAAAATTCAAATATCAGACTTGTAGGAAATAAATCACAGCCTATAATGCTGAAAACCGGAGCGTCTGCCAACGCTCCGGTTTTTTTGTGTCCGAAGAACAGTGAACTCGTCTGCCAACGAAATCACTACGCACTCTGGAATGACACATATACATATGAATCAAGGAATTACACAATGCGTATCGAACAAGAACTTAAGTTAGGTTTTAAAGATGTACTGTTTCGCCCGAAACGTTCTACCCTTAAGAGCCGTTCTCAAGTAAATTTAACCCGCGATTTTACATTCAAGCATAGTGGTCGTCAATGGTCTGGTGTGCCAGTAATCGCAGCAAACATGGATTCGGTTGGTAGCTTTGCAATGGCTAAAGCGCTGGCTGAGCATGGTGTAATGACCGCTGTTCACAAACATTACACGGTAGAAGATTGGGCTGAGTTTGCTAAATCAGCAGATAAAGTAACCATGAATAACGTTATGGTGTCTACGGGAACATCTGACGCAGACTTCCAAAAAACCAAAGACATCATGGCGCTTTCAGATGAATTTATTTTCATTTGTATCGACATTGCTAATGGTTACTCAGAGCATTTGGTCGAGTATGTTGAACGCGTGCGAGCTGAGTTCCCAGACAAGGTCATTTCTGCAGGCAACGTGGTTACTGGTGATATGTGTGAAGAGCTAATCCTAGCTGGTGCAGACATCGTTAAAGTGGGTATCGGCCCAGGCTCTGTATGTACAACTCGTGTAAAAACGGGTGTTGGTTACCCGCAGCTTTCTGCAATCATCGAGTGTGGTGATGCAGCGCACGGCCTTGGTGGCATGATCGTCGGTGACGGTGGTTGTTCTTGTGCGGGTGACGTAGCGAAAGCATTCGGTGGTGGCGCGGATTTCGTAATGCTAGGCGGGATGCTAGCGGGTCACGAAGAGTCAGGCGGCGAAGTGATCGAGAAAGACGGCGAGAAGTTCATGAAATTCTATGGCATGTCGTCGAAGAGCGCGATGGATAAGCACTCAGGTGGTGTCGCTGGCTACCGTGCGGCTGAAGGTAAAACCGTATTATTGCCATACCGTGGTAGCGTTCACGGCACTATTCAAGACATCCTTGGCGGCGTTCGCTCAACATGTACATACGTAGGTGCAGCAAAGCTTAAAGAGCTAACCAAGCGTACTACATTCATCCGCGTTCAAGAACAAGAGAACAACGTGTTCGGTAAAGAGTAAATCGACTGTATGTAACAAGTGTAAAAAGCAACCATAATTTGATATTGCCTCTTCATAAGTCTATTGCTTTTTAAGTTTATGACATTTTTGAAGAGGCAGTTTTATGTCTGCTCTACCTTCCCCTTCTACAGCCAGCCTGCTTTAACTTGAAACTGCGTTTGACACTCCTGCTCGAAACTAAACTAAATCACGTGAAAAACATACACCGTTAAGTCAGTGCTAAGATGGGAAAAAGAGTCACGGTAGAATCATTTTAGAATGTGCCGCTTGTTATCATTTTGATTTCGAGCTTAGCATCGTTCGTTTTTGCTCCTAGCCGATACGGTTTTCATACTGCTTCAATAGCAAAACCCATACCTATGTTCCAGACTTTCTAGTATCAGTTTGATACCGGTGAATATACGCTGTATGAAGTAAAATCCGATATGGAGAGTTCAAAATCGGAATTTCAATGTGAATGGGAAGCAAAAGTACAAGGCGCGTTTGCGTTAGGTTTGGAGCTAGAACTGGTTACAGAGGAAGAAATACTGGATGAGGTTATCTCTAGCAACCTTAAACTTTTGCATCGATATTCCCCAAGAGATAACCGAACCACTTTCATCAAACTCTCCTTACGATGTTAAAACTGAATGGTACCCAAACAGCGAAAAGTTTAGGACATCACCTCTGTCTAAATGGAAGAAAAATATTTCCATTCCTGTGTGATTTGCTCTCTCGAAGCCTACTTAAAACAAGCTTAGAGATCTCACCTCCTCTCGAATCTGAATTGGGTTGTTATGCCTAAGAAATCGTTCTCGAGTTTTCATCGGAAGTCGGCACTTCAGCAAGAAAAGCCTGAGCCAAATGAGAGGGTGTCGATACCAGCGATGTTGATGAAGAAACATATCGAGATATATCTGCATTTCCTGACAATATAGCCATTCAAATTACTTTTCGTCTAAGCATTCTTCGTTATTTAGCACTGTAAGTGCGAAAAATCATTCCAAAGACTATTGAACCACATCGTGTTGTACTACAACGGTTATATGACAAGATTATTCCAAGTGCAATATCAATACACCGGTGGTTGGTTTTCAGAGTATCTGATTGTATAGCTCCAAGGAATAAAGATAAGGGTAATAGTAAAGTCAAGAACCAACATTCGTTGATGCTTTGATGAAACAAGCTGTAGAAAAAGTTATCTTTGGGCGAAAAGCGCGTATCAGAAGGGCCAACAAGCGCGTGCGAAGGCAATTACGTCAGCATAATCTGAACAATGGAACGAAGTACAAATAGCCAACTTATGAATCCCTTCGGAAACGGGTTAAAAAGAAGGTCCCTTTCGAATTACTGACCGCGGAGAAGGGGGAGCGAGTCGTGAAAATAGAGTTCCGTCGGATGGGAAAAAAGATGTTGAGTTTTTACGTCTTTGAGAGGGTAGAAATAGATCATACGGTAGTAGATCTCTTTGCTGTACATGAAGAACATCGCGTGCCATTGGGCCGACCTTGGCTTACTCAATTAGTTGATTGTTACAGCAAAGCAGTTATTGGTTTTTACCTAGGGTTTGAACCACCTTGTAATTAGGTGGTTAAGTAAATCTCGATGTTTGCTCAGTAACTCATTAGATAAACAACCTAAGTCCGTGACTTCCATACCTACAGTTAAGATTGATTCCAATATTTCGACTGCAACTGAAGTTGAACCGCTCTTGACCAATTTAACTAACACATAATTAATATTGCTGACGGTGCGATTATGCTCAGGTGAAACATTGAAAAGTTGTTTTTTTACCAAAAGCTCTATGGTTCGAAAAAAGTGGGAACGAAAGTATGGTTACCACAGACCTTCATCGTCGGAGACCGCTATGTATCGCGTAAAACAACTACTAGGCGCTTCACTCACGCTTCGAAATTACAACGCACAAGTTGGGGAGACATACGCCATTATCAAAGCACTCAACACGCATACTTGAAAGAGGTTTTTGGTTATATCGATGCGACAACGTTAATAGACATGATGATTACTCCTGTTCTTACTGGTTGCACCATTAGTTTGGTACAACGGTGCTAGAAGGGAGGTGCGAAGATCACATCAAAGCTACTAAGTGCATTAAGATAGAGTTGAGACTTGGACTATCTACATATGAGATCAAATCGCAGAATTCAGCATTGGAAAGGTTCGACCGATTTTGTCAACACGCTGTCCGTTACTTCTACTCATACTAAGTGCGCCATTAGTTTGGCGCAACGAAGCTAGATAGGAGATACGTTCATCACATCAAATCCCCCTGTATTCCTCAAGCTATTTTAGCCTGAGGAACACATTTCAAGTGAAGCTTATTGAGGCGCTTTCATCGCTTCAGATTGCTCGCCCGTCATTACGAAGTGCAACTCACCACCCGGTATGAACTCGGAATGGTCGAAGAAGAAACCGTTATCCAAAGCTTTGCCATTGATGGTGACAGACTTGATGTACATGTTGTCATCGGCGTTGTTCTCTGTGGTGATGGTGAACGTGCCGCCTTTCACTGGAATCACCGCTTTGTCGAATAGCGGACGACCCACAGTGTAGATAGGTTCTGCCGCGTTCACTTGGTAGAAGCCTAATGCAGACATCACATACCAAGCGGACATGGCGCCTACGTCTTCGTTACCAATGACGCCTTCTGGCGCTGCAAAGTACATGTCATCAAGAATGTGGTCGACGACTTGTTGTGTCTTCCAAGGTTCTGCGGTCCAGTTGAATAGGTAAGGAATGTGGTGCGAAGGTTCGTTACCAAACGCAACTTGACCAATCAAACCAGACATATCCGGTGTTTCTGTACCTTGGCTTTCTGCGGTGAAGGTTGCTTCTAGGTTCTTCTGGAACTCAGCATCGCCACCCATGATGGTTTTTAAGCCTGCGATGTCATGCGGTACAAACCAAGTCCACTGCCACGCGTTACCTTCGGTGTAGTTGCCTGTTTCGTGCTCCGTACCGTATGGGTCGAATGGCGTCATGAAGGTTTCATCAATCATCAATGGGCGCATAAAGCCCGTCACGCCATGCTCTGCGTACTCCGTTGGGTTGTAATCGAAGTACTTTTTGTAGCCTTTCGAGCGTTCAAGGTATTGCTCTTCCGCTTGAGTATCACCGGCTGCTTTGGCGATTTGTGCGATAGCCCAATCGTAGAATGCGTTTTCCAGACCGTAAGAAACAGACTCAACCGTGTAGTCTTCAAATACTGGCTCACCATCGACACGTTGGATAGCTGGCGTGAAGCCGTTTTTCTCAATGTAGTCGATGTGCTTGGTTAAAGTGCGATCCAATACGCCCTGATCCCAATCGGCTTGCAGTGCAGGGTAGTTGTCGTAAGTCGAAGAGTCGATCGCGGCTTTCAGCGCCAGGTCTTTCTCTTGTTGAGTAAACTCTTCTGGGAATTTGGTGATCGCATCCGCAATCACTGCTACCGCTGGATAGCCGACCATGGTGCCTGTTTCGTCACCTAAGTGCTCCCATTTCGGCAGCAAGCCGCTTTCAGTGTACTTCTGAACTAGGTTCTTCGCGTATTGCACCGCGCGGGTTGGCTCTGTGATGGTTTTTAGTGGGTGTAATGCACGTTGGGTATCCCATAGAGAGTAAACCGAGAAGTTTGGCTGCTCTTCTGTCGCTTGACCATAAGCGATGGAGTATTCCCCTTCACCTTCACGAATCGAGCCTTTGCCCATGCCACGGAATCGACCATCTACATCTTGATGCACCATCGGCGCAATCTTGGTGTGGTAAAGCGCAGTGTAGAAGATCTCTTTCTGATCTTCTGTGCCCCCTTCGATAGAGAAGTTGAGCGCTTTTGCCCATTTCTCACGTGCGTTGTTGCGCGCAGTATCGAAAGAGACATTCGCTTCGGCATCGTAGTTGTTTTCTGCGCCTTGTGGGTCAACCGCAGATAACGCCACTTGCGCATTCAACTCTTGTGAGCCTTCATCTTCAAATTCGATGTAGGCAGTAACGTCCGCTTTGACACGCTTAACTGGATTACCTTGGTCATCGTAAATCAATTCAGAAACGTGCTCTGCCGTTAGGCCGTCAACAGGTTCGCCATTGGCAAGGATGTAAACGTCTTTGATCTTCTTATCGAAAGTCGCATAGAAGAAGATTTTTTGGTTTTTCGCCCAACCAGAGAAGTGCGCTGCATCGCGCTCACCCGTGATGGTATGACCGTCTTCGCTCACCGTCAGTTTGTTGCGCAGAGAGGTCGAACCCCAGTCGCTGTTGAGGATGGAGTTGAGGTCAATCTTCAAACGTTGTGGTTGACCTTGCGGGTAGGTGTAACGATGGAAGCCGACACGTTCAGAAGCAGTAAGCTCAGCTTTGATGCCGTTTTCTGCAATCTTCACAGAGTAGTAACCTGCTTCTGCCACTTCAGAGGTTTTGTCCATCTTGACCGAAATCGCTTCGCGGTAGTCGTCGCTGTCTTCGATGTATTTAGCTTTATCTTCGGTAAACGGCAGGAACAGAATGTCACCTAAGCCGCCCATACCCGTGCCAGATAGGTGAGTGTGGGAGAAGCCAAATAGGGTCTTTTTATCGAAGTGGTAACCTGATGAAGAGTGCCAGCCGATCAGCTCGGTATCTGGAGAAAGTTGCACCATGCCTTCTGGCACAACAGGACCCGGGAAGGTGTGTCCGTTAAAGCCGGTACCAATGAATGGGTCGACGTATTTTAGGTTGGAAGTATCGACGCTTGGTGAGGTGTTATCGTCGTCATCGTTGCAGCCAGCCAAACCAATAACACTCGCAATCACTGCGGTGGCGATAGCGGTTTTCGTAAAGTTCATAATCTTGATTCCTTAGGCAGGAAGCGCGTCACTTCCTGCCACTGAGTTAATCTATCTGCTTATTCTTTAAACACGAATTACATAAAACGTTACTGAGCTTGAAGCGCTTCTTGCTTGTCACCCGTCATGATGAAGTGAAGCTCGCCGCCCGCTTTGATTTCGCTGTGCTTGAAGGTGAAGTTGGCATCCAGCGGTTTGCCGTTGATGGTTACGGACTTCACGTACTTGTTGTGTGGGCTGTTGTTGTCTGCGATGACGGTGAACTCGCCGCCCTCCACTGGAATGGTGATTTCATCGAACATCGGACGACCAATGGTGTAGACCGGATCCGCAGGCGTCACTTGATAGAAGCCCATTGCCGACATCAAGTACCAAGAGCTCATCTGACCCACGTCTTCGTTACCGATCAAACCAGTTGGTTCGCTGGTGTACATCTCTGACATGATGCGGTCTAGGTACTCTTGCGCTTTCCATGGCTCATCCGTTAGCGCGTATAGGTAAGGAATGTGGTGCGATGGCTCGTTACCGTGCATGTACTGACCGATGTAACCCGTTAGGTCTGGTAGCTCTTCGCCTGTGTTTGAAGAACGTGCATTAAATAGCTCGTCCAAATCTTCACGGAACGCTTTCTCTGGCGTGGTGTCTTTGCCTTGCGCCAAGTCGGCTTGGTAGATTTCTTGTTTCAGGCGGTTGAAATCGTGCATTGGTTGGAACTTCCATTGCCATGCGTTCCCTTCGGTGTAGGCAAACTCGTCCACGTAGTAAGGGTCGAATGGTAGCAGCGGGCATTTCTCTTTCATCACACCTGAGCCTTCTGGCCACTCAACCATTTCACACTCATCCAAACGATCTTCATCAATTGGTTGGTTGAACTCCAAAGGTGGTTTGTTTGGTGATGAGCTTAGCGGGTGGTTTTTCGGACGTAAGAAGCCTGTCTCTGCATCCCAATGGTTAAGCCAGTTGTCGGCACGAATCATAAACTCTTCTTGCAGTTTTACATCGCCAGCCATGCGTGCGATTTCCGCCATTGCCCAGTCGCCGTAAGCAAACTCAAGCGTGTAAGACGCACTGTTCCAGTAACCGTGATGAACAAAGCCGTTTTCTTCGTACACCTTCACTTGCACAACGTTTGCTGCGCCGATGTTGTTGTCTTCCGTCCAATCTGGGAATTCAGACGCCTCGTGGTAACGCACCGTAAACTCAGCTGCTTCTTTGGCAAGTTGTGGGTCGATGTCTAAGCCTTTCGCCATCGCGTCAGCAATGATAGAAACTGCAGGGAAGCCGATCATAGTGCCCGTGTAATGGCTGTGCAGTTCCCATTTCGGCAAGATGCCACCGTCTTCGTATTTACGAATTAAGTCGTTGGCAAACTCTTCGGCACGTTCTGGGTCGATAATGGTTTTCAGTGGGTGCGCTGCACGGAAGATATCCCACATGGAGTACACAGAGTAGTTTGGTGTGTCGCCCGCGTCTTTTTGAATGCGAGTACGCATCGCAGGGTATTGACCGTCGACATCTTGGAAAATCATTGGCGCGATAGAAGCGTGGTAAAGAGCGGTGTAGAAGATCTCTTTTTGATCTTCCGTGCCGCCAGATACCATCATGCGGCTGAGCTCTTGGTGCCATGCATCGTTGGCTTGAGCGCGCGCAGTATCAAATGACACGTCTTTCGCTTCTGCTTCTAGGTTCTTCTCTGCACCTTCTGTGCCTGTTGGTGACAAGCCTACTTGGATTTCTAGCGGTGTTGATGATGGTGCGAATTCTAGGTAAGCGATGGTTTTCACTGCGTCGATGTTGTCGTTGTTTACATCGATTTCCGTTTCTGCGCCGTCAACTAGAGCAATGGCTTTGACGATAGGTTGGTTGAAGGTGGCGTAGAAGTAGACGTGTTGGTTGTTCGCCCAACCGTTCGAGCTACGTAAACCGCGAATGGTGTAAGCGTCGATGAACTCTAAATCACCCTTCATGGTGCGGTTGTTGAAGTGACCTTTGTTGAGAGTGTGGTCTAAATCGAACTTGATGTGTGGCGTGGTGCCTTCTTTGAAGGTGTAGCGGTGGAAGCCAACACGTTGCGTGGTAGTTAGCTCAGCTTTGATCTCGCCTTTGTTCAGTTCAACCGCGTAGTAGCCCGCTTCTGCGGTTTCGTTGTCTTTATCGAAGGTGTTGAAAACGGCGTTTTCTTTCTTGGTGAAAGGCAGAACTAAGATGTCACCAAGGTCGGTAATGCCTGTGCCAGAAAGGTGAGTGTGGGAAAAACCATACACTGGGATTTCAGTCAGTTTGCCGTGGTCGAAGTAACCTGCGGCAGAGCCCCAACCTTCCATTTCGGTATCAGGAGATAGTTGTACCAAACCATAAGGCACAACCGCCCCTGGGAAGGTGTGACCATCTGCGCCTGTACCAATCAATGGATTGACGTATTGAGTTAGTGTGGTGTCGAGGGATGGAGTACCAGATTTGCTGTTGTCGTCATCACTGTTACAACCAGCAAGACCAAACATGGCAGCGAGTATAGCGGTAGAGATAAGAGTTCTTTTTAGTTTCATTTTTATGGTTCCACTGAAGTGAAGTTTTTTAGGGGGCTAGATGCCCCCTTTCGTTATTTGGATAGGTATCGGTTATTGCGCTTTCATCGCTTCAGATTTGTCTGAAGTCATAACGAAATGCAGTTCACCACCGTCTTTCAAATCGCTGTGCGCGAAGCTGAAGTTGTCACTCAATTGTTTGCCGTTGATGGTCACCGACTTCACGTAGATGCTCTCTTGGCTGTTATATTCTGAGGTGATGGTGAATTTACCGTCCGCGACTGGAATCACGGCTTTGTCGAACAGAGGACGACCGATGGTGTAGCTTGCTTCTCCCGGAGTGACTTGATAGAAGCCCAATGCAGACATCACATACCACGCCGACATCTGACCGACGTCTTCGTTACCAATCAGACCTTCATGCGTTGGGTGGTAGAACTCGTTCATCGCTTGGTCGACAATTTCTTGTGTCTTCCATGGCTCTGCTGTCCAGTTGTATAGGTAAGGTACGTGGTGATCTGGCTCGTTCCCCATCACGAACTGACCGATATAGCCTGACATGTCGTGTGACTGGCTTGTATCGGCGTTGGAGTCCGCATTAAACAGCGCATTCAAGTTGGCTAAGAATGCCGCTTTGCCTTGTTCGGTTACGTCTTCAGGAAGAGAGAAGTCAGTGCGGTCGATGTGCTCGCCGCCCATCACGTTGGCCAGACCGTTCAAGTTGTGCGGTGCAAACCATGTCCATTGCCATGTGTTGCCTTCGGTAAAGTCTTCACCACGGTGCTCAGCACGGTAAGGCCAGAACACATCGCTTTCGTTGAGTGCTTTGCGGTCTTTACAGGCGTTGTAGTCCATACCGTCTGGGATAGACAGCGCCATGTTCTCGTCCAAACATTCGGCTTTCAGGTTGTTTGCCCAAACCTTGCTGCCACTGTTCATGTAAGCCGGACGCATAAAGCCCGTCGCACCCAATGCGTTGCCTTTGGTGTCTTGCAACTTGCCGTATTGTTCTGGGTTGTAATCGAAGTAGTTCTTGAACGATTCAGAGCGTGCCATGTAGCGGTCGTACTGCTG
Source organism: Vibrio sp. 1159 (assembly GCF_033340395.1). Taxonomy (NCBI): domain Bacteria; kingdom Pseudomonadati; phylum Pseudomonadota; class Gammaproteobacteria; order Vibrionales; family Vibrionaceae; genus Vibrio; species Vibrio sp. 1159. The sequence continues at coordinate 59,810 of NZ_JAWOWL010000002.1, read as the reverse complement.
GTCGTTGCCCGCAAGTTTAGCGATCTGAGCGATACACCAGTCGTAGTAAGCGTTCTCAAGACCGTAAGACACCGATTCGTTCACAAGCTCGTCGTACTTATCGACTTTTAAGCCTTCTACGTAACCCGGTTTGTCACCAGAATCCGGCGCCCATTTGGTGTTGGCTGGAATAAAGCCGACGTCTTCTTGGTAGTCGTTGTGACGAGTCATGACCGTGAAGCGTTTGTCACCGTTCCAAGCGTCTTGGTAAGGCACCCAGCTTTCGGTTTTATCAAGGTTGAAGTTGACCGTTTCGTCAGCGGCTTTCAACGCCAAATCAAACTCAGCTGCGGTAAAGGCTTCTGGGTGTTTGACCATGATATCGGCGATAACCGAGACCGCAGGATGACCGACCATTTCACCGGTGTAATCCGAGTGCAGTTCCCATTTTGGCAGCACGCCGCCCGTTTGGTATTTGTTCAATAGATCGCGTGCGTGTTCAATTGCGCGGTCTTTATCGATGATGGTTTTCAGTGGGTGTGCGGCGCGGAAGGTATCCCACATTGAGTACACTGAGTAGTTCACTAAGCCATCTTCTGCTTGGTGCACTTTGCCATCCATGCCACGGTATTTGCCATCCACATCTTGGTATAGGAATGGAGCAACAAACGTACGGTAGAGCGAGGTGTAGAACATGGTTTTGTCGGCTTTGTTGCCACCTTCCAGTTCAAACTCGCCAAGGATGTTTTCCCAAGCCACGCGGTTTTGTTGTACGACATTGTCGAAGTCCCAACCGTTAGTGTCTGCTTCTAGGTTTTTCAGTGCGCCGTCAACGCCAGTGCCAGAAATCGCTACTTTGACCACCAATGGCTCATCGCTCTTACCAAAGTTCAAGTGAGTCAGGACATCGTTTGCGCGTTTTGCCAAACGTTCTGGATCAGGTTCTGGTTCGCCCGGCATTGGTTTGTGCTCTGCGTAACCACGGTAATCTTCTAATCCGACTTCCGTAGCGTCGGTTGGAGTCAGTTTGCTTTCAGAAGCCAGCTTGGTGTACAGGTTTTCTTCAATGATTGGATCAGAGAATTCTGCCGCGAAGAACACGGTTTGCCATTGACCCCATTCGTTTGAGGTACGCGCGCCTACGACGGTAGTATCGTTAACGCGTTTGTAGTAGATGCTGCGAGAATGGTTGCCGTATTGCTCCAACAGTTCGTGTTGCAGGTCGATACGTACTTTGCGGTCTTCACCCGGTTTGAAAGTGTAACGCTGGAACGCCACGCGGTCGGTTGCCGACAGCTCAGCTTTTACACCGGTTTCTACAAGGTCAACCGAGTAGTAACCAACCTCTGCCACTTCCGAGCTTTTATCCATGGTCACGGCATCGGTATTAAAGCCTGTGTATGGCAAGAAAGCGAAGTCGTTTAGGTCGCCTTTACCTGCGCCAGAAATGTGGGTCATTGAGAAGCCAGAAAGCAAGCTGTGCACAGGATCGTATTCGACAGGTGAGCCTTTACCATTCCAACCGTTTGGATCGAAGTTATCTGGTGACGGTTGAATCATACCTTCTGGCATCACTGGCGATGGGTTGACGTTGCCAAGACCTTTAGTGCCGATCAAGGTATCAACGAATTCCAAAGTAGGGGTAGAGATAACTGGAGCTTCTGGATCAGAGTCGCTGCCACAACCAGCAAGACCAAGCATGGCGGTTAACACTGCGGTAGAGAGTAGGGTTCTTTTTAGTTTCATTGTTTTTATTCCACGAGAAAAGGGGACACGAGGTCCCCTCAAAATCATTATTCGCCTAGGTTGGCTTGCATTGCTTCAGACTTGTCAGCCGTCATCACGAAGTGCAGTTCGCCGCCTGCTTTGAATTCGCTGTGCTGGAAGGTGTTGTACACATCCAGAGGCTTGCCGTTGATGGTCACTTCTTTGATGTACATGTTGTCTGGACCGTTGTTCTCAGCCGTTACCGTGAAGGTGCCAGAACCAATGTCTACCGTCGCTTGGTCGAAGTTCATGCCCGCAACTTCTGTCATGTTAAGAGAAGCACCAGACTTGCCATTCTCGCCGATTTCAACGTTTGATAGCGCCAATTTCGCTTCAACCGTTAAGCCGTCTTTGGATGTGTCGAACTCAACGTAAGCGCGTGCGTATTGATACTTGCCACGTGTTTCGTTACCGATTTCCGTAATGCCTTCTGGCACGTCCATGTAACGACCTTGCTCTTTATCGTAGTAAGCAAAGCGAACGTTTTTGATTGGTTGGTCGAATTCCATCACGAAGAATTCTTTTTGGCTTGGTGCCCAGCCGTCAGAGAAACGGTGACCTTCAAGACGGTTATTGTCTTTGTCCCATTTCAAGTAAGAATCAGAGGTGTAGTCCCAGTTAATTTTGAAGCCAGTGTTCACGATGATTTCTGACTTCTCATCACGAGGGAAGGTGTAACGGTGTACACCAACGCGATCTGACGCCGTCAACTCAGCTTTGATGTCGTAATCCAATAGATCGACTTTGTAGTAGCCTGCCGTCGCTTGCTCGTCACGATGTTGGAAGCGAGACGCTTCTAGGTTTAGCGTTGCCGAACCTTCATCAATCATGTAATCCGAACGCGAGTTGATTGGCATGACGAGAATGTCGTTCAAGTCGCCAGCACCTGCTCCGGAAAGGTGGGTATGAGAGAAACCGGAAGTACGTGCGTCGTGGTAGTAGTAGCCTGAAATGTATTCCCAGCCGTTAGAACCGTTGTTTGGAGAAAGCTGCACCATGCCGTGTGGTGTGGTTGCACCAGGGTAGGTGTTGCCTAGGTTACCTGTGCCGATGAATGGGTTGACGTAGCGTGTTACGTCCATATCGGCGAAATCTACCGGAATGTGAACGCCCATGTCGATTTCAGGTGTTTCTGGGTTTGGCTTGTCATCGCAGTCGCCATCGCCAACTGGAGGACATATTGGCTTGCCGCCGTCAGGAATATCCGGCAGTGCAGGGTTGGTGTCACCGCCTTCATAAATGTTGGTTGTGTCGTCGTTACAGCCAGTCAGACCGACTAGACCACTGAGAACTGCGCAAGCGAGTAGGGAAGGTTTGAATTTCATTTTTAAAGCCTTGTAAATTGTAGGGTTATGTAATTAAAAAAATCAGGGGTATTACTAAAACTTAAAAACTTGAAATAGAGCCCTTTGGGGGAAAGGGCTCTTAGGGGGAGGAGCTTAAGGTTTAAGCTTTCACAAGAGTCGCTGCGTTACGCATCGCTTCTTTCGTTGAACACTCAACAACGTTTGCTTTTGCAAAGCGGTGAGCGTCTTTTACTTGGATATCGTGAGCTAGAATAACCAGCTTCGCGTTTGCTACATCTAGGTCAGTGATGCGGTTCTGGATACCGTTTTGACCTTGAGTTTCTACTTTGATTTTCAGACCTGCTGCTGCACCTGCTTTCTCTAGTGCTTTCGCTGCCATGAATGTGTGTGCTACGCCAGATGGGCAACATGTTACTGCTACGATGTCGTACTCGCCTTCGCCTGCTGCTGGAGCCGCTTGAGCTTGTGCAGGTGCTGCTTCAACGATCTCGTCTTCTGCTTCTTCTTCAGCAACTGGTTTCCAGAAGCCAACGATAACTGCTGTTGTTAGTGAGCCTAGTGCGATACCCACAACGTACATTGGGATGTTGCTTGATACAGGAGCTGTGATTAGACCGCCCCATGGTGCGTGTAGCAGTACGTCTGTTAGGAAGCCGAACACACAGCCAACGATACCACCAGCAACGATTGAAGGAAGAACGCGTACAGGGTCGTTTGCTGCGAATGGGATAGCACCTTCAGAGATACCGATAGAACCCATGATTGCTGCTGCTTTACCTGCTTCTTGCTCTTGCTTAGTGAACTTCTTCTTGAATAGGAATGTTGCTAGTGCCATACCTAGAGGAGGCGTACAGATTGCGATACCAACACCACCCATTAGCCATGGTTGAGTATCAACTTGAGTTTGAGCGAATAGCGTTGCTACTTTGTTGATTGGACCGCCCATATCGAATGCAGTCATACCACCAAGAATCGTACCTAGAACCACTTTAGAAGCGCCAGCCATAGAAGCTAGGAATTCGTTCATAGACGCCATGAAGATCTTGATTGGCTCGCCGATACCCCATAGAACGATACCTGCAGAGATAAGCGTACCTAGTAGAGGGTAGATGAAGTAAGCGCCCAACGCAGTCATGTTAGCAGAAAGAGGGATCTTCTTAAGTTGGAATACCACACCACCTGCGATGAAACCCGCTACGATACAACCAAGGAAGCCGCCGCCCATGTCAGCCATGATGCCAGAAGAGATCATCGCTGGTGCTAGTGCTGGTTTGTCTGCAATTGAGTAACCAATGAAGCCACCAAGAATAATTGGGAACAGCACCAGACCTTTAATACCGATATTAGAAATATCAGCCAATAAACCGTCCGCAGGAACCGCACCTTTACCTGATGCCATTACCGCTAGCGCCAGTAGTACACCACCCGCAACGATAAATGGAAGCATGTGAGAAGTACCGAATAAAAGGTGACCTTTCATGGTACTTAGGATTTTTTTGAAATCGCTATTATTACTAGCTTGAGCTGTGATTGTACTCATAATTTCACGCCTTATGAATTAATTAAAATATTTAGTATTTGGTTTTCGTCTTTTACGTTATGAATATCTTCAATAAACTCTTCGCTAAATTTACCGAATAATTCTTGAAGAACATAAATATGGTGGTCGGCACCGTTATCTGGTGAGGCAATCATGAAGAATACGGTCGGTTTGACTCCCTCTTCGTCGCCATACTCGATGCCTTCGCGCTTTACGCCAACAGCGATTGCAGGCTCTGTAACCGCTTTGCTTTTTGCGTGTGGGTAAGCGATGCCGTCCATTGAAGTTACGCTTAATGCTTCGCGCGCTTCGATGTCGGTTAAAAAAGCCTCTTTGCTGCTGATTCGATTATTTTCGAATAGCATTTGCGCTAGCTCTTCAAAGACTTCTTTTTTATTATTTGCTTGAAGGTTGCCTTTAATTAAATTGACGTTTGTTAGTTCTGTAATCATTTTTTGACTCATTGGTACTGAAGTAATGAGGCAAATTTAATTAATGTTACGGTTTTCTGAAATAGTAAAAAAAAACCAATAACTATATTTTTGTATCACACAAGCTTAAGTGTGATTTAGCTCTCCAATATATCAATATAAAACTAGGATGAATGAATATCAAAAGCCAATAACGGCGGTTATTGGCTGAACTATAAAATGTAACAGTATGAAGGAAGCTTAATTAGCGTTCACTAACTGTGAGCGCGCGCAACACGACCTTCACAATCCAAAGTGACCTGTTTTGCGTAAGCCGGAATGAAAACTGATTGTCCTTTTTCAACCACGCATGTTTCACCGTTTGCGTGAGTTAGCACAAGTTTGGTATCCAGAGGCATAAGGATCTCAGCGGTTTGAACTTCTAGAGTACGCTGGTGAGCTTGTTTAACGATGGCGAATTTGAAATCGTCCACAGGAATTGGGTATTCCAACATATCGTCGATTTCAGTCGGTGCAAGCAATAGGCTGTCGAATGGCTTCTCATTGAAGCGTGTACATGCAACAAGCTCTTTCACGTCCATGTATTTTGGTGTCAGACCTGCGCGCAGTACGTTGTCTGAGTTTGCCATGATCTCAAGACCTGTACCTTTTAAGTAAGCGTGTGGCGTTTCTGCATCCAAGAACATAGCATCACCCGGTTGTAGGGTAATCACATTAAGCATCAGTGGTGCAAACAAACCAATATCGCCAGGGTATTGCTTCTCTAGCTCAAGAATAAGGTTGAACAGAGGTAAGTCGGTGATGCGAGCTTGAGCCAATAGCACCGTCAACGCCATCTCTTTCTGTTCGCCCTCTAGTGACAGTAGACCCGAGAAGAAGGTCGCCAAGCCCGTTGGCGTTTGGTTTGCGATTAGATCATCTACCAAACCTTGTAGCTCAGGAATCGCCAGCTCAGAGAAGAAGCTGATGATTTCACTTGTTGGGCGGAATCCATTCATCGCTTGGTATTCGGTTAGCGCGTAAACCAATTCTGGTTTGTGGTTTGGATCTTTGTAGTTACGGTTTGCAGCGGTTAGGGGAATGCCTTGTTTTTCTTCCAGTGCAAAACCTAGTTCTGCTTGTTGCTTGTTTGGGTGCACCTGAATCGACAGCGCTTTCTCAGCGGCAAGCACTTTAAACAGGTATGGAAGTTCACCAAAACGGTTTGCGACTTCTTCACTCAGAAAAGCATTCATGTCTTGAGCAATCAGTGAAGAGAGTTTGGTCTCCTTGCCGTTCACCATCACCACTGAGCAACCGTTTGGATGCGCGCCCATCCATACTTCTGCTTGTGGTTCGCCCGTTGGGTTTTCAATGCCAAACAGTTGGTTAACAGAAGTAGTACTGTCCCAAGCGTAGTTTTGAATCACGTTGTTCATCAGGAAAAACGTCGGATGCGCAGCTTGAGTTTGAATCGTTTGTGTATCGGACATCGTTAAATCAGACATAGAGTGTCACCATGAGAGAAAATCATGGCTTGGGCGACATTGCCCAAGCCATAGGAGCCATTTGGGGGTAGGGGTGATTAAGCGGCTGCTTGCATCATTTTTGCTTTACGTACTTTCTTCAACGTTACACACGTTACTGCGGTAACCGTTGCGCCAGCTGCCATACAAATCAGAGCAAGGACTGGGTGGTTCATCGCGCCAAGTAGAGCGACAACTGGACCGCCGTGAGCAACGCTGTTGGTGATGCCGAATGAGAACGCCATTACTGCCGCCACCATTGAGCCAAGTACGTTTGCAGGAATCACTGACATTGGATCTTGCGCTGCGAACGGAATAGCACCCTCAGAGATACCAACCAGACCCATTGCACCTGCTGCTTTACCTGCTTCGGTTTCTGATTCTTCGAACAGGTCGAACTTACGACCAAGCGCCGTTGCCAGTGCCATGCCTAGAGGAGCAACAGGGATTGCACACGCCATCGCACCCATAAATTGAGTTTGACCGCTCGCAATCATGCCCACAGAGAATAGGAATGCGACCTTGTTGAATGGACCACCCATATCGAAGCCAGCCATACCACCAAGTACGATACCCAGTAGAACGACGTTACCTGTACTCATGCTAGTTAGTAGCGCAGTCAGACCGTCCATTAGGCTTGCGATTGGCGCGCCGATAACGAAGATGAATAGACCTGCGATGAATAGCGAACCTGTGATTGGTGCGATCATGATTGGCACCAAAGGTTGGATGAATTTGTGGTAGTTAATCGACGTAATCCACTTCACGAAGTAACCCACAAGCAGACCTGCGATGATGGCACCGATAAAGCCTGTACCAGCGTCTGCGCCGTAGAAAGAACCGTTGTTTGCAATCCAACCACCGATCAAGCCAGGAGCTAGAGCTGGGCGGTCAGCAATCGCGTAAGCAATGTAACCGGCAAGGATTGGGATCATCAGCGTAAAGGCAACCACACCTACGTTGAGGATTTGGTTCCACATGCTGCCTTCAGGAATTGCCATGCCCGCTTCACTTGGTTGACCACCGACTGCAAGAGCAAGTGCAATCAACAGACCACCTGTTACAACGAATGGGATCATGTGTGATACGCCGTTCATCAAGTAGCGGTACAGATCAGAGCGAGCCTGAGAGGCTTTGTTTGCAACAGACGCTTGTGCATTGCTGCTTGCTTCTGCTTGGTATTCTGGAGCGCTTAACGCTTCGTTAATCAGACCTTGAGCATCGCGGATAGGGGCTTTTACGTTAGTTTTAACCACGCGTTTGCCCGCAAAGCGGTTTATGTCGACTTTTTTGTCACACGCTACGATGATTGCGTCTGCACGTTCGATTTCTTCTGCGGTTGGGCTGTTTTTCACACCGATTGAACCGTTCGTTTCAACCTTGATTTCGTAACCCATCGCCGCTGCACCTTTCTCTAGCGCTTCTGCCGCTAGGTAAGTGTGCGCTACGCCCGCAGGACAACCAGTAACACCAATGATGAAGCCTTGGTTTGCTGGTGCGTCTGTCACTGCTTGAGGCTCTTCTTTAGCAAGTAGAAGTGCCAGTGCGTCTTGGCTGTTTGCTGCACCTAAAAACGCATCGATGAAACCATCTTCAATCAGTTTTGAAGACAGTTCTGCAAGTACTTCGATGTGGTGGTTATCGCCACCGTCTGGAGAAGCGATCATGAAGAACAGCTTTGAAGGTAAACCGTCTTCCGCGCCGTACTCGATACCTGATTTGCTTACGCCGATCACAACCGCTGGTTCAATGACTGCTGCACTTTTTGCGTGTGGGATAGCAACGCCATCCTCAAATCCGGTATTACCTAATTCTTCACGTGCTTTTATATCTGTTAGAAATTGCTCTTGGTCTGAAATACGACCTTGGGCGTGTAGAACTGCAACCAGTTCTTTAAATACGTCTTCTTTTGAAGACGCTTTAAGATCAAGCTTAATTAAGTATTCATTTATTAGTTTGGTGATCATTATCGAACCCCTATAAATATAATTTTTATTTCAGAGGTATTTTTAAATTACTGAGAAAAAGACTGTAGTGAATAAAAAATGCATTTACTGGAGGATTGTAACCGACTAACTATAGTGTGATTTAGATCGTTCACTGGACAAATCTAGCTGCATATCTGTGACATGATGGATAAGAAGCTAAACGATAAGTGAAATGTGGCTTTGCTCCCATTTAAAAAGGGATTGAGTGTTTTTGATAGAGTTTTTGTTACTGGAAAATTGATGCGTTAACTGGGTTTTTGTAACATTAAAATGGAAGTGTGATTTTGCTCAATAGCACAAAAATCCAGTCCGGTGTATATCTATAGTAAATAGCATCATTGATGCATATATAGAGTGTGAGACAATGATTTTTCATGATTTAATTTCAGCGGTATTAAATGAAAGAGAGCCATTTCATAATATTTGGTTTGCAGGAGATTTTCATACGCCGCCTGAATTTAGCTATCAAGTTAATTTCCCTCGCCTAGAGTTAGTTCTGGATGGGGAATATATTAATGAAATGGAAAGTCATGATCGAAAAGTAACGCACATCGTTGCTAAAAAAGGCGACGCGATATTTATTCCACCTAACTGTTGGAATAAACCAGACTGGGATACCGATTGCTCAGTGTTAAGTATTTTGTTTGGGCGTCGACAACTTGGGTTAAGTTTGGTGAGCAAACGCAAAGGTGAGGCAAACTTTTACGATATTCAAAAGCATAGCATCCAAACACGCTCAGGATTTGCGATAGATAACATCTTAGAAGCGTTGAGCTCACTGGCTCGTGAGAATACTAAAAAACCAATGGATGAGCTTTTACTGCAAGCATTACTGCAATACGCGAAGACGATGTTGGATGCACCAGTCGAGCAGCAGTCACATAGCCGTGTGCAAGATCTCTATCAAGGGATTTGTATCTACATTCAAGAGAACTTCCATCGCCCAATCACACGTGACAGCATTGCGTTGAGATTCAGTATTTCCTCGAACCATTTGTCGCGCTTGTTCCGTCAGCAGGGGCACATGACCTTGGCAGACTACATTACTTGGGTACGCGTGGATCGTGCGAAGTTTATGCTCAAAAAATACAACTTCAAACTCAATGACGTGTCAGTGCGCTGTGGATTTAAAGACGTGAACTATTTCTGCCGAGTATTTAAGAACCGTACAGGCAGAACGCCGACGGAATATCGTGGTTCGATTTAAGCCTTCAGTCAGAGTGCGTAAATTATAGAGAAGTTTAGGCGAGCAGCCTCGACATGGCGTACATCAGCAGCGCTTGTAAGTCGACGGTGCTTTTTGTTAGTAGTAGGCGTTCCGCTATTTGATCGGTAAGCAGATTTCGTGTGAGGTTAGTAGCCGCAATGATCTGATCTCGGGTCGGCCTTTCTGGCATCACCAGTGCTATAGTCAGATGAACATCACCCATCTTTGAAGCCCAATCCATCGACTTTTCATTTGCAATAACGGCAATGGAAATGTGGTCAACACCTGAAAACATCACATGCGGTAGAGCGATCCCCGGAGTCACGCAAGTTGATGAACGTTCTTCGCGTTTAATAAAAGCAAGAATCAGTTCGTCGGGATGAATGGGGTGGATCAGCTGAGCTAATCCTTTAAGACATTCAAACTTGGTGAGCTCGGTATGCGCTTTGGCGTAGTGCCATTTGATTTCACAAGGTGGGCAAATTTGCGGTAAACGCTCGGCCAGTTGGCTAGAAAACTCATAGTTGATATGAGATCCCACCACCGTAAAGTGTTCAGCAATCATGTCTTTGATGACGAAGCAGGCCAGCTCTGCGTCAATGCCAATCGCTGTGATTTGACACAAATCACCTTGTTGTAGACCTGCTTGCAAAATCGCCACGGACTTGGTGAGTTCCGCAACACGATTTTGCGTTACATTAATGATATGTAAGGTACTTTTGAACTTCTTTGCCACTCGATTGAGTGGCTGAGCAAGGTGCGCACTGGCATTTGCATTATCGACGAAAAAGGTGATTTGGTATTCGTTCATCTGCAAATTTAGTCGCGGCAGTGGACGAGGAATACTTTGTCGACGTTCAGCAAAACCTCTTCAATGGGGATTTGAATTTTGCGCGTCCCTTCGAATCGGCCTGGTTGTTCTATCTCAATATCCGACACGATCAAAACCCGATCCGCTTGAGCAATATCGTGAGGAGTGAGCTGATTCTCTATCCCCATCGCACCTTGCGTTTCTACTTTAATTTGCACGTTATGTTTTGGCGCAGCTTTCATGAGTGCATCTGCCGCCATATAGGTATGAGCGATGCCTGTAGGGCATGCTGTCACCGCTACGATTTTCATGTTCTATCCATTTTATTTTTTGTGGATATTAACACAGCCACCGCAGATTGAATTGATTTGAGCTGGATTAACGCAAGAGCTCTATCACAGTTTGAATCTCATGTTACATTAATCCAGTTAATGCACTTTTAGTCCTATATATCAAAGGGTAGGCACTGGTTAATCTATGCCCAAATAAAATGAGTAGGAACGCATACGAGCCAGGGGATCCTGTATCTCAAACTCACTTGGGTATATATTCGAGCGTGAATATTGGAAGGTAAAGCAATGGACATCACAAACCTAATTGAGCTGGAAACGATATGTTTAGATCTAAAAGCTCAAACCAAAGATGAAGCGCTCAAAGAGCTGGTCGATATGCTAGAGGCCGCTGGCAAGCTCAACAGTCAAAGCCAGTTCTTGGCAGATATCTGGAAACGAGAAGAGATCGGTAACACAGGATTTGATGATGGTATTGCGATCCCTCATGCCAAAAGTGATGCTGTAGCGCAACCAGCTGTCGCGGTCGGGATCAGCCGTAATGGGATTGATTATGGCGCCGAAGATGGCGAGCTGTCCGATGTGTTTTTCATGCTGGCGTCTCCAGATGGTGATGATCATCATCACATTGAAGTATTGGCACAAATTTCCACCAAACTTATCGAAGACGGCTTTGTTGAAAAGCTCAAGCTGGCTCAATCGCGAGAAGAAGCGCTTGAGATGCTGACTGATATTCAAACCCAATCCAATGAATTTCTCCCGACTTCTTTAGAATTTGCATCAGACCCCCTGAGCCCTTGGGCGCAAAAACTTGGCCGCATTAAAGAGCACCTGCTGTTTGGCACATCCCACATGATCCCGTTTATTGTTGCGGGTGGTGTGTTGTTGTCGTTGTCGGTGATGATCTCTGGACACGGTGGTGTACCACAGGAGGGCATTCTGGCCGATATTGCCCAAATGGGGATTGCTGGCCTGACATTGTTTACTGCCGTTCTTGGCGGTTACATTGCTTATTCCATTGCCGACAAGCCGGGCCTTGCGCCGGGTATGATTGGGTCTTGGATTGCGGTCAGTCATTACAATACGGGTTTTTTAGGTGCAATTGTGGTCGGCTTTTTCGCCGGCTTTGTGGTTTGGTTGCTGAAGAAAATTCAACTGCCGGACAGCATGAGTTCGCTCGGCTCGATCTTTATCTACCCACTGGTTGGTACGTTTGTTACCTGCGGCGCAGTGATGTGGGTGATTGGTGCGCCTATCGCCAGCGCAATGACGACCATGAATGATGTGCTGACGGGGATGGCGGGCTCGGGCAAAGTGATGTTGGGTACCGTACTAGGTGCAATGACCGCGTTTGATATGGGCGGTCCTATCAACAAAGTGGCGACTTTGTTTGCTCAGACACAAGTAAATACTCAACCGTGGCTAATGGGTGGTGTCGGTATTGCGATCTGTACTCCGCCGCTGGGCATGGCGTTAGCGACTTTCCTATCGCCAAGTAAATTTAAACGTGATGAACGTGAAGCTGGTAAAGCAGCGGACATCATGGGCATAATTGGTATCAGCGAAGGAGCGATTCCGTTTGCGGCGGGCGACCCAGCTCGCGTCCTGCCTGCGATTGTTGCTGGTGGCATTGTTGGTAACGTGATTGGCTTTATGTTCCACGTAATGAACCATGCCCCTTGGGGCGGTTGGATTGTTCTCCCTGTCGTGGATGGAAAAATTGGTTACATCATCGGCACGATTACGGGCTCAGTTACCACTGCATTGATCGTGATTGCACTAAAGAAAACCGTCACCGAAGATGAAAGCTACACTGGTCATTCTCAAGTATATGGTTCCGTTCAAGGCGAAGGTGAGGCAGATGTTTTGGCGGTTACATCTTGTCCATCAGGTGTGGCACATACGTTCTTAGCGGCGAAGTCATTGGAAAAAGCGGCTTGTGCACTCGGCATTAAGATTAAAGTCGAAACTCAAGGGGCGAATGGCGTCATCAATCGAATTACCGAGAAAGACATCGAGAAAGCGAAGTTTGTGATATTTGCTCATGATGTCGCGATCAAAGAACCGGAACGTTTTCGAAAAGTAAAAGTGTTGGATGTCAGTACTAAGGATGCCTTGCTTCATCCAATTGCTTTATTGCAAAACAAGAATGAATAGCTATCTTTTAGTTAGCACTTTCTTCGTTAAATTTCCTATATATTTGGTCGACTAAGTCGGTAAACTGGCTCCAATTTGGACTATCGAGCACTACCTCAGAGTAGTACGATCTTGAAACCAGTTTGGCCATGGATGACATCTCTAATCAACCGTGGTTCTCTCACTTTCTGGATTGATGAAGAAGCCATTCGCAAGTGGAAGCAGAATAAGCAAGGTAAACGTGGTAAACCTTTTTAGATCAGCGGCTTAGCCATTATCACTGTGCTTATAGTGAAACGAGTTTTCTCAATACCGTTGAGAACATTGCAAGGGTTTATCGATTCTGTTTTTTTCATTGGCTAACGTCCCTATAGCCTGTCCACATTACAGTTGTATCAGTCGAAGAGCTAAGCAAGTCGAGGTTTTATTTAAACCAAAGACTAGAGGTGTAATATATCATCTAGCCCTCGATGCGGCAGGTCTCAAGGTCTATGGTGAAGGTAAACGGAAGGTCAAGAAGCATGTAACTGGCGGGAAGTGTAGAGTCTGGAGAAAATGGCATTGAGCTATCGATACCAGCACTTACGAAATCGTTGCGGCAGAACTGATTTTATCTAATGTTACCTATGCAGAAGTCCTCCCTTACTTGCTCAAGCAAACAAGTCGTAAAATCATAGCGATATTAGGTGATGGCGCTTATGACACAGGGGATTGTCACGATGTCATACGTATCCAAGTGTAAGTGGAAAAAAACGATACGGCTACCATAAACGCTCACTATCAGAGACAGCAATGTATCGAGTGAAGAAGTTGTTAGTTGAGCGGTTAAGCCTGAGAAACTACAATGTTCAGGTTGATGAAACTTACGCCATGATTAAAGAGTTGAACAAACTTACAGGGTTTGGTATGTCTGAAACTCAGTGTGCAGTATGAGAATTGCTCAACTTCAGGCTGTTTGGTGCTCTGACCGAATTACGAAACAAAGACCCGTTTGGTTCTAAAAGCACTCGTCTGGACTACCGATGTGAAGAATATGAAGAGTTAGCTAAAACAGAATCAAATAAATTTGGCAGAGGAGAGAAAATGAATCGAGATATAGGTTTATAGGTTTCGCCTAGCTATTTAACAAAGTATTTAAGATTGATTCGAAACACGTGGTATTACCAGTTCAAATTGAGTTTAGTGTTTACGGTGCAATGAATTTGTTCTGATCCATTGATACTGAATACTCTCGTAAGGGACTTTTTCCATACTTTTAGTCATTACGCTTGACGTTGGTGCAATGCTATGGAATCACCATATCAGCACGTTAGAAGCCTGGACTTTGATTGGTGGATTCATGCTTTTGATTGGTTGGTCAATCTGGAGCGCACTACGCTCAAAGGGAGACTACTTAGAGCAAGAGACGGGCTACGAACTGTCTAGCCAACGTATGTCACAGAAGTCTTCCATTTTCTGGCTGTTTACAGGGTTAGTGTTACTGATTATCAGCTCGCGCATTTTGGTGTGGGGAGCTGTGGAAATCGCACAACAACTCGGTGTCAGCGATTTATTGATTGGCCTAACTATTGTGGCTTTAGGAACGTCATTACCCGAATTAGCGGCATCTATAGTGGCGGCTCGTAAAGGCGAGCATGATATAGCTGTGGGTAATGTGGTAGGCTCAAATATGTTTAACTCCTTAGCAGTCATCGGTATTGCGGGCACCATTGCACCTATTGCCAATATTGGTGCTGAAGTCTTCTGGCGTGACTGGACATCGATGCTTTTTGTCACGGGATTACTGCGGTTGACCGCCGCTCGTTTTGGCAAATCACAGACGATTTCTCGCAGTGAAGGCGTTGTTCTGTTGGTGTGTTATTTGGGATACAACAGTTCTCTAATCTATGGAGCGCTTTAATACATAAATATTGAACAGTGAACTTATTGAGTCACGCAGTAAGATGGAACACATTACGGTTTTTTATGATACGCGTTAGGCACTCGTTGTGCTGATCTTGCAAAATACGCTCTTGACAATTTTATCTTGGCTTATGTGGTATCCAAGCTCGTCAACCTCGGGATATTCAAAAAGACAGACAAAGTCAGTGGTGGAGATGAAATTATCGCTCGCTGTCTCAAGTGGCTTCTTATGCGGTTTGTTTAGTCGCACTTGTAGATGTTGCCAGTTTGATAGCTTTAGTGGGTGCAGCGGGTTTAGCGATTGGTTTAGCTCTGAAAGGCACCCTGAGCAACACTGCCGCAGGTATCATGATTTTATTTCTGAAGCCGAACAAAAAAGGTGGGTTTGTTGAATTCGGAAGCTGCTCAGGTAGCTTGGTTGATATTGGTTTATTCACTCCCGTGTTTTAGACGGCAGATGGCCTTTACATTTCTAGTTAGAACAGTGTTATTTGGAGCTCAACTGTTTGTAATTTTAGTCATAGCAACAAACGTCGTATGTATATCATGGTTGGTATCTCTTACCAATATTTAGTCGAGGTCGGGTTGAACGTACTTAAAGAACTGGCGTTATCCCAAGCGCATATTCTTAAAGATCCTGAGTCTCAAGTAATTGTTCGCATGCTGGCTGATAGTTAGATTGGCCTCCAGCTTTGCGTCTGACGTCCAACGGATAAATACTGAGAAACCTATTGGTCGGTGCAGAAGCAAGTGAAGCTAAATATCAATACGGCTGGGTTAGCTATATTCCTTTTCCCGCAGAGAAATCTTTACATGAAGTGGTTGTACAGTAATACTGAAGGTAACTTTCTTACCTATGGTTTTTTAGTAAACTGTCGGGTTCACAAAAATATCAACTTATGGTTCCTTTAAGTGATATCAACAAATGGTTGCTTTTTGAGTAAGCTATTGAAGTGAAAGAAATCGTAGATATCACTTTATGGTTGTTTCGATAGGAGGTTCGAATCATTATGAGCCGTAAGTAGCGCTCTTTTTGTCTCAGTTTTCTTAGCGGCGATGTATTCGTGTATACATGCAACGGTTTTTAGAGATAGGTTGGAATATTAGTCGAAATTTGAAACTGTAAACGCGTTTTTGGGACTAGAATTAAGTATCATGAAGATAATATTTGTCATTATCTTCAAATTCTTGTGAAGAAAGAACCAGTTTGGAAACTAGCTTAATGAGTATATATCAGGTAAGAAACCTCAATCGTTACTTTAAAGTTCTTGAGCATGATCCGTATCAGAGGGCCATAGATGCGGGCGATGATGATCTGTTGAATAGGCTTTTCAATGAGCCAGTAAGAGCAGAGGGCTTGTCTGATGTTTGGGTAGAAGAGAGTGTTCAATTTACGGCTCACTACAAGACATCGGTAAAAACCCCTGACATATCTGTTTGGGGAACGTGTTTAGTGCTGACGCTGCGAGCGGCTGAAGTGCTTAAACCATACATTGAAACAGATGGTGAGTTTTTACCTATAGTGATTGATGGTGAGAAGTTTCAGGTTTTCAATGTCATGAGCTTTGGAGAAGAAGACCAGGAAAATACGAAACACGAATATATTGATGAGCATCCGGTTGGCTTGACGTCGCTTAAGTTCATCGAGTTGAGCGTTGCAGATAAGTATGTTTTTAAGTCGTTGATGCAAGGGTGTAACTTGCTGTATTGCGATGATAAGCTAAAGAACTTGTGTAATGAACATGACCTGCGTGGTGTCGAATTCGATCTCGATCTACTAGATGTGTTCGACTACTAGTATACTAGTAAGCCGTTTCATTTTTATTGTCTCGTAGTTACCAATTGATTTTTTCTGTGACTACTTAGTAATACTAGTTATGAGTTTCTTTTATGTAATAACGTTTATTGTTGAATTTCTGAGTTTGAAACGTGATGTCACAAAGTATCAATTCATGGGTATGTAAATAAAGATTAGAATCATTAAGAGCCGCATGTAGCGGCTCTTTTTGATCATGAAATTGGTTAGTGGCGACAGACTACGAAGCGCTCAGAGGGTTACGAGGACTCGCTTCAGATAAATGAAGAAAGAGCGAATCGAAGTGGCTGTTGTTACCTATTTGACTGCTCATACCGTTGCCATTCCGCTGTTAACTCTGCTTTTTCTTTTCTCGCTGCAATCAGCATTTCTATATTTACGTCAGTGTTTGGGTGCCTTTGAATGTATCGCTCGTAATCAACCGGAACACCATTGATGTGCAGTTCAAGATGTAAATGCGGCCCTGTTGTTCTTCCTGTGTTACCCGTTTTCCCTATCACTTGTCCTCGGCTGATCTTCTCACCAACATGGACGTTGCGCTGAGATAAGTGTAGGTAGCGTGATACAGAGCCATTTGTGTGGCGGATATTAATGTAGTTGCCGGCAAAACGGTTGTAGCGGGACTTTAAAACGATGCCATCGGCAATACTACGAATCGGTGTACCTACAGGTGTGGCATAATCAGTGCCTAAGTGCGGAGTCGTTATATTGGTCACTGGATGTGTTCGCTTTAAGTCATAGTCAGAGCTCACTCTGTAGTTTTTATCAAAGGGTGAAGAAAACATGAACTGATTATTTATCGACACACCATGCTCATCAAATACGTTACCGTGACCATCATTGATAATAAATAAATCAGTTTTACTGCCTAAATAGTAAAAAGAACTAATGTAAGTTTCATTTTTACTATTTAATTTAGTTCTTAAGATAAAGTTATCACCTCTTTTAATAGAGTCAATAATATTAAACTTGCTTTTGATAAGTGCTAATAGCAAGTTGATCTCTTTTTGATTCACTCCTGATTTTAATAATGAAGCGACAAAAGAGTATTCAACAACACCGATAGTGATTTTTTGCCTACGAGTATTCTTATTAATTGGTGGCTGCACATTCTCACTTTCGAATTCTAAAGGCTTGATGGTAGGTAGCCTATCCACAGGAGTGAGGAAGTAGTGAGAAAGCGATACGCTAATCAATATGATTAACGCAGTAGTGATAAGGGCTACGGTAGGAGCTTGCACACTCCTTTTTATTATTAAAATAGTCATTAGTTTTGTTGATTTATCAATACTGACAGTTGTGCGTAGAGTATAATATTTTAAATAAAAACTAGCATTAAAGCATGATTAATTCCTCTGTTTTAACTAAGTTAATGATTATAGGATGTGAAAATAATTTTAATAATTCAGTCAAAGTGACGGTTGGCTTGGTGTTTATGCCTATTTTGTTGGTGTTAATGTCACGTTGAGAAAATATTTTTCAATAATATAATCTCGGGAAAATATATTTTGCCAAATTACTATGTTCGCTAAAAATACGCTGAAATTAACATTAGGTCTTACGCTTACATCTCTTTTATTGAGTGCATGTGGTGGTGGTGATGGAGGAGACAACACACCTCCAGCTAGAAGCAAAGGAAGCATTTCCGGTATGGTGTTTGACGCCCCAGTCAATGGCGCCAAGATTGAGGTTTTCGAGTTCAAAAATGGAAACTTAGGTCGGAAGTTGGCTAACACAACGTCTGATGCCTTCGGAAACTATCTGCTAGAGTTTGAATCTTCGTCAATGCCTCTTTTTGTTGTTGCAAAAGAGGGGAGTTATACCGATCCGTTTACAAATGAAACGGTATCTGTGAGTAATGCGAAGACACTTAAATTTGAAGGTGTTGTGAACTTTAAAGAGGGGAGTGAGCAAAAGTTAATGCTTACTCCGCTGTCGAACTTGGCAGCAGGCTTGGCAAAGTACAAAATTTCCCAGGGGGCCACAGATGAGAGTGCCTTTTCAACTGCTTTGGATAGTATCAATAGCATGTATGGTTTTGACGTAAATGAGACCAAACCTATTGATATTACCAAAGGTGGGCAAAGCAGTTTTGCTAGTACTGGGCATCAATACGGCGCTTTATTAACAGCATACTCGTCTTACTCTTACGATCTTATAAAAAAATACGGCAACAGCGATAACGTCTACACTTCAATGCATTTCGCTGACATCCAATATCGGGATGTTATTGCAGATGGTGTTCTTGATGGTCTTGAAGTGAGCCAGACTTCAGGAGCAGTGACTCCCCTCAGCTTTGGACAGAAAAAGATAAACAGCGACGTTTACACACGTGACTTATCTCAGCACGTTTTGATCGTGGTAAACGACCCAAGTATCAATATTTCAGGTACTGATGCTGCCGACTATGTCGACTTTAGTAAGAAGCTTAATGACTTAGGTACATATGGCAGTACAGATGGCGTCATTCCACCGCGAGATGGGACGGAGATTGATACCACAGCGCCTATCGTGACACGCATTGACCGTGATGTACTTGCAGGCACCGATAAAGTTGACCTAAAAATTGTTGATGATATCGGTGTAGAAGACGTATCCGCCTTTATTCAGTATCAGATTAATGGCTCTTGGTCTGGTGAATTTCAATGTAACGACATACAAGATTTTGGAAGCACATTCTGTTCGGTTGAATTTGATGATTTTGAAGTTGGCCTTCGAGAGACCAACGTAAAAGTTAACATTAATACCAAAGAGATCGATAGTGTGGATATGAACCCTGCCACAGGGCTCTCAAACGTAACAGCAGCACGGTTAGTCTTGTATACAGCGGATGTACTGGGTAATGAGTTAATTCCAGGCAGCCATTCGGGTCTTCATATCAACTTTGAATGGGATAACGATGCGCCTGTTATCGATATTACATCGGCGAGTGCAATTAATAACCAACTTAAAGAATACGTTCTGAAAGGCGTTGTAAAAGAAAGCTCGCAAGAGATTAGTTCGGTCAGTATTTCATTTAAAGATGGCTTACATGAGGGCGTCACATGTTCTCCTGTCACTGTAGAGTCTGGAAATGCTTGTGAGTTTAGTAAGGCTTACCCAACTGATGAATTCCTATCTACGACGGTCTTTGAGGTTCGAGCGAGGGATAGCAAAGGCAATACGGGCTCTGCGCAGCATGCAGTAAGTCGTGACGATCAAGCGCCAGCACAGACGATAACCTATCCTGAAGGTACGTCAATGACGTACGTAAATGTGGGTTTAGATGGTGAACGAACCACTTACGATGGTATCTACTCTCAAGATACGTACACCCCAGACAATGTTCAAGCAAGCCGCGATTTCCTGAAGATTGATTATGCGTACGCAAGTTTAGGGATTCAGAGCTCATTAAAAGGGATAGATTTTAGTAACTTCAACGCTAATTTATTGAAAGAGAATAAAATCCCTTATGTTCGTGTGAAAGTTTCAGACGTAAATACCGATACGGTTTTAGGCTCTAACGCTAATAAGGTTAAGCTTGTCGTCAAGTACTACGTAAGCCAAAACAACGATAATAATTACTCACTTCAGCAAGTTATTGATACAACCGCATCAGATGACGATTACATCGCAAAAATTCCGCACGAAACACTGTTAGATAGCAATGGGCGAGTAGAGGATGTCATTTATTACATTCCTTTTGTAAGAGATATTTTGGGTGACAGCTTTAAATCGGTATCAGAAAACAGTAGTCAAAAGTTAGTCATTCAAACCGTCGATGAGTCTGATAACGAAAGCACTCCAAGAGAAGTATATTTTAGAAGTAGCTTTGACCTACCAACCATAAAAGTGGTGACACCATTTATTGGTGCGCGAGCTCAACTTGAAGGGTTGAGCCCAAGTGGTGAATTCACTTCACTTGCAAGTTGTACCACTATCCAGCAACTGGAAAGTGACCAGTCTATGGCTCTTGACGTAGCGAGCTGTGAAACCACAACTGACGTAGTGAATTATGATTTCATGCGTGTTCGTTTAATTGGTATCGAAGGCAGTGAGCCATACTATTACCAATGGAAAAGAGATCCAGGGACCAAGAAAGTAACGGTTGACTTAAACAAGGCCAATATTGGTGTGTATTTTAAGCTCAAAGGTTCTCAAACTTACTATATTACTGAACTATCGACATATCAGACTGGTTTGTTTGATTTCCAGTGGGATCAAGTGACAGCGGGAGAGAAAACTTCAGAACGTGCGATTCAAATTCTTGATGAGGTGCGCTACGCGTTATCAGGTACGAATAACAACTCATTCTTTGGGTTTGACCCAACGGTTGTGTCTTATGCAACCAATGAAATGCTTACGACTAAAGCGATTCCAGACAAGCCATCAAATGACTATCTACACCGATTCCTTGTTGAAGCAATTGATAGTATTGCCGAGAGAATGCCAAGAAATAACTCATTAGATTTTGCATCTGCTATTTACGATGATTTTAGCTACGATGGAAAAGCAAATGGTATAGGGGCAGGAGGAAGTCAAGTTACGCTCGATTCTTACACGTTTGGCGCTGAAACTTACCGAAAAGACCTGGCGCAATCGTATTATGAAATCATGGCGAGCAAATACGGTATTGAGACCAATATCGCGCAGCTCTATGCTGATGATATTTCGATGGCTAATCCTGACTTAAATGGTAAGAACATTTTTGATACAGAGGGTAGCAGTATCGATACCTTGCCTCCGCAGCCAAAATTAACCATTGAAAGCGGTAGAGAGACGATGGTTGGTAATAGGCTTTATATCGCTGGCGAGGTTGTTTCTAAAATTGTCCTAGACGATCCTTCTGGTATTGTAGGAACCGACGCTTACGGCCCGAAGTTTAGCACGATGTGGTATCAAGCTAATGAGCCAAATATTGAAATACCACTGGACATCAACATCGTAGAAAACTCAGGCAGCAGCAATGCTTATCGAAAAGAGTACTTCTTCACCCTCAACTCCCAGTCTAGTGAACTAAAAGACATTATAGAGTTTGCCGTGGAGACCAGTGCTATGGACCCACATGGCAATGCGTATGGTTATAATGGTAAATCTCCGTTTATAGAATCGGTGTTTATTGATAACGATTTCCCTAAGGCCAGTTATCTTCCACCGAATGATGTCGATGGTAAACCTGTAGAAAACGGTATTTATTTAAATGCGAACAATACTCATGAATTAACCTTCAAGGTTGAGGATATTGTTGGTGATAAGCTTGCCTCGAGGGGCCTTGTTTTCTACCAGCAAACCGGTGAAAAAGTAACATACACACCAGAAAACTTTGCAAGTAACTCGAAAGACGCGTTTAAAGTCAAACTATGTACGGGCGAGATTTGTTCAAATCAAGGCTCTACGATTTATCCTGGTGATGGAGATTGGTTAGTTGTTGCAGCAGCAGAGGACAACTTAGGTAACTCCGTTTCAGAGTTAACTAGCACCGCTCCGAGATTCAATATTCGTATCGACTCTGAAGCCCCTATTGTAAAAAGTGAGCAGGTTCAAAGCCGTTTAGGTGGTAATAACCAATGGGCACCTGTCATTGATTGGGGGACGTTAAGCTCTGGCAATAACGTAAAAATAGATTTGCGCCGCGGATCTGGTCAGGCTCTGACATTAGAAAGCTGTGACCCTCTAACAGAGGCGTGTGACGTACCATACCTAGTTGGTGAACAGCCTGACGTCAAAGTCCAACTGGTTTCAAAAGCATTTGATTACGATGAATGGAATGAATTTTACGTCACTGCGACGGACAACGCTTACCCTGCCAATGTTAGTACAACAGGGAAATTTACCTTCCAAGTCGATAACAAAGGCCCTGAAATCATCCTAAATACGCCTTGGGTTGAAGACACATTGTCTAAAGAGAACTATGTCATAGGGCGTGAGTTCAATGTGCGATTTAAATCCGTAATAGACGATTCAGACCTTGAGCAAGTCTCGCTGTATCAAAGTGGTAAAGATTCGCCAATTAAGACAATTGTGCCAACGGATTCATCTAAAGAGTTTGTCATGTCTCTTATCAAGAGTGACACAGATAAAATAGACATTTCTGAAGATGAAAAAACAACGTCATTGTATGTAAAAGCAACCGATATTTATGGTTTTGAGTCTAGTTCTAACACGCACAAGGTTATTCTTGATCGTGATGGACCAACATTAGGATTAAGTGGTTTCAATGCGAATGACTACTACTTAGGTAACTATGTCTTTGACCTAACGGCGCTAGACCTAAATGCAAACGGTGATGTTTCAATTAATGGTGTCAATCGAGAAAGCCTAGAGTATTGGACGTTTAGCGATCTGGAACCATTACCTGGCTCTCCCGGTACAAAAATCAATGAGGATCTCAAAGTGAGCCTTGGTGATTTAGGTACGGGTACACACAAGGTTCGTTTAAAAGGGTCTGATGTTCGTGGCAACACAACCTTAACCAGTGATGAGCAAGATTTTACCGTCAAAGTGTACAACTCCATCCCGCAGGTGACGCTGGCGATGAGTTACACGGATGGAACGCCAATTACAAACAACACCATCTATCAAGATGGGAATATCGTACTTACGCTTGATATTGTTGATGATAGTGGCGTTGATCGAATTGACTCAACTTATAGATTCTCTGGAGAGCAAAACGGGACTAACTTTACGTTCTCAGAAACCGCAGATGGCACTTGGACTGCAACGTTGCTTTCTACACAAATTGCCAAAGATGGTAATTATGAACTTGATATCAAAGTTTATAACAAAGTTCGTTACCTTGATGAAAAAGACCGAAAGGTTGGAAAAGTAAACCAAACCTTTAGCGTACAGCGTGAAGGCGTGGTTCTAACAGTTGAAAGCCCGCTGGACTTCCAAAATTACTTATCTGATGGTGTTCTTGATGTCACCTTTACTACATTGAGTGCGGTCAAAGCCAAAACGTTAGAGTGTTGGGTTCGTGAAGAATACAACTCTCTGGATGCGCCACCAACTAATGAGCAACCAACTTCTGGTGTTATCAACGTATCGCAAGAACCTTACAGTTGTAGTGTCAATGTTGGGCAAAACATGACCAAAGCACCTGTTACTTTGATCACTAAAACCTTGGGTACAAATGGGCGTGAAACGATCAACAAGTTCAATTTCTCGATGGTGGATATTGATGCACCGACAGTCGTAGATGGTAACTCATACAGTTTTAAAGGAAGTGATGTTTGGTTTGATGAAGCTTTGAAGAAGAAGATGCTCACATTTGAGCTCTCTTTCAATGATGCTTTATCAGGCGTGAATACCGAAAGTTCAGATGAATATCCAAAGTTGGTTCGTAATCTTGGCAACAAAGCTTATACACCAACGACTTGTGCCAAAGGTGTTGGAAATATCAAGTGTACGTATTCTGAATCCTATGCCGATATTATTGATGGCCTGAGTACAACTCAAGAATACAAAATCAAGAACTTATCTGATTTAGCAGGAAACTTGACGCCAGAGCACGATCTACTGCTTGAATTACCTAAAGGTTCGGTAGTCGTTGAAATTACTGATCCGGTTGGAAACACAACCATTAATGGTCAGCAGCTTGTCGCCAAATTCAGAATTAAGCTGTATGAAAACTCTAGACTAGACAATGTGATGGCCAGGTTTGGAACGGAATCCTACAACTATAAAGATAATCCGGAGAAGTTTGCACAATTAGAGGTGTGTGCAGATGATCCAACCTACAAGTGTTCAACATTTACAAGTGAACTTCCTAGCGATGCGGATGGAAAAACGATCAGGACAACGATTACCGCAACGGATGTGTGGTCGAGAGTCGGTGAAGCGACCGTTGATATTAAAGTTGACAACACACCTCCAAGTGTTGGCGATGAGATTATCGTAACCGAATCGCCAACAAATCCTGATAATGTTCGTTTTCGTTTTGACATAACGGACACTGGTAGCAGCCTGGCAACAGTAAACTACTCGGTTTTAAACCCGAGTTATCAAGAAGAAAGAGTAGAGGATGGGAATGGTTCATCTACGTACTTTGAACTACCGAAATCTCAGTTAGAGGGGCGTGGTTCAATCACAGTAGACATCAAAGCGACAGATAGCGTCGGACTGTATTCTGATATCAGAAAAGTCATTGATATTAGTGTTCCTAAAGTCACAGTTGATTTCGATGGAATTACGAGTTTGCAGGGTGGGAAACTGTTCTTAACCAAGGCAAGCCAGCCGTTTACGGTATCTACGGTGGAAGGAGAAAGAGTGAAAGCTTCACAATATTCTGTGGAGCTTATTCCAAGCCTCGGTGATTCCTTGCGTTACTCAGGTGATGTTATCTCATCTAGTGGTAATGGAATGATGAACTTTGCCGTCGATAACCAAGGGTCATATACCCTTAAGGTGACGGTGACGGACTCAGTTGGAAGAGAGAATACAAGCTTTGAATTACTAGGCAAAAGTTATGATGGAAAGGTTATCGAATCTATTGTTGATTATGACGCTCCAAGTATTTCGGGCTTAAGTGCTAATCAAACCTCTAAGGTGCCGACAAACGATAAGTATCAACTAGAAATTAGTGCATACATTACAGATAAAAATTTAAATCTCGTCACGTCAAAAGCGGTGAGTGGTGGTAGCACAGTAGCTCCTCAAGCGATTACTGAGCCGACAACCGAAGCGGGGCCTTATGTCATAAGCTATTTGTTACCGAAAGGCGATCATACGATCACGGTGGCAGCAACAGACAAGGTGGATAACAAGAGTGAAAGTTCTATTGACGCGCATGTGGAAGCGGCAACCGTTCCCGGGCTAAGTATCTCTACCGCCTCAAGCGCCCCTCTTTTTGGAGGCGAAGAGATTACGCTTGCGTTTAACTTTACAGAAGAAGTTACGAACTTTGATATCTCAGATGTCCATCTTGTCGCTAGTGATAGCGGTGTAACAGGAACGTTAAAACAAGATACTTGGTCGACTTCAGACAATATTACGTGGACGGTTAATTACATCAGTCCAGAAAAGCAAGATAAAAACATAACAATACAGGTAGAGGATGATAGCTACCAAAGTACCAACACCATTCCTGGAAAAGGAAGCAGTTTAAGTATCGCGGTTGAAGGAACCTTACCAAAACTGACCAATGTGACATTTAACCCCGAGCATCAGAGCGTGGGGCAAAGCGTGAGTGTCTCGCTTGAGTTTGATAAAGAGCTCCAAGAGGCGACCGCTACGCTTGGCGGCAATCGCATTAGTTCTCTATCAGCAACGGCAGATAAAAAGGTCTGGATTGGTGATGTACAAGTTCCGAGCACCGCGCTGTTAAGTGTCGACTTGGTTGTTAGTCAATTTAAAGATTTGACTGGCAACATAGGTGAGGATAATACTGCTCACGAATTACCGATCACGCCGACCTTAGCCATCACGCCAGTGGGCAATGTGGATGAAACGCATGCCGCCACGCTACAATTCGAAGGTACGTCAACTCGTTTTGATGGTCAGTCCCTGCGTCTTGAAGTGAAAGCCCAAGGCAGCGCGACGGTACTAAAAAGCGGCAGCGCGACAGTACAAGCCGGTGGCACTTGGATCAGTGACGCAATGGACATGAGTCACCAAACCAATGGTACTTATACTGTGATGGTGACGGGGACGAACTCAGCGGGCATTGAAGTGAGTGAAAGCCAGAGCTTTACACTGGCGCAGTCTCTGCCAACGCTGACTAACGCGACGTTTACGCCTGAGCACCAAGCCATCGGCCAAAGCGTGACGGTGACGCTGGAATTCGATAAAGATCTGCAATCCGCCGCAGCAGAGTTAGGTGGTACGACGATCACTTCATTAGTGGCAACCGCGGACCCAAGTGTTTGGACTGGTGATGTGGTGGTACCAAGCACGTCAGAGCTGAATGTGGCGTTGCTTGTTCGTGACTACCAAGACTTATCAGGAAATACCGGTAGCCAGAACACGGCTTACTCCATGCCGATCACGCCAACTTTAGTTATTACGCCAGTGGGTAATGTGGATGAAACGCAAGCCGCCACGCTACAATTCGAAGGTACGTCGACACGTTTTGACGGTCAGTCCTTGCGTCTTGAAGTGAAAGCTCAAGGCAGCGTGACGGTATTGAAAAGCAGCAGTGCAACAGTACAAGCCGGTGGCACTTGGATCAGTGACGCAATGGACATGAGTCACCAAACCAATGGCACTTATACCGTGATGGTGACGGGGACGAACTCAGCGGGCATTGAAGTGAGTGAAAGCCAGAGCTTTACACTGGCGCAGTCTCTGCCAACGCTGACTAACGTGACGTTTACGCCTGAGCACCAAGCCATCGGCCAAAGCGTGACGGTAACGCTAGAATTCGATAAAGATCTGCAGTCTGCAGCGGCGGAGTTAGGTGGTACAACGATCACTTCATTAATGGCAACCGCGGACCCAAGTGTTTGGACTGGTGATGTGGTGGTACCAAGCACGTCAGAGCTCAATGTGGCGTTACTAGTTCGTGACTACCAAGACTTATCAGGAAACACCGGTAGCCAGAGCACGGCTTACTCCATGCCGATCACGCCGACCTTAGCCATCACGCCAGTGGGCAATGTGGATGAAACGCATGCCGCCACGCTACAATTCGAAGGCACGTCGACACGCTTTGATGGTCAGTCCCTGCGTCTTGAAGTGAAAGGCCAAGGCAGCGCGACGGTACTAAAAAGCAGCAGTGCAACGGTACAAGCTGGTGGCACTTGGATCAGTGACGCAATGGATATGAGTCACCAAACCAATGGCACTTATACCGTGATGGTGACGGGGACGAACTCAGCGGGCATTGAAGTGAGTGAAAGCCAGAGCTTTACACTGGCGCAGTCTCTGCCAACGCTGACTAACGTGACGTTTACGCCTGAGCACCAAGCCATCGGCCAAAGCGTGACGGTAACGCTAGAGTTCGATAAAGATCTGCAGTCCGCCGCGGCGGAGTTAGGTGGTACCACGATCACTTCATTAATGGCAACCGCAGACCCAAGTGTTTGGACTGGTGATGTGGTGATACCAAGTACGTCGGAGCTCAATGTGGCGTTGCTTGTTCGTGACTACCAAGACTTATCAGGGAATACCGGTAGCCAGAGCACGGCTTACTCCATGCCAATTACACCGACAATACACCTAGACGTTATCAACGATGTTACTGGAGTGGAAAGCATGACAGTAAGTGGTAGCAGTGAACGGTTTGAAGATGGTGAGTTCATAGATATTAAAGCAGTCGACGCTGATGGTACAGAAGCCACAGGTATGGCTACCGTGCTTTCAGACTCATGGACGACTGATTTAGATCTTTCAGGACTGAAGGAGGGGGTAGTGACGATTTATGTAAATGGTACCAACAAGCTTTCCGCCTCTGCCGAAGAGGCTCAAGCAACATTTAACTATGATCGTTTCGCAAGTACAGCCTCCTTAGGTGCTGTTTACAACCGATATTTTAGTGAGAACAAAACTTTAAAAAATGCGGCATAAATAAAGCGAGCGTTTAGCTCGCTTTATTTCTTTGGGACTTTTTGTGATATTTATCAAAATAATTGCCTTTATTGATAAGTTACTCGAATTAATGAATCGTCTTAATACAAGGCTGAATAACTATAATAACTAGGCCAATGTTGCTTTTAGGTGTGTATGACGTGATTGTGATGGTCGCTCGGCAGGTGCTGTGGTGAATGTGTCGCGTTGAAAATCTTTTTAAATATTATATATTTACGCTCGTTTCTATACTCTGAGTATAGTGTTCTGCATGAGGTCGATGGGTAATACCTCACCTCTTTAACTCGCGATGAAGCAAATTTAATCCTAGCAAGCTTCAGAGCAGTTACTTTTGTGAGTGCGTAATGCGCTCACCTTTTTATTTAAACTTCCTCAGTAACAGTCAATTTGTTGTTTGTTGCTGAGGAGGGCACCTCATAAACTTCTGAATTTCCTCGTGCTTACCTGAAGCGCACGTTACTACGATTTTTGTTAACTTCAGTCCATAAATTAAATTTTTTTAGATAGTACGATTTTACCATTTTGACAGAGTGCGTGATGTTACTGGCTTTTGTTGTGGTCAAATCGCATGTTTTGATAGCAAAAGTCACCATTTTTTTGGTGTTTTTGATTTCGGGCGATTTTTCTATCTCGTTGAAAATAAATGGCTAAGTAAGTAGGATACGCAGACCAAATCGTACTTGTAAGCCTTATCAGCTTAATTGTCACCGCAGCCATATTTACGATGTTGGTTGTGGAGAATTCAAATGCATTTAGTTTGCAAATTTATACCTAGCTCGAAGCTATCCTCCAACGAGCTATCTTATGTTCTTACACCGGACGAGTGTATAGGGCAGCTTTCGCGTTTGCGAAATTCAGATGACATCCTTAGAAACCTCCCTAAAGAGTTGGCGCAAAAGATTTCCATCTCTGCCAAAAAAACGACCAGCGCATTGCTAGCTGCTATAAGAATCGAATTGGGAAAAGGCAATTGGGTGTCATTATCTACCGTTGCTCGTCGGTCGCCATTGACGGACTCTCAGCTGCAAAGCTTCCCTAGACTTAAATCACTCGTTGACTCTGTATCTGCTTCGAATGAAAGCAAAGCTTTTAAAGCAGGATACAAGCAGGTTACCGACGATGTTGCTTTAGTTCGTAGTTACACGCATGTCCCCTCTGAGCCAAGTCTAGATCAAAAAATCGTTGTCGAGTTTGCAGGGCAGTGGTCTAGCAACGCGGCATGTTTGATGTTGGGAAAAACGGAAGCTCAAAAAGAAAAAGTGACTGTAGGCAAGGCTGATACAGAAAACAAACACCGCAGCCTCGCGACATTTAAAGATCTCGAAGCTGAGGGCAAAACGCTCTATATCAAAATCCCTTGCACTGATCAGCCTCAGCCAATTTTGCTTAAACTCGCCGAAGATATGCAACCCGTTGATAAAGAAATTCAAATGGATGAGTGGGATAACGTGTTGGTGCCTGTACTACCTATGCTAGAGGGCCCAAATGGACATGAGTTGGTTGCAGAAGGTTATTTCTATGTAATCTGGAATAACAAAGTTTGGCGAGAGGTTGAAGTTACACCAAAAGGCTACTTTGCTGATGTCGATTTAGAGTACTACAGAAATAATGATCCTGAATCCTCGATGAAAACACGACATGTCAACATTGATGGGGCCAACCTTGTACCAGACTACTATATTGGCGAAGAAGCATTTGAGATTTATCAATCCGGTCAGAAAGTGTATTCGGGACATCTAAGCCTTGATCAAGGTGCTAGGGTATTCCGCTTTGTAGATGAGGAAGTAGATGTTGTTTTTCCAGAATTAGATATTGATCCTATCACTGTTAAAACGGTGCTAAGCCCTTATAAAGCTGGCAAAGATGGTTTGCGTATTGCGCAAGGCGTTCCTCTACCGCATATTTGGGTGCCATACAAAGTCGCGGGAAAAGCACAAGAATGTTATATCCATTACTCCGAGTTGGCTTTGACAAACACGGAACTGTCTGAGCTAGAGAGTGATCCTGCTTCAATTGCTAAGTCTCTTTCAGAGTTGCAAATATACTCCTCATCCCAAAGCTTTAATAATGCGGGCGAGAATATTATTCCAGTTTCCGGTACCGCATCGACAGGCATCGGCAGTGGAGTCATCAACGAACACAAAGAGAGCAATATCGCGGGGCTTAAGTTGGCTCCAAGAGGCGCATTGCCTTCTATACGTTACCTTCACGAGCCTTTGACAGATCAGCCGGACGATTTCTTTGGGCTTCGTAACATAGAACAGGATTGGATTCACAAATCGTACTTTCGTTCAGCAATGAAAGATGACGATGGTTATATGACGCTTCGGTTCGCATTCCCGCCGGAAGAGGTCAAGAGCGTCGATATTGTTCGAGGTGTTCATTCGAGCCTCTCCACCGGTAGCCAACGTCTTGTCGTTGTAGAAGAAAATGTACCCATTTCAGAATTGCTAGGTTAAACCATGAAGAAAATACTATTACTGTTGCTTGCTGCTTTATCGATAGCGGGTTGTAAAGATGACGGCCGCACTTACATTGGTGAACACAACTATTACACCATGGAGCCAAGTGAGATCTTTAAATCTGACTCTGCGACATACCAACAACGTGACTTTCCTCGTTACTTTATCCATCGCGCCAAAGAATGGCCAAGGGAAGACTTAAATGACGCGAGCTCTTACGATTTGCCACGCGTTCAGTTTACTTGGGCCAACTTATCAAACGACTCAGGCTATGAGCCAGACCCTATGTATAATGAATACGAAGGACGAACCAAAATTTGGAGTATGAAGACTGATGGCACCGATTTACGTTTGGTGACCGATTTGCCATGGCTTGGCGATGGTGACATAACTGTTGATAAAACCAGTCGCTCGCCAAACAATCGTTACGTTGCAGTCGGTTTTGGTTTGACTAACTACCTTTTTGATATCAAAAACCAGAAGCTGATTAAGCTGCCACATGATATTGAAGGCCCTTCCGGATTTTTATGGGCGGAAGATAGCAGCTACGTTTATTACCGCACTGGTAAGGTTGGTCGTGTGGTTTATAAGTGGGATATTGCTAAAGGTGAGGCGGAAAAGACCGATCTTTACATCAGTGATACTGGCTTCATAAAGGACGGGAAAAGATATCAGGTAAATGATTTTGCTGCGCTTATTTACGATGCAAATACAAATCAAAAAGCAAAAGCAGTTTTTTGGGATAAGGACTTAGCGACGAATAAATCAAAAGCGGATTATAAAGCCATAAGTCCAGAAGGGGACATTGTCTGGGCGGCTAATCGCAACTATCACAATGTGTTTGTCGTCGACCTAGCGAAAGGTAAACAGATTAAGCGTGATGGGGCAATGCAATATGCCATCGGTTTAAATAATCGTTTTTCGCTAACAAATTACAACGCGATGCTGATGTCGGTGCAGAAAAACCATACTAAACAAGCGTGGAGCTGGTCTCCATTGGGTTATGGGCGCACGTTAGATCCTGCAATTGTGTATAACCTCTCCGCAAATCAAGGAAATTGGTTTAAGGAGGCGAACTAATGGCTTTTACGTTTGATAATGAAGTCTATCTGTTTGGAGCTTTCTTTAGTGCCGTAAAGAACGATGATGGTGTGGAAGTGTGGCCGGACTGGCATTCCCAGCCAGATCTCACTCAAGTAAATGAGCTAGAGGGTAAGATTCGTCCCATACCTTTGACTCCAGTGATGGTCAATGCCTTGTCGGGAGGTGAACCCGCACTGTGGGGCACCACCAGAGAGGGAAAATTGGTCGAGTTAGGTTTAGGCGAGCCACCACAAGCAATGGGTAAGCAACCTTTATCGGGAGAAAAGGTCGACTCTGAAAGTTCTGTACCGAGTGATGTCAACAATTACGAAGTACTCAAGTTGGGCAACCGACCGGAAGGGATCTGCAAAGGGAAAAGCTATGAATTAAGCTTTCCACCATTGCGTTTGTTGGCGCAGATGATTGCGCCGCTGAATGATCCAGAAAGTACTGGGGGCGCAAAAAATCTAGTAAGTCTTGCAGAAAACATTAAGCATTTTGCCCAGTACATTGATGATGGGACCAACAAAACAAACCAAACGGGTGTGAAGTTCCAACTTACTGAAATTGCAGTAAACCAACTTGCTCCTGCCTATGCTGGTGGTGACCTTTCGCCAGAACAACAAAGTTACAATGATTGGTTAGAGCGTCAGAAAAAAAGAAACAAACCCCTGAAAGGTTTTGTTGTGCCAAGAACGCACAGTTGTGCAGTGTTGTTCACTGATAATCTTTATCGTGGCGCGGAAGTTTCGCTAGTTAGACCGGTTAAGCAGCTCAAAGCGGGCGATTTAGAGAGCGCCGCAGAAGAAGTGATTAATGTGAAGGTAGTCGATACCAACGTTGCAAGATGGGCAATTGAAGTTGGTGAAAAAAACGTTTTACCAAGTGCATTGTTTAACCTTGACCCTAGCCAAGTTGAAGATGGTTTTTATTTGTTGCGCATCCAATTTTGGGAAACTGAATGGAAAGCACTCGATGAAACACGTAAAAAGTTACCTGAAAGTGTGTTGAAGGCCAATGCCACAAAGCAGTTTATGAAACACCCTAAAACTGATGTGGAGCAGAATGTATATACTTATGAGCTGCATGAAAAGCTGACGTTTATCGAGACAGCGGGCATTGGCAAAATGGCGTGCGTGTGTGGTGACATGATCACCTTAGAGGAAGCGCTCATCCAACAATTTCCTAATCAGTTGCCATCTTATTCAGACTACGCGACAAAGGGGTTAACCTATCAAACTAAGCAAAAGCCGGGCGTCGCACCGTTATCTTTGCATGCTGCGATCAACAAAACCTACGAATCGTTGAGCAGTGATTTTCTCTCCATTGACGGTGCTAAGCTTTTTGGCCCACCTGCGGATATGGCGAAAACCATCGGGCAGGCGCTATGGGAAAACAGTGAATCAGGGGCTTTACCTCCATTTCTGATGAGTGGTATCGCGTTACATTCGGCACTTGCCGCCACCAGTGGTGTTAAAAAGAGCGTCAGCCTTGCAAAGGTTTTTGCGCGTAAAGAGCTAACGCTGAAACAAGCACAAGCGTTAGTGTTTAGAAAGCATGTAATCGATATTCCTTATATCAAACGTGCTTTTAAAGCGGCAGGCCCAGAGTCAAAAATCATGCGTGGCGTTGGACGTTTAAGCAGTGATTTTTTGAGCGGAACAAATCGCGCGCTACCAGCAATTGGAGTTATCGCAAGTGGCAAGGAAGCGTTAGAGCAATATTCGGCGTTCTCTGAACAAATTAAAAATGCGAAAGAAGCGCAAGAAACTTTAAGCAAATACTCTGAAAACTATCTTTCTTCTTTAACGTTTGTTCGTCGCTTTGATAATCCAGAACATTGGCAAAAAAAGGCAGAAGCGGTGCAGGAAGCGCTTGGTAAAGAAGGGAATGCTCAGATCTTTGTTGATGGTCAAGGGGTCGTTGTTCGAATGAACTTCAAGTTTAACTCTGCTGAGTTTGAGAACGAAGTTCAAGTACTGCATATCGACTATATAGAAGTATGTAAAAAATTATGCCAGCTTTTATCCAAAAACCCTGATTACCAAGTTGCCATTATTGGCCATGCAGGGCCAATAGGAACGCATGAAAATAACTTAAAAATTTCCAGATTGCGTGCGGATGTCGTTAAAGAGGCCATCCTTGCCAAAGCAAGCGAAAAAGAACGAGCGAATCTAGAATCAAGGTTGTGGATTGAATTTAAGGGTAAGTCACAACTGATTGATGATATCGAAGGTTATGCCGACGTTAACGACCGATCAGATACTGCTGATATCGCTGTGAACCGACGTGTAGAGGTTAGGTTGATCATCCCTGACTTTGCGGTTTCCCTACCACCGAGCCGCTCGGGAACGATGGCATTAAATCGCGCGCATCAAATTTGGGAAGGGCATCAGCTTGCGGCAAAGGAAGCTCAAGATAAGTTGATTATTGCTGCCGTTGATGCAATGGCAAGTGTCGCAATCTGGACGCCTGCCGCACCAGTGGCTGCCTATTATTTTGCCGGTAAAGTGGGTGCAGATCTTTTGGGCGCTGCAACTGATTTCTATGGCGACCTTTTTGGTGATGCGACGTTTAAGGAGATCAAAGCTCAGTACAACAACAAAAGCATGCTAAAGACACTCAGTAGCATCAACAAAGAGCTTATCTCTCTGTACAAAGGGATAAGTCAAGACCTTCAACCTCAGGTCATTGATGCTGTTGGCTTAGCTGACTTTCTCAAAAAACAGGCGAATCATGATGAATTGTTGAAGCGCTTTTTGTTGCGCTCTTATGCTTTGAATTCATTGATTGAGTTACTAACGCTTCTCCGCGCTAAGTGGAGCCTGACGGGGGACTTTGATGATTTCATTGAGGATTATCGAGTTGACGAGTTTATTCAGCTGTATGTCATGAGTGATAACTGGGAAATTCCAGTCAATGATGGTAATACACTGGCCCTGAACTGGGTAAACCGCTTTAAAAAATCTGGTTTGTTCTCTAAATCAGATGCCAATAGCTCGTTACAATGGAGTTACGGTGAAAAAATAGGGGGGGCATTTAATACGGGATTCCCTGTACAAACACGTCTATTCTTGGACCGAAAATCAGATGAGTCCTTGCAAGAAAGAGCTTCTATCCGAGAAGGCCTAAAGGCATTTTGTCACGACTTCAACTTAGCTACAGTAGAACTTGGGCATGATGATATAGAGTTCAGCCGCTTGCTGGTTCAAGACGGTGCTAAATGGACGCCATATGTAGAGTGGGCATTTGCGCAGAATGGACGAAAGCTACGCCCACAAACTCGCGTGAAACTACAGGTGGTTTTAAAAGACAATGTCTCATCTAAGGCACTGTTTTTACAGGAGGTCGCTTATCGCGCCGCTGTTGTTGGTTTGGACTCTCATGGGCCAACCTTTGATGTGTTGTTTACAAAAATGGATGCTTCTCAATTCGAAGACCCTGATGAAGCGATTAAAGAACACTTTAAGAGTAAGCGTGTTGAGGAATTGCATGGTCTTGAATTTGAACCAACATATGAATTTGGTGAGTTTTTAATCCATGGCATCAAGCCGTTATGTCCAAATGTTAAAGTCATAGATGAGGTGAAAGCCTTCTTTACAGGTCAAAGCGTGTTTGAATATGTTCGAGACACTGGTGCTTTTGAGCAGATGAGATATGTCTTCTCACTAGGAGGACATGATTTGCTAGCGGGTAAGTTAGAGGGCTTGGGTACATATAAAAATTACACTCTAGATATTACTGAAGTTAACTTTGGTATCGATGGTCAAAGCCCTGCACAAGAAGCGAAAAACTTTAACGGTCGAACATTGGAAAAGACGAAACTCACAGACACTGACTTTTTAATCGAAGAGTTTGTCATGAGTGAGTCTGCATCATCCCGAGACACTACACCGAAGGTGATCGATGGCAACCTTATTATTTTGCCTGGTGTTGAAATTGACGGTGACCTTGCTTGGGGTGAAGGCAATGCGAATAAACTGATAAGCAACAAGTTTGATTGGTCGAAAGAGCAACGGTTCTCACTTTGTTTTGCGGTGTTAGGGGATGATCGTGCGAGTGACGATTACGATACAATGTTACTCAATGCCATTGAATGTGGGGTGAAACTGCAGATCAAAGATGGTCCAGTTAAACATGACGTGATGCATTATGCTGGAGTGGTCAACATTCATTCTCGTCTTGTTACCGAGAAGTCAAATACTGGGTATAATGGAATAGAAACAAGAACCGTTTTTGATCTAGAGCTTGACGATAGCGGCGCGACTAAGCGTACAGGTCTGGAGCAAAGCGCCGTTCAATTTATTGATCAGAATGACGCGAATTTCTCCCGTTTATTAACTTCAAGCGAGAAAAAGTACCTTTATATCATTCGCTTTGAGTACTCTTATGTGTCGCCTACAGGCAAACTAGTTAATGGTTTAAGACCTTTTGGTGATGTTTTAGATGGTAATGATCTAAAACCTATCAAACTTGAGCTGGCTTCATTTGAACAAATGGATGTAAGTGAAGGTTATGAACTACCGAAGTTTGAGCTTCAAGTTCCTGCGGTGAAAGACTTCATGACGGGTAAGCCATGGATAGAAACGGTTGAAAAGGAAAATGCGACAAGTGAGGCGAATCACTTACACTGGAAAAACCTAGGGGTACAGAACGAGCAGAAAGGATATGTTGAGAATTGGATAACGAAACAAGCGTCTTCGCTCAATGCTCCGGAAATCGCTCTTTTACAGGCAAAGTAACATACAAAAAAACCGCCTTCGGGCGGTTTTTCTTTTCTTATGACTTCATACTGAATTTAGAATTTTCTTTTTAAGCCCCATCAACCCGCTGCAGAAATGTCGTATTTCTTCATCTTGTGGTTGAGTGTGCTCATTGGCAGCGCCAATTGCTCAGCGGCCTTCTTGGTGTGCCAATTGCAGGCATTTAAGCAATCGATGATCACTGTACGCTCGTATTGGCTAACGACGTCTTTAAGGCTCTTTGAAACGTCTTCTAAATCCGCTTGTGCTTGCTGCTCGTAAGCAGGTTGCTCTGGGGTAGGTGAAGCTGCTTTCATGTCGATACTTGGTACATCTTCTGGGATTTGTTCGCCAAACTCAATGTGAGTAATGGTTTCAAAATCGGACAGTAGCACCGAGCGCTCAATGATGTTCTTAAGCTCACGCACGTTCCCTGGGTATTGGTAGGCAAGCAGCTGTTTACGTACGTTGGCACTTAACCCTGGCGCTTGCGGCAAACCTAGCGTGTTGGTGGTGTGTTGCACGAAGTGCTCTGCGAGAGGGAGGATGTCCGACTTGCGTGCTCTTAAAGGTGGCAATGTAATCGGGAAGACATTCAAACGATAGAACAAATCGGCACGGAATCCGCCATCTTTGATTTGCTGCATAAGATTACAGTGGGTTGCGGCGATTACGCGCACGTCCACATCAATCTCTTTGCTGGTGCCGATTGGGCGAACTTTACGTTCTTGTAGCACACGCAGCAATTTAGCCTGCAGTAGCATTGGCATATCACCAATCTCATCCAAAAATAGTGTGCCGCCGTTGGCTGCTTCAAACAAACCGACTTTGTCTTTGTCCGCGCCAGTGAATGAGCCTTTCTTATGGCCAAAGAGTTCTGACTCTAATAACTGCTCTGGGATTGCGGCACAGTTCTGTACGATCAAAGGTTGTTCTGAACGATTAGAGTTTTCGTGAATGTATTTCGCGATCACTTCTTTACCAGCGCCCGTTTCACCACGCAACAGAACGTCGACAGGAAGAGATAGCACCTTATCAAGACGATTCAAGACATTGAGCATTTCTTCGCTCTCTGCAATAGGACCCTGATAGGTTTTTTGGGTACGCTTTTTGAGTTGAGTGTTCTCACGCATTAGGGCGTGATTGTCTGCATTGAGATTTTTAATCACTTGCCCGTATTGCTCTAACCACACAGCTTGGCGAATATTACTCGCGGCCATACGACAAAACTCAGTCAATGCAGCTTCATTGTCGATAACACTTAAATCGAGTAAGACTAACAGTCCAATGGTTTTGCTTTCGCTATCAATCAAAGGCCAAGCCAATAAGTTCTCGCTTTTTAATCTCAGTGTCTGCTCAGTTTGATAGATGCTTTCGCAGTCATAGCCGTTGTACTTATACAACTCGTTAATCAACACCACTTCACCATTACGAATGGCAAAGTTGAATGGATCGTTCTCACTGGCTGAGTCTAACTGTAATGCTTCCCAAGGGTGGGAAACGATAGTTTTATCGTTATGGTGAGCGGTACTTGGAATCAACGCCTGCCCAGTCTGGTCCAAAACATAAATGATGCCGTGCTTTGCGAGGGTCATTTGTCTCGCAGCGGTCAACACGGCATCCAAGGTTTGGGTAAGCTGGCTGCGATCAGCCAAAGACTGACTGATCGCAAGTAGGGCGTTACTAAGTTCGCTATGGTTAGCTGAACGCATAGTTTAGTGTTCCTTGCTCATCGACAGACACTTCGATTTGCGTATGTGAATCATCCTTGTTATGCACTAATAGCTGAGTCGATAGTTGCGGCAGCAACTGACGGTTGATGACTGCGTCGATGTTACGCGCGCCCGTTTCAGCAAGGCGGCAGTTACCTAGTACGAACTCAACCAAGCTTTCTTCGTAGCTCAGGGACAACTTGTGATGGCTCTGTAGACGCTGAGAAACTTTGTTCAGCTTGTGGTGAATAATTTCTGTCATTGCTTCATCAGACAGCGGAACAAATGGTAGTACTGACATACGTGCCAACAGCGCCGGCTTGAAGTGTTGGTTCAAAGTAGGGCGAATAGCTTCTGCGATGATGTTTGCATCGATGTCTTTGGATTGATGAACCAAAGATTCGATCTCATGCGTCGCAAGGTTACTGGTCATGATGATCAGCGTGTTCTTGAAGTCGATTGTGCGGCCTTCGCCGTCGTTCAGCGTGCCTTTGTCGAACACTTGGTAGAACAGGTTCAACACTTCAGGGTCGGCTTTTTCCACTTCATCAAGAAGAACAACAGAATATGGACGTTGACGAACCGCTTCTGTCAGCATGCCGCCTTCGCCGTAACCTACGTAACCCGGAGGTGAACCAATTAGGCGAGATACCGTGTGCTTCTCTTGGAACTCAGACATGTTAATGGTCGTCATAAAGCGCTCACCACCAAACATTTGATCAGCAATTGCACGAGCAGTTTCGGTTTTACCCACGCCACTTGGGCCAACCAGCAGGAATACGCCTGTTGGTGCGTCTGGGTTGCCTAAGCCTGCTTTTGCGGTTTGAATGCCTTCAGACAGTGCATCGATAGCGTATTCTTGGCCTTTGATGCTTTGTGTTAGGCTTTCTTTCAGTTTTAGCGTGGTTTCTGCTTCGTCTTGAAGCATCTTACCCATTGGAATACCAGTCCAGTCCGAGATCACATGGCTGACTTCATCTGGGCCCACTTCAAAGTGAACCAGTGGGTTGCCATTGCGGATTACATCTAGCTGTTCTTGGCAGCCCGAAATTGCAATGCGAACGGCTTCTTCATCCATTTCTGCATATGGAGAAACGTCTTGCTCTTGTTCTGAATCTTCGTCTGCAACAAGCTCTTCTTCGTTTGTTTCGCCAAAGACCAGTTCATGTAAGCGAGAGCGTAGAGCAATCATCTCTTGGATCTGCTCTTTTTCTTTGTGCCATTGCGCTTCTTGTTCTGCTAGCTCTTCTTTCGTTGTTTCCATTGCCAGTTTTAGGTCTGGAATGTTAGCAAGGCTGTGCTTGTCGCCAGTTTGCTGCAGAGCATCACGCTCAAGTGCTTCAAGCTCGCGCTGTTGAGCTGCAAGTTCTTGCTGCAGAGTCTCAACAGAAGCAGGAATGGCATTAAGGCTGATGTTCACTCGTGCACACGCCGTATCTAGTACATCGATCGCTTTGTCTGGCAGTTGACGGCCAGAGATGTAACGAGCAGAAAGTGCTGCCGCAGCAGTGATAGCATCGTCACGCACGTAAACGTTATGTGACTTCTCGTATGCTGGGCGCAGACCACGAATGATCAATGCTGCTTGCTCAGGAGACGGTTCGTCGAGTTTCACCAATTGGAAACGACGCGCAAGAGCAGGATCTTTCTCGAAGTACTTCTTGTATTCCGACCATGTTGTCGCAGCGATGGTTTTCACTTCACCACGCGCTAGGGCTGGTTTTAGCAAGTTTGCCGCGTCGCTGCCGCCCGCTTGGTTACCACCGCCAACAAGGGTGTGTGCTTCATCGATGAAAAGAATGATAGGGGTTGGCGAGTTTTTCACTTCATCCAATACTGCGTTTAGGCGTTTTTCGAATTCGCCTTTTACGCTTGCACCAGCTTGCAGAAGACCCATGTCCAGGCCGTAAAGCTCAACACCTTTGAGGTTGTCTGGTACGTCACCTTGTACAATCTTAAGTGCCAAGCCTTCTACTACTGCGGTTTTACCAACGCCCGGTTCACCAACAGCAATAGGGTTGTTTTTACGGCGACGAGCAAGAATGTCCACGATTTGGCGGATTTCTTGGTCACGGCAGAAAACAGGATCGATTTCGCCTTTGCGTGCTTTACCAGTGAAGTCTGTCGTGAACTTACTCAGTGCTGAACCATCCTCACGAGCTTGTGTTTTCTCTGAATTAGCAACTTGCGCCTCAATAGAGTGGCTTGTTAGTTCTGCAAAGTTACGCTTAAGGCTGTCAGGATTTACCGCCTCAAGGATAGAGGCGTAACCATGTTGGCCGTAACGGAGAGGGTTGCTAACAAGAGTAAGGAGTAGGGCGCCAGAGCGGATTTGTGTTTCGGATAGATCTAAAGAAGAAACCAGCCAGCTTTCTTGCAACCATTCGATTAATAAAGCAGAAAAAACAGGTTTGCTGCCATTTCCTTTGGCGTTGGTGTCGAGTGTGGATCGAACCGATTGTCTTAATAAGTTCTCAGAACAATCAAAATGACTTAATAAGACGTCAAAATCACTATTTGGCCTTTCTAATAGACTCAGTAAATAATGCTCAATTTGAACTTCGTTTGCTTTTTCAGAGACTGCAAGTGCAGCGGCGTCTTCTAATGCTACTTTTGCAATCGGGTGTAGACGCTGAATTAATGAAGAAAGGTTTATATTTATCATAGCCATTTTATTCTTTAGAGGAAAAGAGGTAGCGGCTATTATACTAAAAGTAATTGCGTTCTTTTTTTATCAAGATATTTTGACTATCGTTTGTTGGTTATTTTTAATGATTATTGTGACATTAATGTTTGTGGTTATTTTAATGGCGTTGTTATTCTAAATTAATTGATAGTAAAAGTGTCGGATTTATTAGTTTTAATGACTTTATTTACACGGTTTTATATGGTTATTTTCACTTTTTAAAGTTAGAACAATTTATTATTATCTTAATCCAACTTTTTGGTTTTTTATCCAATAAATTGTACTCAATATATTAGTGAACAATGCCTGGTATTGCTTAAGTTGTTGTTTTTGTTTGATTTTTAAGGTTGGCACGGACTTTGATTATACCAACTAGTCGCGGTGATAAGCGATTTGGTGATTTAAACAAAACAGATTTTAGAAAAGGAAATAGCGATGCCAACTCCAGCATATATGTCTATCCAAGGTGAGACTCAAGGCCATATTACTAAAGATACTTACTCTGCAGATTCAGTAGGTAACACATGGCAAGAAGCTCACGTTGATGAGTTCCTAGTACAAGAACTTGATCACGTGCTAACTGTTCCACGTGATCCACAAAGTGGTCAGCCAACTGGTCAACGTGTACACCGTCCACTTGTTGTAACTAAAGTTCAAGATCGCTCATCTCCACTACTATTCAACGCACTAGTATCTGGCGAAAAACTTCCTGAGTGTGTGATCCGCTTCTACCGTACTTCAGTTCAAGGTAAACAAGAGCACTACTACTCAATCAAATTGATTGATGCGCTACTTGTCGATATCCAAACTCGTATGAACCACTGTCAAGACGCAGCAACAGCTGACCGCGTGACAGAAGAAGTGCTTAAGTTCACTTACCGTGCGATCGAAGTAACTCACGAAAACTGTGGTACTGCGGGTAACGACGACTGGCGTGCTCCACGCGAAGCTTAATTGCTCGTCGCGTAAAGATTCAGGGCCAACGATTGTTGGCCCTAATTCGATTATTTGTATCAGGTAAAAGATATGGTGAATGACGTAGAATTTAAATTTGAAGTGCCTGGATGTGGGCATGAATTTCGGGTTGAGAGCTTTCATGTTCATGAAGAGTTATCTAAGCCTTTCCACATCAATCTCTCATTACTTTCACTTGATCCAGATATCTCGTTCGATGAGTTAATACGTAAAGCAGGAACATTGACACTTTACGGACAAGGTGTTGGGGCTGCGCGTGTGTTCAACGGCGTGGTGAATGAAGTTCGTTACTTAGGGACTGGACGTCGTTTTTCTCGTTATCAATTAGTCTTGGTTCCTCAAGCTTGGTTCTTATCTCAGCGCCAAGATTGTCGTATTTTCCAGCAAAAGTCAGCGCAAGACATCATCACAGAAGTACTCGATGATGGAGCAGTCACCGATTACCGATTTGAAGTGTCGGGTACTTATCCTCCAAAAGAATACGTTCTGCAATACCGTGAGTCTGACTTGCACTTCGTGCAGCGTATGATGGCTGAACACGGTATGTGGTATTACTTTGACCATAGCGATTCAAATCATACGATGGTCATTGTCGACAGTAATGACGCGATTGCACCTTTGATAAGCTCGCCACTAAATGCTTCTTACATTGGGCCGATTGTTTATCATGCCGATGGTGGCGGTGTTGCCGATCGCGAACATATCTCTGATCTCGAGTTAGTTAACCGCGTTAGAACGGGACAGGTTACGTACACAGATTACAACTACGAACACCCTAAAATTCCACAAGAGATGACACAGGCTGGCGAGCTAGACCAAGATCTCAAGCAGTTTGATTATCCTGGACGATACGTCGACCCGCTGATGGGGCAGGTGAGAACCACGGAGTGGATGTCGGAACACATAGTCGATAATCAACAAGTGGAAGCAACGAGTGACGTAATGCGCTTAGCATCTGGTTACAGCTTTAACGTCAGTGACCACCCGCGTTCTGAGATTAACCGCGATTACCTCATGTTGTCCGTAATGCACACAGGTCAAGATCCGCAAGTGCATGAAGATGAAGCGAGTGGTATGCCAACCACTTACTACAACCAGTTCTCGTGTATTCCACGTGATGTGGTGTTTAAAGCGCCTAAACTAGCGGCACCAGTAGTGGATGGCCCTCAAACGGCGGTCGTTGTAGGACCAGAAGGTGAAGAGATTTACACCGACAAGCTTGGTCGAGTGAAAGTACAGTTCCATTGGGATCGCTACGGTGATAACAACGAGCATTCAAGCTGTTGGATTCGTGTAAGCCAATCCATGGCGGCGCCAACATGGGGCGCAGTTTATTTGCCGCGTATTGGCCACGAAGTCGTAGTAACTTTCCTTGAGGGGGACCCAGATCGTCCGTTAGTTACGGGCGCAGTTTACAACGGTTTGCATTTCCCACCGTACTCTTTGCCAGAAAACAAAACTCGTACCACGTTCCGCACGCAAACGCACAAAGGAACAGGTTACAACGAGTTGAGTTTTGAAGACGAAGCGAACCAAGAAGAAGTCTATATTCACGCTCAAAAAGACATGTCGACCAAGGTGCTCAACAACCGTTACCGTGATATCGGTCAAGATGAATTCTTGAAGGTTGCACGTCACCAAACGAATGAAGTTCATGGTGACCATAAAGAAACCATTCATGGGCATAAAACGACACAGGTAAACAGTACGTTTACGGAGACAGTCGAGCAAGACGTTACCGTTACATACAACGCGAACGAAGCCCAGTATGTGAAAAACAATTCTGACTTAGAAATTGGTGATAACCGTACGACTAAGATCGGTAAAAATGATGACTTAGATATTGGCGAAAACAGTAACCTTACTATCGGTGCGTCTAAGAGTTCAGATATTGGTGCGGATGATAACCAGACGGTTGGTGGCAACTTAACGGTATCAGTGAAAGGGAACACCGCTTATAAAGCTGATGGTGCAACGCAAATTATCAGTGGCGACAAGATTGTATTGAAAACGGGTGGTTCCTCTTTAGTGATGAACAGTGATGGTTCAATAAAGTTATCAGGCTCGGCTATTACGATCGAAGGCAGTGACAAAGTCGTCGTGAAAGGTGGCAACGTAGTGGTTAACTAACAATGGAAAAACAACCTCTTACAACAGAAGTAATATCAGAGCAGCAAGCCGAATCAACGGCTTGCTTTTCGCGTTTTGGAATAATAGTGGCTATCAATGAGTCTACGGGCAGTGTGCGAGTTGATTTTGATGGTAACCCATTTAAGCAGCCACTCACTGCGAGACTGGGACGTGGCTTTCGTCGTTCTGAACTGCAAATGGCTATCGATAATCGATTAAGTTGTCGAGTTGAGTTTTTGAACGACGACTTAAGCTTGCCTCTTGTGACGGACATTTTCTTCTCCATTCTGGATGACTCTGACGAGTTTGTATTGCGAGCGAAGAAGATGGTTATCGAGACAGAACAAGAGTTGGTAGTCAAAAGTGGTGAGACAGAAACTCGCTATAGCGGGCGCGATGGACGAATTACCACTAAAGCGAAGTACGTCACTTCTCAAGCAGAAAAAGCACAAAAAATTCAAGGCGGAACGATCGCAA
Organism: Vibrio sp. 1159; assembly: GCF_033340395.1. Taxonomy (NCBI): domain Bacteria; kingdom Pseudomonadati; phylum Pseudomonadota; class Gammaproteobacteria; order Vibrionales; family Vibrionaceae; genus Vibrio; species Vibrio sp. 1159. Next base: position 15,359 of record NZ_JAWOWL010000002.1, on the reverse strand, counting down.
TTAACTAATTACCTAGCATTAGCTAATTTACGTCGAGTTAGCTAATTACTTTGTATTAACTAATTGCAATCGCGTTATGGCACGCTAATAACGGATAACTAGATGCGACAAAGAATCGGTGTCGAGCACCTAAAGGCACCCATAACCAATCAAGAAGTCGAAGGCGCGTTAGCAAAAGCTGATCGCGCTGTGAATGACCTTTCCCAGTTGCCAGTAACATGGCTGGATTTCTGTAATGAAAAGCTGTCCATTGCTTCTGAAAGTATCGGTTTTTTAATCAGGCAGCGAGTTCAAATTCACAAAAGGGGTTATCCAAGTAGTGAGTTGGCGTATCTCAAGCTGATCGAACGCCAAATTGAAGAACTGAAGCAGGTGTACTTGTCGTTTTATCGGCTAGCACCGGGGTTGATTCATCAGTTAAGAGGCCAGGAGCCAGAAATCTACAGCTGGCTGATGCTACAGGGCGAGTTGGGCTCAGAGTTGGATAACCTTTTGTGCGGATTGAGTTTACTCGAAGATATTGACGCTAAAACCGCAATGGTCATTGCCGTACAATCTCCGGTTGAATCTATGGATAGCACGCTTTCGGAGCTTATTGAGGGTAATGCGACATCCAGTGCGTTTTACTTTGAATGCTTACGTGTACGTCAAACATTAAGTGTTTCTCTCATCAAGCGCTGGCACAAAGCCAGCATCATTAGCTCTCATGTTGCTTTGCCACTGCTCGCTTTACAAGACGTGAAAGAGGGGATTGATTGGCTCAATGACAATGCAGGCAGCGAACAATATCTATTTGAACGTTTGATTACCAAACGTGACAGAGGCACTTGGTTCCGTCAGTGCTTTGGCATCGAACCAAATGGATTACCATCAGCGCAAGTGCTCACTTATGCCAAGTTACTTGAGTTAAAAGAGTTTGAGGCGTTTGATATCTCTTCTTCATTAGCACCTGTTGATTTTGCGCTGGGTGGTAATTGGAAACTGGTGCCCCAAATCATCGAGCACTTGGAAAGTCTGGAGGAAGCTGAAGGTGAAATTTGGCTTCAAGCCTTGTATGTCGTCTACGGAAAGCTTCTTCCTCTGACTCCGCAAGATGTTGGTGTCGAGTATGAATGGGAAGAGATCGTCGATCTGCTCAATGAGTGGGTGGAAGATGAAAAATACATCCAAAATCTACCAAGCCGCTTGGGTTACGCATTGAGCTTCGAGTCTACGTTAGCTGCGATGCAAGATGCTAACGTTGATGTGCTGTTCCGAGATTGGCTATGGCGTCAACTCTGTATTCAATCCAGAGCCTACGTGCCTTGGGATATGGCAATGCCGATTCATCAACAAGACTGGAACTTCAACAATTTAAAGGCCGCACCTTCTGCGAGCGAACGATTCAACTTAAGGAATAGCAATGCAGTTATGGGATATTGAGGCGCACCCTGAGCTATCACTTAAAGGTCGTTTTCAACGTGACGAAAACGGCGATGAAGTCTGGGTTGTAGTCGCCAAACGCACATGGCAATTCGATGGTGTGGTTTGGCACGAATTAGGTGAAAGTGAAATCTTCGATGATCCCCAATATTTGGGCGAAGAAGGCTTCTCTGCGATGAAAGTTGACCACGAGTTCGCGTATACCAAAGAAAACACAGATGTACTTGTTTACGGCAAAGCGCGCAGCTACGCGAAAAAGCCAGTGACATACCAAGAGTGTCGTGTGCTGATTGATGGTCATATCGATAAGACTCTCGCTATTCACGGGGAGCGAGTATGGGTTGAGCATGCTGGTAGTATAACGCTGAGCAACCCAGTCCCATTTATTGAAAAAGACATTGATTACACTTGCGCGGTAGGCGGTGATTTACGTAACCGAATAGGCGGTGGTGTTGCCGATTCCAACAAAGAATTGCTTGAACAGAAAGTACCCTCGATTTTTTATCCCCGAGAGGACTGGAGTGCCGCCGCGAAAAAACTACGCGTTGCGGGGTTCGGGCCAGTGCCTCCGTTCTTTGAGGCGCGCCAGAAGCTGGCCGGCACGTTCGATGACGATTGGATTGAGAATCGCAAGCCAATGTTGCCACTCGATTTTGATAAGCGGTTCTTCCAAAGCGCGCCTATTGATCAACAGTGCAAAGGCTTTCTTCGTGGGGGGGAGCGTTTGATGATGAGTGGTTTTTGTCATGATGACACGCTTTCATTTCGAATTCCTAAAGAAAAATACCGTGCGATCGCGACGTTTAAAGGTCAAAGTTATCAAGCTGATATGGCGATGTACACCTTATTCGTTGATGCGGAAAAGAAAACTATATCAATCAGTTACACGGCTGCGTTTCCTTGTCAGGGCAAGGAGCATTTGTTGGTGTCGACATCGATCACTAAGTTGGAAGAGGTAAGCGAGCATGCATAATTCAACAGGCCGTTACGTGCTAGGGATGGAAGTGATGACGCCAACCGGTATGAATTTAGATATTGCTAGTGCAGTTTCGTATGCTGATTTAGGAAGATTCGACCAATGTGTAGGGGATGATGGTATCGAGCGTTTTACTTACGCCAAAATCGAATACACCAAAGAAAGTGAGCAGTTTGAGAAAACGTGTGAGTTAATCACCCACTTGCTTGATTCATTGTTAGCACAGTTACCACGTTCATTGAGACCAATACCTTTGCTTATAGCTGTGCCTGCGTCTGTTTCACTAGTAAAGGTGCAAGAATGGCTTGGTGAAAGTAACTATGCTGAATTTCTCTCTGTGGTGAATGCTGTTCATGCCAGTGGGCCCAGTTTCGTTCTCCAGGCCATGAAATCATTGGATAAATATGATGCTATGATGTGTATCAGTGTCGATTCCTTGGTGAGTTCGATGCAAACACTCATCGACGATGCGATGGTAATGAGTACCAATAATCCATGGGGCGTTATTCCGAGCGAGGGTGGGGCGGGTTTAATTCTTTGTCGAAAAAACACCGTAGAAACATTGAAACTTAAGCCTCAAGCGCAGCTTGGCTACATTGATACGGAATTAAACACTTCAGACCGAAGAGGCATGTTTCGACTTGTTCAACGTGCGAGTAAAAAGCTCGATTCATTTGGTGAAGTGTATTCCGATATGACGAACCTGCGCATGCATTCGGAAGATTACGGCTTTGCTCTGGGGGCGAAAGCAGAACGATTCACGAACCCAGAACAACCGCAGCTTATCAATGAGTTGTGGGGCACAATGGGTAGTTGTTCTTCTCTCGCTTTAATTGCCTTTGCGGTCAGAGAGCACCACTTTAAGCAACCAACTACATTGTTAATGTTCGACTTTCATGGTGACAAAGGAGTTCTCCAATTACTGCAATGTTAGTGGGCACTCATCGATCAAATGGCAATGAAAATATACTCATATTATTAGGTTGAAGTTTGTAACACGAAAAAGCGTATAACTCATGCAGTGAAAGCGTAAGTAAAAAGGTCTAATAAGTTAGTAATAATAACTAAAATAATAGGCTTACTGTTTGTTTTAAATACCAACCTTGATACAAGTACGTTCAAGAAAATATTATTCAACTCTAATAATATTTATTCTATGAAAGAGTACTAAGTGTCTAATAATCAGAGTACAGCCAAAGGATATATCGATCAGTTGGTTGTTAAAGCTATTGAGAAAAAGAAACTGAATGAGCAAAGGCTAGCAGAAAAAAATAAGCCGAAGCTTGAGTACGTGCTTTTTTCACAGTTTGATGTATTAGACAAGCTTCCTTCTAAAAATGGTAAGACAACGGTTTACCATCTTGCAAAAAAAGGGCAGCCAGAGAAGAAAATCTGTTGCAAAGTTATCAATGATGACTCGCCAGAATTTGCGAGCAAAATGTTGATTAACGAAGCGAGCAGGCTGGAGCTTTCTCAACACCCTAGCGTGGCTAACTTTGTAAAAATCGGCAACGAATTCGAACGCCCATATTTGATGTACGAGTGGATCCAAGGTGAATCACTGGCAGAAAAAATGGAGCGTCATTCTTCTAAAGGCTTCCGCCACGACCACATCGCTTGGTTGGTGTATCAACTCGCTGGCGCTCTAGAGTTTATGCATACAAGAGGTATCTGCCATCTTGATATTAAACCATCTAACGTATTAGTGAGTGAAGGCGATTACGTTAAGCTCATTGATTTCGGCGCTGCTCGTTACATTGGAGAGACAGAACCTTACGCAGAAGCAAGCTTGAGCTACGCTTCCCCTCTTTATATAGAAACTGGCATCGCGGAACCGCAAGATGATGTTTACTCTCTCGCTTTGCTCGCTGGACACCTATTTTTAGGATCAATATTTGGTGATGCTTGGAATAAGCAGTTAAAAGATCGAAAGCGTCCGGCTTTGATCCCGGCTCATATTTGGAAATTGCTGAAAGAAGTCATCAACAAACCAAGAGGGCATGGCTATACCGCTATTTCTTTTGCTCAACAGTTAGCGCGAATCGATACGCAATCAATTAGCTCAAATTCTAACGCACCAATTTTCAGTAGCTTGCGTAACGCGGACTTGCTGCTTACACACTGTAAGCCAAATGATAAAACGGCGTATGGTCGCTTTAAGATATTAGAGGCGAGCTTAGTGTTGAGTGTGCTGGCAACAGCAGGAAGTTATTTGTATCAACAGAATAAAGATCAATTGGATGCCATTTTTTCCCGAGGTGTCACTACTGTAACTCACGTTATTACGCCCTCTGAAACGGCTTCTTTTTTGGCTCAGCCTCCATGGAAAATCAAAGAAGAATTGTCTCAAGCTACTCAGAGTATTGATATGACAGTAGCTTATCGAACAGCATATCAAGCTCAGCAGTTAAGCCTCTCGAATTTATATGAAGAAAAACAGGCTCAGTTAACGTCGTATCAATCGTTAGCGGATGGCTTACCAATGGCATTAGTCGAATTACGTAAGGAGCTTGTCACCTTGCGAGAAACCCTTGTTAGTGACGGTGCTCTGTTTCCATATGCGGATGAGGCGTTGACTAAAGTGATGTCTGGGTTAAATGTCGCGTCTATCGATTCCATGAAAGTATCTGCCATAGCTGGCAGTCGAGATAAGCAGATTGCTCGCTTAATTTTAGATGGTGAAGCTAAGCTCGCAGAAAATGAAATGAAAGAGACATGGTTGTTAAACCAGTCACAAGCCTATTTCTACAACCAAATCTTACCAAAGGCTGTGATGGAAAATATTAATGACTCCATCGATAAACATGCAGAGGCGCACTTTTACACCAAAGCAATTGAAGAAGCCGAATTAGCCAAAGCCTACTTCGGTAATACGCCAGAACTAGACAAAAAAATAAAGGATTTAATCGTCGCAAGAAGCGAATTTATTTTGTTTAGCACCGTGATGGAGCAATCCGTTTACGACAAACAAAAGCTACATGAATCCCTTGCCGATTTAGAACGGAATGCACCAAGTAAATTTACAGAAATCACGAAAATTCTAGATAGCATGGCGTCAGATGCGATTGAGCAGAGCCATCGATTATCTAAGCCAGCAAATGGCGCAATTGCGGTAGCGCGTGCGTTGAGAGATTACTTGACTGAAGGAGACGTGAATTTTGTCCAACATTGATATCGATCGTCTGCTTAATCCTATTTCTGATGAATCTCCAGTGGGAAACGATGCCCGTTACGAGTTTTGCTACGAAATGATGGAGTCCGAAGTGAAGAAATTCGGTTCCTTGTTTGGCGAAACAGTAGATTGGAGCGTGGTAAAAACGCACGCGACTGAAGTTCTAGAGCACCACAGTAAAGACTTAAAAGCCATTTGTTACCTCGTTCGCGCGCTAACAGAAGAGTTTGGTCTGCAAGGCTTTGAACAAGGTCTAAAGCTGCTTAGTGAGGCGTTAAGTCGCTTTGGCGTTGAATTGTATCCTTCGCGAAAGCGGGGTCGAGATGGCGCGGTCGAATGGTTGAACCATCAGTTTAAACTGGTCAGCAGCAAGTTAGCGGAAAGCGCTCAGTCATGGGATTTGGTATCAAACTGCATTTCGACTATTGAAGAAGTGCAGCGCCAGTACGACGAGGTTTACCAAGACTCAGAAGCGGATTTCTTTGAGATTCGCACTCAACTCAATGTTTTATCTCAACAAGCGGCGGCTGATGAGCAGAGCGATGATGCAGTCGTTAACGTTGAACAAGCGGCGCCTGCACCAGCTACGCAGTCTGCTGCCGAAGAAACGCCAGCGCAGAATGAAGTGCAAACCGCACCGGTGAAGGCGGTTCCGCCGGCCCCTAAACCTGCGCCAGTTAAGAAAGCGGTAGCAAAAGAAGTCGATGTCGATACGGACTTCTCTTCGCCTACGGCTTCTAAGCGCACCTTGAAGAAGGTTGCGGAAGTCATGCTTCATGCGAACCCAAGTGATCCGCTGGCTTACCGGATTTATCGTCATCTGACTTGGGATGACATTGATGGTCTACCCGACCACCAAAATAATCAAACGCCTTTGAGCTTGGCAGTGTCGTCCGATCAACAAGCGGAATACCGAGATAAAGCTGAACAAGAAAGCGACATCGACACCATTAAGCGTTTGGAGCGCACATTAACGGATGCGCCGTTTTGGCTGACGGGCCATTACTTCGTGTATTCGATGCTTAATAACTTGGGCTTTGATGATGCAGCGCTTGCTGTGAAACAAGAAGTGACGCGTTTTGTTGAATCGCTAGAGGGCATCGAGCACCTCTCATTTAAGAATTCTATACCATTTGCAGATGAAGCGACCTTGAGCTGGTTATCGACTCAAGATACTACTTCTTCGACTTCTCAACCCGTTGTTCAAACGGTTGTGATTTCGCAGGAAGACTCGCTGCCAATGGAGGATATCACTCTAGAAAATCTAGGGGAATGTGCCGCAGAGCTTGCCCACAAACTTGAGCTGGATAGCTCGGGACGAGGGCAGTTCATGCTGTATTTACAATTGATAGCAGCTTACCAGTCTGTTGGATTATACCCGTTGTGTTTGCCGTATCTTGAGAAGGGGTGGGAAGTACAAAAAGCGTTTAATCTCGCGAGCTGGGAACCCCACTTATCGTCACAGTTAGAAGACCTAATTCGAAAAACACTCCATCGGTTATTTGGAAGCAAGGATCTTCTACCTGAGAAGTATGAAGAGTGGAAAGCAATTTACGACTAATTAAAGAGTTAGATAAGGAACGAATTATGTCACGTGACGGCTCGGTGGCTCCTAAAGAGCGAATTAATATCCGTTATGTTCCAGCAACTGGCGATACGCAAGAAGACGTAGAGCTGCCGCTAAGCATGATGGTAGTTGGCGACTTTACTGCGCGTGCAGATGAGACACCAATTGAAGAACGTACTCCAATTAACATCGACAAAGACAACTTTAACGAAGTGCTAGAGGGCATGTCTCCAAACGTTAAAGTCAACGTTGAAAACCGTCTTTCTGATGAAGAAGGCGGCCAGATTGGTGTTGATCTGACCTTCCAAAACATGAAGGACTTCTCTCCTGAAGCGATCGCGAAAAGTGTACCTGAACTAAACAGCCTACTTGAGCTTCGCGAAGCCTTGGTTGCACTTAAAGGTCCTCTAGGAAACGTGCCTGCGTTCCGTAAGAAGATCGCATCGGTTCTTCAAGATGAAGAAGCGAGAAAGAAACTGTTGGATGAACTAAGCATTGGCAACGACCAAGACGCGAAAGAAGAGTAAGGGATATCATGTCTGCAGAAGCACAAGCGCCAGAACAAGAAGCAGCCTTAGTTGAATCAGGCTCACTTCTGGATAGCATTCTTAACGAAACACGTTTAAAGCCAAGTGATGAAGGTTTTGACGTTGCAAAACGCGGCGTAGAAGCATTCATCAGTGAGCTACTAAGCAGTTCGAACACAGAGAAAGTCGACCAATCTCTGGTTGATCTGATGATCTCTGAAATCGACCAAAAATTGTCTAAGCAAGTTGATGCAATTCTTCACAACGAAGAAGTTCAAGCGATTGAATCAACGTGGCGTGGCCTTAAGTACCTGGTTGATCACACTGACTTCCGCGAGAACATTCAAATTGAACTGATCTCTGCGAAGAAAGACGAAGTTCTTGATGACTTCGAAGACGCTCCAGAGGTGGTGAAGTCTGGCCTGTACAAGCAAATCTACACACGTGAATACGGCCAGTTCGGTGGTAAACCTGTTGGCGCCGTCATTTGTGATTACGCTATGTCAGCTTCGTCGCCTGACATCAAATTGATGGAATACATGGCTAACGTAGGTGCAATGTCTCACGCACCATTCATCACGTCGGCATCGGCTAAATTCTTTGGTCTAGACAGCTACGAAGAGCTGCCAAACCTAAAAGATCTGAAGTCTGTATTCGAAGGTCCACAGTACGCGAAATGGCGTGGTCTGCGTGAGCACGAAGATGCGCGCTACCTAGGTCTATGTACGTCTCGCTTTATGCTACGTACACCTTACTCTGTTGAAGATAACCCAATCAAGGCGTTTGACTACGATGAGCAAGTAACAGACAGCCATGATAACTACCTATGGGGCAACTCAGCGTACGCGATGGCGTCTAAGATCAGTGAATCATTTGCTAAGTACCGTTGGTGTCCGAATATTATTGGTCCTCAAAGCGGTGGTACTGTACAAGATCTACCGGTTTACAACTTTGAAGCTATGGGTCAAATCGAGACTAAGATCCCAACCGAGATCCTGGTTTCTGACCGTCGTGAGTATGAGCTAGCAGAAGAAGGTTTCATTGCGCTAACCATGCGTAAAGGTTCTGACAATGCGGCGTTCTTCTCTGCAAACTCTGTTCAAAAACCAAAAGTGTTTGCGAACACGCCGGAAGGCAAACAAGCCGAGATGAACTACAAGCTAGGTACTCAGCTTCCTTACATGTTCATTATCAACCGTTTAGCGCACTACATAAAAGTGCTACAGCGTGAGCAAATTGGTTCTTGGAAAGAGCGTTCTGACCTAGAAATCGAACTGAACAAGTGGATTCGTCAATACGTTTCTGACCAAGAGAACCCGCCAGCGGAAGTTCGTGGTCGCCGCCCACTTCGCGCTGCGAAGGTTGAAGTATCAGACGTAGAAGGCGATCCAGGCTGGTACAAAGTATCGATGTCTGTACGTCCTCACTTCAAGTACATGGGCGCAAGCTTCGACTTGTCTCTAGTTGGTAAGCTAGACCAATAACCCATTACTGAAACCATCAAGCAGCCAGTGAAGACTGGCTGCTTTTTTCGTAGGATCGCATATGGAAAAAGGTTACCGTCTTTTAGAGCGGATCGAGCTAGGAGAACCAAAAAACTGCTACGAGAAAGTGGTGTCTCATAAGCATTTGATTGAATCCATTCACTCGCATCTCGCTGACTTGTTGAATACGCATTCCGGCAACGCAATGATCGACAATGAGTATGGTCTGCCAGATTTTAACGACGTACTTTCTAACAACACGAACCTCGTTCGCCATATTCAAAAAAACATCACGTCAACCATAGAACGCTTTGAGCCCCGACTGCTGAATGTCGAGGTTCACTACCGTGAAGACCACCATAACCCATTACAACTCGGCTTTGGTATTCGCGGCGAAGTTTCCCATAACGGCGGTAAAGTCCCAATGTCGATCGATGTCTACATGGGAACCGACGGCCAATTTAACGTTTAGTAGGTGCCACTTGAGTAACAGTAAATACTTTCAAGATGAACTCACGTATTTACGCGAGTCGGGTAGTGAGTTTGCCAAATATCATCCGAAGTTAACTCACTTTCTCTCTGAAGGAACTTTTGATCCAGATGTCGAACGACTGCTGGAAGGTTTTGCTTTTTTGACCGGACGCATCCGCGAAAAGATTGACGATGAACTTCCTGAGCTAACGCAATCTCTGATGACTTTGCTGTGGCCACATTACATGCGTTCGATTCCGTCTTTGTGCATTAGCGAACTAAAACCGCATACCGGAAGTGTTACTGAGAAAACCGTGGTGAAACGTGGTGCGGAAATGGCCAGCGAACAGGTAGAAGGCACGCAGTGTTTGTTCCGTACTTGTTATGACGTCAATCTATACCCAGTTACGATTACTAACATCGAACAAACTAACAGCCGCACCAGTTCGATGATTGATGTGACGTTATCGACGGAGCATGGCCTGGAACTGTCTCGTATCGGTTTAGATACGTTGCGTTTGCACCTGCATGGTGAGATTCATATTACTCGCACTGTCTTCTTATGGCTGTTCCGTTATCTAGATCACGTCGAGTTGGATGTTGGTGGCGGCTACAAACATCGTTTAGGGCCAGAATACGTTAAGCCAGTCGGGCATGAAGAGGACGAGGCGCTGTTGCCTTACAGCAAAAATTCCTTTGCAGGCTACCGTTTGCTGCAAGAATTCTTCTCTTTGCCAGATAAGTTCATGTTCTTCGACATTAAAGGCTTAGAGTGGCTAAAAGGCATTCCACAGCGCAGTACGGTCAAAATCAAATTCCACTTTAAGCGTGCTTTGCCTTCAGAGGTGGTGCTTAAAGATAAACACTTAAGGTTGCACTGCACACCTGCCGTTAACTTGTTTGAAAAAGACGGCGATCCAATCCGTTTAGAGCATCGACGAAACGAGTACAAGGTGCGTCCACAAAGTAACATTCAAGAGCATTACGAGGTTTATTCCATTGAGCAAGTGGAGAGCTGGAGTAAAGACGAGCGTCGCCGAAAACCACTGATTGAATTTGAATCGTTTGAGCACCAAATCAACCAGCGTGATAAGCGAGAGTTCTACAAATCCAAAGTGGGCGAGCGAGTAAGCGGAAGAGGGTTAGAGCGCTATATCTCATTCCATACTCACAATGGCGACATCGCGGATTTAGGGACTGAAACCGTATTGATGAAACTGCAATGCAGTAACGCGGACTTAGCGGAGCGCCTGTCAGTAGGGGACATCACGTACGCGACGCACAAATCGCCAACGTATGCGACGTTTAAAAACATTACTAAGCCAACACAGTCAGTAAGTCCTCAGGTTAATGGTGAACTTCAATGGCAGTTGATTGCCAACATGTCGCTCAACTACTTGTCTTTGGCCAATATCGATGTGTTGAAAGTGTTGCTCTCGACTTACGACTTCCACTCTCGAGTCGATAGACAAGCCCACCGCGCGTCGATTCATCGACTTGATGGCATTATTTCTTCAGAGATGAAACCAATCGATCGCGTATTTCGTGGTGTATCTGTGCGTGGTAACCAATTCAAGCTCGTGACGGACTCTAAGTTCTTCGTAAATGAAGGCGATATGTTCCTTATGGCCACGGTATTGAATGAATTTATCCGTTTATATTCGAGTGTGAACTCCTTTACCGAACTAGAGGTGTTCGATGAAGCGACGGGCGAGGTTTACAACTGGGCAAGCCTAATCGGGCAGCAGACGATACTATGATTAACACACTTTCTGATAAGTCGAATGAGTTTAGTTTCTACCAAGCGGTGTTGCTGTTAGAGAAACACTACCAGCTGGAGCCAAACTCAAATTTTGTTGCCGTGGGCGAGAACAAATACTTTCACCAAGAGCGAATTGAGTTCAGCGTGTCGCCAAACCTGTGCTTTCCAAAGAGTGATATGGACTTTATTACTCATATGGAAAGAAACGGACAGCAATATTCACGTATTGAGACGAACTTTCTTGGCTTGCATGGTTCAAGCTCGCCCCTACCTGCGTCTTACACTGAGAAACTCGTCGGTCGTGATCCCGATGATAACCCAGTGAAGGATTTCTTCGACTTTTTCCACAACCGCTATACAAGCTTACTGTATCGTGTTTGGAAGAAATACCGATATCACGTGCAGTACAAAAGCGGGGCGAGCGATGCGTTTTCTGGGCGCATACTGCATTTGGCTGGTCTTTCTAGCGTTATGCAAGATTGTGAAGTCGCGGAGTTAGATCGAGCGAAAGTTCTGTCTTACGTGAACCAGTTATCTACGCGTACACGTTCACCCAAGCTTATTTCCGGTATTGTTTCGCACTACTTTTCACTGCCGAATGTGCGAATCGAAGAATGGGTTTATCGGCGGGTCGAGATTGCAGAAAGCCAGCGTAACAAACTCAATCGTTCCAATTGTGTATTGGGGCAAAGCTTACACTTGGGACAAAGCATTGCGGATTTGAACGGCAAGTTTAACTTGTGTATCGACAACATTGATTTTGAAACGTTTAAGCAGTTTTCCTACGATGGTGAGTTACATAAGACGCTGGTGGGCTTGATGCGCTTTATTCTGCGTGACCCAATGTCGTGGGACCTAAAGTTGACAGTTAACCTAGACAGTATTCCAGAAAACAAACTGGGTAATGGAGAAGGGAACCAACTAGGTCAAACGTTCTGGCTTGGTAACCCAGGTGATAAAGACGCCAAAATTCGACTTATCGGAAGCATATAAGAAAGCCGCTCAACGAGCGGCCCTTTATGTTTTCCTCGAAGAGGTCAGAAAAGCTTAACGACTGATCGGCTGATGCAGTACAACGGTAGTATCAAGCCTTTGAATGCCGTTAAATGATTCAATTTCATTACAAAGATGATGAATAGACTGCAGGTCGGGCGCTTCAATTAGGGCAATAATATCAAAGTTGCCACCAACAACGCTCGTTAAGCGAACCTCAGGAATTTCTTTAAGTGCATTCGTTACATCATTCTTCTTACCCTTTTCACAAGAGATCAGTAGATAACTAGCGGCTTTTCGCCCTTCATTTTCTACACGAATCTGTGCGGTATAGCCTTTGATAATACCGGTCTTTTCTAAACGATTAATTCTTTCTGCTACTGCTGTTCGAGACAAACCAATGTTTCGGGATAGATTCGCAATCGACTCTCGCCCATTCGACAATAGACTTGAAAGTATTTTTCGATCCAATTTATCTAAACCTTGTAAAGTCATGTTTGAAATCATGTGTTCTGCCTATTTTGTTTTTATATTGTTATTAAATCGACTCTGGGAGCGTAAAGTTATACAGCTCAGCAAGAGTGAATGGGTTTTTCTGTGTCAACGGAGTGATGCGTAAGCTCAAGTCCCTCCCTGACACTTTTATGTCACTGACAAAGCTGCCGTTATGAGTGTTTGTCAAGGTCGAGTCACCTAGCAATCTGTATATCGCCCATTGACCACTCTTATTTAAAACGTGCTGTCTGCCTTCATCGGTTACATCCTGGAGTGTGATACTAATATTGAAGTCACCATTTTGCGGTGGCCATGCCATTTCACGAATGCGGCTTGGACCGTGGTAGTAACTTATATTGGTATCTGCAATTTTTAAGCTCGCTCTAATCGCACTAGAATCAAGATCGAGTACTCTTGCACTAAACGGAATATGAACGCGGTTAGTGCTTTTATTAATTAATGTGTCTCGAATAACGTTATAGTTACGCAGTTGCACTAACAGAGCCGGAGAGATTGGCATCGTCTCGCCATCCACCTGTTTTGGCGTCCACAAATTGGTATCGTAGAACGGTGCAAAATTTTTCTGAATAAATGTGTCTAACAAGCCACCTGAAGCAAACAGTAATTCAAAATCTTCAATTGAGATTTCCTCGGTCGCTGTTAGATCAAATGGGTATCGTCCTAGCCCTATCTCTTTAAACTTGGTGTAAATCTCGCTGTACCATTGGGTTTGAATGCCTTTAGCGGACTCTTTAATCATGACTGACCAGCTTTGTTGAACCACATCTAACAACCAGCTACGAACGGGTTCCGGTGATTTTTGGGCAATTTGTTTAAGTTTTATTAATGGGTCAGCTTCACTGCTGTTCATTCGATGCTGAGCTGCCGCTAGCGCCGCCATTTGCGGGTCGGGTGCATCAGCGATGTCTTTCATATACGTGCGAACACGGCTTAACGCTGTTACGGTCTCATCCCAAGGAGTAGGGGAGTTTGGTGTTTCACTGACCTGAAGTTGGTTTAATAAGTGAAAAGCTTGTTCAACACGTTTCATTAACAAGTAATCAGGCTTAACTACTTCCTCTACTACGTCTGATGCGGAGTCTGCCGCTGCCACGAGTTTCGGGTCTAGCTTTGAAATCAGAGCATTTTTTTCACCAACGGGTGAAAATTGTGTGTTGGCATAGACCTGCTTCAGTACGGTTGTCATTGGTGAAGAAGGGCCCGAGATTAAGTCTATCGCGTTCGTTAGATCGCCGACATTGTCATAGTTCTGGACTTTTAGTTCACTCAGCGCATTGCGCCAATTACTGATGTAGTCGTCAGTATATTTTTTACGTACTTCCTCTTTGAAGGCTTCTTGTTCTTCACTAGTAGGAATAACGTGTTGTGACAGACCTAAAACCCAGTTGTCACTGATGACTTGTTGTGACATTAGGTCCACGCGTGGTCGATAAAAAGTGCTAAAACCAGTGGAGGTATAGGTCTTATCTACGATCAAGCGTTCACTATCGATTGGTGTGTTGAATACATTGCTAAACTCAAAACCCACAGCTCGTTGCAGATCTAGGGTTCCTAAATCAATCGAATTTGCTTCGTTTAAAATGCCTGCATAAACGAGATCAACATTCGAATTTGCTAGCAATGAGCGACGTGTTGCGCGAACAAGATCCATATTGATATCAATTGGATCAAACTGTGTGCGAAAGTAAGCGTCTAAATAACGCATCGCCTGATTGACGACGTCACTTTGGTTGCTCAAATCGTTCATCATTTGGAGAGTTTGATGACGCAAAAAACGGATATCACGCTTTGTTGGATCGTTTAGCATTAGATACCCCTTCAATAGAGGTAAAGCGCGTGTAAAAGTGTTTTGATTTTGTGTCAGTTGTAGACGGTAACCTTTCTCAATGAGAGGTATCAACTGTTGAGCAACGTCCTTAAGTAATGCTTCGTAAGCGATGCGAGTGCTTTGATCCAAACGGCTAATGTTGAGTGGTAATATCTCTTCATCCAAAGCCTTAGAACCTTTAAGCCACGCCCCATAAGAAGGCTCTATTGCTTTCGTCGCCTTCGCTAAAAGCTCATTGAATCTTGCATCTTGCTCCACTTGTGATTTGTCATCGATACTCAAGAGTTGATTCATCACGTGTAAGTTACTGTCTAATGTCGTGAAAAAGAAGTAACTGCCCCCAGTAAGCAGGATAATAGAGCCGAGTATTGCCAAACGGCTTTGTCTCTGAATTAGACGAAGATACGTCTTGTTTTCGCCCGCAAAGTCGCTTTCCGGCAATATTTGTGAATCAATCAGAAAGCGAGAGAAATAAGGCGTTTCTGTTAACTGAGTATGCTCTGACGCGATAATAGGTAAGTTGAAGTAATTACTACAACTTTTTGCAAGTAAATGGCTTTGTTGCGTAATTCGATGGAACTAAATCAAGAAACTACGATCTGAGCGGCTACGCCCATCAATCGTCGTAGCCTCATGCCTAA